>CAZZWS010000001.1:0-36037 GCA_964657795.1 Beijerinckiaceae bacterium
TCATTCGTTCACGGATGCGCCGCAGGCACTCGGTGAACTGCTATCGCTGCTACGCGAGCGCGGCTTTCGTTATTACATCCACACGCAGTTCTGCTCTAAGACGCCGCTGACGATCGAGCAGAGCCACATGGGAATGGATTTGCAACTCAACATTTTCGTCAAGCGTCCGCGAAAGGTCGTGGCTCATTGACGGACTGAGGCGCGAATGAGTCATGTTTCCGCCGCGCCTCGTGGAACGCGGGCGTGCTCAGTCGTCCCTTAGTTCGGCCAGGCACAGCCGGACCCCGGTCTGCCATTCGGGCAGGACGACGTCGAAGCGTTCGACGAGCGACGTCGTGTCGAGTTTGGAATATGCCGGGCGCGGCGCGGGTAGCGGGTACTCGTTCGTCCCGATCGCATCGATGGTCTCGACGACCAGCGCTGGCGCTCCGGCGGCCCGCGCCTGCTCGACGATGTAACTGGCGAAGCCGTGCCACGAGGTCTCGCCTGATGCCGTGAGGTGATAGGTCCCGGACTCGAAGTCGCCGTTGTCGCGTTCGATCATCGTGCGCATGACGATCTGCACCGTGGCATCCGCGATCAGCCGGGCAGAGGTCGGCGCGCCGCGCTGATCACCGACGATCCGCAGACTCTCGCGTTCCGCGGCGAGCCGCAGGATGGTCTTGAGGAAATTCTTGCCGCGCGACGTGTAGACCCAGCTCGTGCGCAGGATCAGGTGGTCGCAACCGGACGCGTGGATCGCTTCCTCGCCGGCGAGCTTGCTGCGGCCGTATTGCGACTGCGGATTCGGCGTGGCCGCGGGCTCGTAGGGCGTCGTGGCCGTGCCGTCGAAGACGTAGTCGGTCGAGTAATGGATCAGCAACGCGCCGCAGCGACGCGCTTCTTCCGCGAGCACGCCGACCGCCGTGGCGTTGACCGCAGTCGCGCGGTCCACGTCCGTCTCGGCCTGATCCACCGCGGTGTAGGCCACCGCGTTGACGACGACGTCCGGCGGCTCCGCGAAGAAGCGCCGCAGGGTCTCGGGCTGCTCGAAGTCGGCCTCCGCACGGGACAACGCCGCGATCTCGCCGAGCGGCTGCAACGCGCGCAACAGCTCCCATCCGACCTGTCCTGTCGTGCCGAACAGCAGGATGCGAGGCGCCGTCATGCGAACGTTTCCGCGTCGACGAACGCCGCGCCCTGCGCGTCCTTGGCGGAGACCACCGGTGTCGTGCCGTCGAGCGGCCAGGCTATGCCCAGCGTGGCGTCGTTCCAGAGGATGCAGCGTTCCGACTTCGGCGCCCAGTAGTCGGTGGTCTTGTAGAGGAAGTCTGCCGTGTCGGACGTGACGACGAAGCCGTGGCCGAAGCCTTCCGGCACCCACAACTGCCGATGGCTCGTCGCATCGAGCGGAACGCCGACCCACTTGCCGAAGTTGGGCGAGCTGCGCCGCAGGTCGACGGCCACGTCGAAGACCGATCCGCTGACCACGCGGACCAGCTTGCCCTGCGTGTGGTCGATCTGGTAGTGGAGCCCGCGCAGCACGCCGCGCACCGAACGCGAATGGTTGTCCTGGACGAAGGTCACCTCGCGACCGACCGCTTCGTTGAAGGACTTCGCGTTGAAGCTCTCGAAGAAGAAACCGCGATCGTCGCCGAAGACCTTCGGTTCGATGATCAGCACCTCGGGCAGGGCCGTCCGTGTAACTGTCATGTGGGGATGCCGAACGTGATGCGCGGCGATGGCCGCGTGTCGAGCATGCGCATCATGTATTGACCGTACTCGTTCTTGAGCAGCGGCTTGGCCAGCGCCCTGATCTGGTCGGCGTCGACATAACCCATGTGATACGCGATCTCTTCGAGGCAGGCGACCTTGAGGCCCTGCCGCTTCTCGATGGTGTGGATGAACTGCGCGGCTTCCAGCAGCGACTCGTGCGTGCCGGTGTCGAGCCACGTGAAGCCGCGGCCCAGCGTCTCGACCTCGAGACCGCCGGCTTCGAGATACAGCCGGTTGAGGTCGGTGATCTCGAGTTCGCCGCGCGGCGACGGCTTCAGCGACTCGGCGAAGCCGACGACGCGATGATCGTAGAAGTAGAGGCCGGTCACGGCGTAGTTGGACTTGGGCTGCGCCGGCTTCTCTTCGAGGCTCAGCGCCTTGCCGTTGGCGTCGAAGTCCACCACGCCATAACGCTCGGGATCGTGCACGTGATATGCGAAGACCGTCGCGCAATGCGTCACGTCGTTCGCGCGTTGCAACTGCATCGCGAGGTCGTGTCCGTGGAAGATGTTGTCGCCGAGGATCAACGCCGACGGCTGGTCGCCGACGAAGTCGCGGCCGATCAGGAACGCCTGCGCCAGCCCGTCGGGCGAGTCCTGCACGGCGTATTCGAGTTGCAAGCCCCACTGCGAGCCGTCGCCGAGCAGTTCGCGAAAGCGCGGCGTGTCCTGCGGCGTCGAGATGACCAGCACTTCCTTGATGCCCGCGAGCATCAGCGCGGAGAGCGGGTAGTAGATCATCGGCTTGTCGTACACCGGCAGCAGCTGCTTCGAGACCGACCGCGTGATGGGATAGAGCCGTGTACCGGACCCGCCGGCGAGGATGATGCCCTTGCGACGTACCGCGGTCATGCGGCCACCTTGGTGGCGTAGTTGGTCGCGATCCAGTCGCGGTAGCTGCCCGACTTCACGTGCGCGATCCATTCGGGCTGGTCGAGATACCAGCGGATCGTCTTCTCGATGCCGGTCTCGAAGGTCTCGGACGGACGCCAGCCGAGTTCGCGTTCGATCTTCGTCGCGTCGATGGCGTAGCGGCGGTCGTGGCCGAGGCGGTCGGTCACGTACTGGATCTGGTCGGTGTAGCTGCCCGAAGCCTTCGGACGCAGAGCGTCGAGATGCGCGCACAGCGCATGGACGACGTCGAGGTTGGTCTTCTCGTTCCAGCCGCCGATGTTGTAGGTCTCGCCGACGCGGCCGTCCGCCAGCACGCGACGGATGGCGGTGCAGTGATCCCCGACATACAGCCAGTCGCGCACGTTCTTGCCGTCCCCGTAGACCGGCAGCGGCTTGCCTTCGAGGGCGTTCGAGATCATCAGCGGGATGAGCTTCTCGGGGAACTGGTACGGCCCGTAGTTGTTCGAGCAGTTGGTGGTCAGCGTCGGCAGGCCGTAGGTGTGGTGGTAGGCGCGCACGAGGTGGTCCGAGCCGGCCTTGGACGCGGAGTAGGGGCTGTTGGGCTCGTAGGCCGTGGTCTCGGAAAACGGCGGGTCGGTCTCGCCCAGGGAGCCGTAGACCTCGTCGGTGGACACGTGCAGGAAGCGGAAGGCAGCCTTGGCGTCGCTTTTGAGGGCCGACCAGTAGGCGCGCGTAGCTTCGAGCAGCCGGAAGGTCCCGACGACGTTGGTTTCGATGAACGCGGCCGGTCCGTGGATCGAGCGGTCGACGTGGGACTCGGCGGCGAAGTGGACGATCGCGACGGGGCGATGCTCGGCCAGGAGCGCGGTCATCGCGTCCTGGTCGCAGATGTCGGCACGGACGAGCCGGTGCGCGTCGTTCGATGCCACGCTTTTCAGGTTCTCGGCATTGCCGGCGTAGGTCAGCTTGTCGACGTTGATCACGGCCGCGGATTCGGTCGCGAGCCAGTCGAGGACGAAGTTGGCGCCGATGAAGCCGGCGCCGCCGGTCACGAGGATTGCTTGTCTCATCTTTTCGATTGCCGCCAAGGTTGTAATCAGGGGTCGCGCCGGAGCTTCGTTTCGGAGAAAGCCTCACTCGAAGAAAGCAATTCAGATGCCAATGAGGCTCGAGCCCGACGGCCGCGCTGCGAGCGCGCATTGTAGGCGGTGATGGACCGTCGCCAAGTCGCAGCCTCAGACTCGCGGTGCCTGCTCGGTGACGATCCACCGCGCCGTGGACTCGAGACCGCTCATCCAGTCGACTTCGGGGCGCCAACCGGTTTCCGACATCATCAAGCCGATGTCTAGGACGTTGACAGGGACGTCGCTGGAACGACTCGCCGAATAGCTGATCTGCGCCGGGTCGAGCGCCGTGATGCGACAGATGGCATCGATCACTTCGCGCAGCGAACGTCCCGTGCCCGATCCGACATTGAACAGGCGATGGCTTCCGTCGTATTCGGCTGCCGTCACGAGCGCCCTGACCACGTCGTCGATGTGGACGAAGTCGCGGACATTCGATCCGTCGTTCCAGATATCGATCGGTTTTCCGGACAGTGCGCTCGACAGCAGCACACCGATCAGACCCTGCGCCCGACGGGCATGCTGGAACGGGCCATAAGGATTGGCGATGCGCAGGACGATCGAGTCGAGTCCATGAAGACGTCGATAGAGCGCGAGGTACTTCTCGACGGCCAGCTTGTTGATGCCGTAGGCCGTGATGGGCTCGGTGGGCGCCGTTTCCTTGATGGGCTCCGTCGACGCCAGTCCATACACCGTGCCGCCCGATGACGCGAAGATCAGACGTCGCACGCCGGCCTCGCAGCACGATTCCATCAGGCGCACTGAAGGCAGCAGGCTTTCGCTGATGTCCGAAGCGGGGTGGGCATTCGATTGAGCCGGCGTGCTGCCGCCCAGGAGATGAAAAACGAAATCCTTGCCGCGGACGGCTGCGGTTACCGAGCGCGCGTCCTCGAAGTTTCCCTCGTGCCAGGGCATCGCCTGGAGGGCTCGACCACTGCGAGGAGGGCGTCCGTAGCCTTCTACATGGGCGCCCGCCGCTCTCAGGCCCATGCACAGATTGGTGCCGATGAATCCGCCCGCTCCCAGCACCAGACACCTGGAGTCCAGGACGTTCATGAGGGAGCCTTCATCGCGACCGATCTGTCGACGAACGCCAATATGTTTTCCGCAAACCGGGCCATCGAGAACGATGCGGCAAACACGCGTTTGCCGGCGTCGCAGATGGATGTCCAGTCGTCCCGCTTCGACAGGATGTGCGACAGCATCGCCGCGATGGCGATGCTGCTCGGAGCCTCGGCCACGAACCCGTCGACGCCATCCTCCAGATAGGCGGCGGTCCCCGTCGTCGGCGTGCAAGCGAGGATGCGTCCGGCGCCCAGGGCGTCGAGCGAAACGAGCGGCAGGGTGTCGTCACGCGACGAAACGAGTACGACGTCGCAGGCGAGCATCGCCTGTCGGTAGGTATCGGGATCGAGCTCGCCGCCGAACCGTACGGCGAGGCCGACCGAGAGTCGTTCGATCTCGGTCACCATGGCCGTTTCGAGGACACGACCGTACAAGATCAGCTCCACCCGATTTCTTTCGTGCACCGGAAGAAGCCCGATCGCGGCGGTCGCGAGGTCCTGACCCTTGCGACGTTCGATCGAACCGAAGACGCAGATCCGGATTCGCGAAGGGTCCGAAGGTGCGTCCTGGTCGGATGACTGGCGCGTCAATGGCAAGAGTCCGTATGGGACGACCTTCGTATCCGGGCGAGAGGGTCTGACCAGCCGCGCGGACAGTTCGCTGCCGCACCAGAGCTCCGTCGCGAGCGCGAGGTCGGCGGGCAGCGACGGGCTCTGCGACAGCAGCGCCTCGATCAGCGACACCTCGTGCAGATACCAGAGGACCGGCGCCGATCCATGGACGATGCGCACGGCGCCGCGAGTGACGACGGTATTGCAGACCACCACGTCGGCGGCCATTCCCAGCGAGCGCAATGCGCGCGCCCCGGGATCGAATGCTCGCGGGTCGATGATCACGGTCACGCCACGATCGATCAGGCTCGGCGAGAGCGGACCCGTCGACGGCGAGATCACCGCCACGCCGAAACTCGCGGACCGCAGGACGGCGGCGATCTCGAACACGATCTTCGGGGCGCCGCTCAAGCTGAGGTCGTGGGTGACCAGCAAGGCGTTCCTCGATCGTGGCTGCTCGGTGGATGCGGAGCGGAACACGATCACTTCCGAACGACTCCAATCGAAGAGTCTGCGCACGAAGCGAGCAATCGGCCAGCGAGGATTCGGTCGAATCCGGCCGTCGAGGGTCTCCGCCAAGCCACGCACGACGGCGCGTGCCACGCGCTTCCCGATGGGGCGCTCACGCGTCTCTATCCGGTCGATCGCATGCCCCATCGCATCGATCGTCGCTTCGCCGGTACGGCCGGATGCCGGGAGGTTCAGGGTCGCCACCCTCGGATCATCAACACGCCGAATCGAAGGCGCGGTACGGTCACGGTGTTTCCTTTCCCGCAACGTCGGCCGGGTCGATCCGCGGGCCGGCCGAGCGAGTCTTCATCCGCTGCGTCAACAGTGCGAGACCGTGGCGCATCTCGGCGAGCAGCGGATGCGCCTGCCAGGCCATCATCGCCAGCCACAGCAGGATGCCCAGGCCGACACAGCCGAACACGAGCGGCAGCGGTGTGTGCTCGTTCCAGTCGAACACCACCATCAACACGAACGCAGGGAGCACCGCCGCGACGGTCAGCAGCATGGCTTCGATCGTGACCCGCATCAGCACGCGTTCCTTGACGTCGATCATGCGGTTGATGTGCGTCCCGTACAGAGCGATCGAGAAGGCGGCATCGACGATGCCTGCCGCGGCTGCCGCCGCGACGCTGAACAGGCTGCCGATCGTGCGCGTGACGAGGCTGAACACCGAGCGCGTGATCTCGATGCGCGTCTGCACGCGCAGCTCGTCCTTGATCACGAACAGCTCCCAGTTCATCGCGAAACGCAGCGTGATGAACTGGGCGATCATCAGGAAGGACAGAGGGATCGCGGCGCCTTGCCACTTGTCTCCGTACATCAGCTGGATCGCGGGCTTGGACAGCACCGCGAGGCCGATCAGCAACGGGCCCATGAGCGCCGCGATGAAGCGGATGCCCTTGAGGTACGTGTCGCGCAACTGTCCGGTCTCCCGGTAGTCCTTCGACATCTTCGCGAAGATCACGCGCGTCGCGGTGCCGTAGACGTTCTGGAAGATGAGGCTGGAGAGATTGTTCGCACGACTGAAGAGCCCGAGCGCGGCCAATCCGAGGAAGTGGCCGAGGATGATGTCCGACAGGCGTGATGCGACGTTGGAGATGCCGCCGATCGACATCATGCGAAAGCCGAACGCCGCCATCGGCCGCCACCCGAGCGTGGATAGCCGGAACGCCACGTGCTGCCGACCGCTGAGCGAATAACCCAGAACGCCGACGACCGCGGACGCGAGTGCGCCGAAGGCGGGACTCAGATAACTCTCGCCCGACCATGCCGCCGCGATCGTCACGCCGGTCGTGACGAATGCCTGGGTCGTGGTGATCAGCGAGACGCGCTTGAACTGCAGCTCCCGCTGCAACATGCTCGACGGCCGGAACTCGAAGATCGAGATGATCGGCGCGAGCGCGAGCAGGCGCATCACGGTGGCGACCGCGGGCTCGCTCAGGAAGTGCGCGCCCGCGAAGCTCAACGCGAAGATCGTGGCGCCCAGACACAGGCCGAGGATCGCGTTGACCGTGAACGCCGTGTCGAGCGTGCCCGAGTCGAATTCGGTCGCGCGGATGATGAAGTTGCCGACGCCGAACGCGGCGATGATCTGCAGGACGCCGATGGTGGCCATCGAGACCGCGTAGATGCCCATCTCGCGCGGCGACAACAGCCGCGCGATCACCAGCGACCCCAGGAACATGATCGCGAACGAAACGAGCTGCGCTGAAAAACTCCAGAAGAACGCCTTGCGGATCATCGTGTGTCGATCAGGGTTCGCGGGTACGGCATTGCAGGGGCCTCACGACCAGGAACCGTTCGATGCCGATACCGATGCCGGATCGGTGGCGCTACCGCTCACGGAAAGCGCACGACCCGCGGCGGATTTGGCGAAGCCAGCTCCCAGATGCTCGCGAACGAGGGCCGGATCGTACCCGTGGTTTCGCAGGGTCGTTTCCCACCCGGCGATGTCCGCGTTCTTCGGGTTGTCGCGAAGCAGCTGGATCTTGACGAAGGGAAAGCCGGCGTCCAGCAGTTCTCTCCAGTGGAACAGCGTCGGGTTGAGCGAGATCGAACGTTCGGAAGGAAACAGGATGTCGACCTTGAGGCCGTGCAGGAGCATCGTGAACAGCAGCCTGAGCTCGCCGTCGAAGATGACTTCTTCGCGTCCACCGAGTGGTATGCGTCTCCAGAAGCGCCTGAAGGCTGCGGTCTTCATGGCCGCGGGCGTGTAGAAGACGAGAAAGCTCTGCAGATGGTGCAGCCGCTCGAAGCTCTCCGCGACGCCGACGATCTCGCCGGCGGAGGCATGGACCCGGGCGAGCATGGCGTCGAAACCGTCGAGGGGCCCGTACACGCTGTCGTTGGTCATCGCCAGCAGGGACGCCCGATGGATGCCGGGCGTCGCCTCGAGGCCGGCGACCCACGAGCCGAAGTCGTAGCCGATGTTACGGCGCAGAAGGAGCCCGGCCACACAAGGCGGCAGCGGCCTGTCGCGTGCGAAACGCGACGGCGCATCCATCGCGACGACCAGGATGACCTTGAAGCCGCGTCGATGCCATGCCTCGCACCACGCGAGCGTATGGGGTGACAGCATCCCTGTCGCGGTGTAGGAGACGAGCAGACATACCTCGTGGCCTGCCATGTCGCCCGGCTTCTTGATCCATCGTCGCGGCTCCAGGCGCGACAGCAGGAAGCGCCAAGCCAAGCCAACGCGCTTGCGAAGGCTTCGACCGATTCGGGCGATCATGTCGGCAACGCGCGGGCCATCGCCGTCCTTCGCACGTCCTTCATGGAACAGGGAACCGCAGTGTCATCACCGACCATCTCCGTGTGCGTGCCGACCTACAACGGTCAGGCGTTCCTCGACGAATGTCTGGCCGGCCTCGCGGCACAGACCTTCGGCGATTTCGAAGTGCTCATCGTGGACGACTGTTCGAGCGATCGGACGGTCGAGATGGCTCGCGCCTGGGCAGCGCGGGACGAACGTTTTTCGGTCCATGTCAATGCGAGCAATCTCGGCCTGGTCGGCAACTGGAATCGTTGCATAGAACTCGCTCGCGGCGAGTGGATCAAGTTCATGTTCCAGGACGACCTCATCGAGCCGCGCTGTCTGGAAGCCATGCTGGCTGCGGGTGAACACAGCCGGGGCTTCGTCGCGTGTTCGCGGACGTTCGTGTTCGAAGGCTTTTGCGAACCGTCGCTGCGGGACTTCTATCTCGGACACCAGACGACCCTCGAGTCGCTATTCGCGGGCGCGCCGTTCATGCCGGCCGAGGACTACTGCCGGGCCAAGCTCGATCTTCTCGACGCCAACATCGTCGGCGAGCCCACGGTGACGATGATTCGCAAGCGCCTGTTCGACGAGTACGGTCTGTTCGATCCGATGCTGGTCCAGATCTGCGACAGCGAGATGTGGACGCGGCTCGCATCCAACGTCGGCATCGCCTTCGTTCCCGATCCGTTGGTCGCGTTTCGCGTGCACGGCGCTTCCGCCAGCGGCGCCAACCGCGATCGGCCGTTCCGGGGAACGATCCTGGACGGCATCGTCGAATCGACCCGTTTCTGCGAGGCGCCTGCGTTCCACGCGTTCCGAGCGGTGGCGCAACGTGCCGGACGACTCGAGACGCTCCGTGCCCGCCTCGACACGCAACTCAACATCGCGTTCTACATGTTGCGCGATGCCGAGCGCGAGCGGCCGAAGGATCGCCGCATCAGGCGCGAGTTCGAATCGGTGATGAACGAGCTCGGCAGTTTCACGAAGGTCCGCAACAGGCACTTGTGGTTCCGTTTCAAACGCATGTTGGGACTCGCGACCGCCGTGTCGTGACGAAGGCGCGACGTTTGCATCGATCATGGTGGGGGTGGCGCGCGCAAGGTTGGATAGTCCGCTGCGATCCGCTCGCCGACGTACTGCGAGCCGGCGATGCTCATGTGGTCGGAATCGCGGAACAGCAACTTCGTGGCGGGTCGCATCGAGCAGTTGGATGCGTCGCAGAAGTAGCGCGAGAGCTTCAGCACGTGGACGTGGGGGGTCTTCTCGGCGAGCCGATCGAGCACGCCGTCGTATCCGCGTAGCTGCTTGTCGTAGAACTCCCGCTCGTCCGCGCAGCGATGCACGCGCAACCCGCTGCTCTGGTACTTGCACAGGCGCGGACTGAACGAGAAGTTGGGCACGTCGTCGGCGATGTAGACGGTCTTGCCAGCGCGCAGCAGCGGCTCCAGCGTGGACTGGAGTGCCTGCAGTGGCGACGTGCCACCCGGCAGCTCGCCGAAGCGCAACGTCCACCAGGCCGACAGGACGACCGTCCTGATGTGCGGGTCGGCGACGACGGTCGCGAAGATGTGATCGAACGCCGCGTTGGACGCGACCGGCAGGGAACTCTTCGTATAGAAGACGACGTTGCGCATCGGCAGCGCTTCCGCGAGGCCCGCGAACAGGTGCTCGGCGTGGCTGTCACCGACGATGGCCAGATCGGCCTGTCCCGCCCGCGACTGCATGCAGCGGGTCAGGCCGTTCCACTGTTCCGCCTCGCGTCTGATGAGCGGCGGATCGCACGGGACGAAGTGCGCCGAGACGTACTGGAAAAACCCTTCCTGACCGAGGTCTCCGTCGTTGACGATCGCCGGGTTCGCCGCGGAACGGGACGTGAACGCGTCACCGGCATAGCAGAGGAAGCCCGTGACGCCGACCACCGCCATCGCGGCGACGAGCGTTGCCGGCAAGCGGGAGCCGCGTCCGCGCCTGCGCAAGGGCGTCTCGATGAAGCGATAGGTCAACCACGCGAGGGCGATCGCGGCGACGATCGCCGCGATGCGCACGAGACGCGTCGGTCGTTCCGCCGCGAGGATGCGGATGAACGAAAGGATGGGCCAGTGCCACAGATAGAGCGGAAAGCTGATCAGGCCGAGCCATACCAGCAAGCGGCTCGACAGGATGCGGCGGTTGACCCACGCGAACGAGCCGGACGCGATCAGAAGGACCGCGCCCGTCGTCGGCAGGAGTGCCCACCAGCCGGGGAACGCATCGCTGCTCTTCATGACGACCAGCGCGACGACGAGCAGCGACGCACCCACCACCGACTGGATGTCGCGCTGAAGCGGTGACAGGTGGCGGACCCAGCTCTTGTCGAAGACGGTGAGGTACGCGAGGATCGAACCCAGCGACAGCTCCCAGAACCGCGTGTACGGCGAGTAGAAGTCCGCCACGATGTCGGTCGTCGCGAGATGGACGTTGAACCCGAACGAGACGATCGCCGTGACAATCGTGACCGTGAGCGGGTCGATCCGGAAGCGCCGCGTTGCCAGCAGCAGCACGGGCCAGAAGATGTAGAACTGCTCCTCGATCCCGAGCGACCAGAGATGCAGCAATGGCTTGGTGTCGGCGGATGCATCGAAATAGCCGCTTTCGTGCCAGAACACGAAATTGGAGACGAAGCCCGCGCCGCCGGCGAGCTGCTTGCCGAGTTGCCGGTACTCGTCGTCCATCAACGAGAACCAGCCGAAGACGAACGTCGCGACCATCACCACGAGCAACGCCGGGAAGATCCGCCGCACGCGTCGCACGTAGAACTCGAGGATGTCGAAACTGTCTTGGGCGAGGTTGCCGAACAGGATGGTCGAGATCAGGAAGCCGGAGATGATGAAGAAGATGTCGACGCCGACGAAGCCGCCTCTGACGGTGCCGGGAAAGGCGTGGAAGCCGACGACGGACAGGACCGCGACCGCCCGCAGTCCGTCGATGTCGGCCCGGTATGCCGGATGACTCGACGCATGACCCGCCCGCAGGTCGGTCGAGCCTCGGATCGATTCCGGGCGCGGCGTCGCGTTCGCGGATTCGCGAATGGCGGATAGCGAGCTCATGGAGGCCAGGAGGATGTGATCATCTGCGGTCGGGCTGGTGCGGCTCTCGATCGACCACGCATTCGGCCGCCGTCGAGGTGTTCAGAACATCGCGTAGCAAACCTCGGGCCGTAACTTTCGCACGGCGGCCGCAACGACGGAACACGCGGTGCATGCGCCATTTGCTACGATGCGGTGCACCATTCTGACGCCAAAGCTCTTTCCGTGGTCCTCCTCGGGCCACTCCGCGCGCATCTGTGGCCTCGTTGATGAATTCCTTGCTGCTCACCGCCCACGATTACCGTACGCCTCGGCGCGCGAACATGCATTTCATCGCCGACGAACTGGCGAAACGCGGCGCCATGCGGTTTTTTTCATTGCGATACAGCGCGTTGTCCAGAAGAAAAGGCGATGCCCGCTTGTTTCTCGACGCCCGTGCCAACCGGGTCGAAACCGTCGCAGGCGTCGAATGCTATCTATGGAAAACCTTGGTCCATCCGTTCAATACCCGCAGGCGCGCGTTGCGCCCTGTCGAGGACGCGATGTTTCGCTGGACGGCTACGCACCCGCCCGCGATTCTCGAACGATGGATCCGTGAAGCAGACATCATCTTCTTCGAAAGCGGCTCTGCGATCCTGCATGTCGACCTCGCCCGTCGCCTCAACCCCGCGGCACGCAGGGTCTACATCGCGTCGGACGATCTCGGAGTGATCCACGCGGCGGCCTTCATCAGGGATGAATTCGAGCGCGTCGCGTCGGGGATGGACGCTTTATGCCTGCCATCCCCCAAACTGGCGGCGACGATGCCGCCTACCGCCAACAAGTACTTCGTGCCGCACGGCATCGACGCCGCCATCGCCGACCACGCCGACCCGTCGCCTTACGATGACGGTATCCACGCGGTGTCGGTCGGTTCGATGCTGTTCGACCGGACGTTCTTCGACGTGGCCGGTCTCGCGTTCCCCGACATCACCTTTCACGTCATCGGACCGGGATCGATCGATCGCCAGGGCTTTCCGTCGAACGTGCGCGTCTACGACGAGATGCCCTACGAGGAAACGCTGCGCTACATCAAGCACGCCCGCTTCGGCATCGCGCCCTACGTCTCGGATGCGGTGCCGCCGTATCTCGCGGACACGTCGATGAAGCTGATGCAGTATCGCTTCTTCGCGATCCCCGCGGTCTGCCCCGAATCGGTGACCGGTCAGGCGACCGATCGCTGCGGTTACCGGCCCGGCGACACGGCATCGATCGTCGATGCGGTCGAACGGGCGCTGGTGACCCGTCATGCGGCTGCACGCACCGTGCTCGGCTGGAGCGAGGTAACGGACCGATTGATCGATGCGGCGGCCTTTCCCGACACGCGACTGGCTGCGTGATGCGCTGCTCGATCGGCGGGGCACACGATGTCTGAAGCCTCGGCCGCGACGCCGCTCGTATCGATCGTCGTGCCGTATCTCAGGGCCGAGTCGACCATCGAACGTGCGTTGAAGTCCGTGCTCCAGCAGACCATGAGCGACCTCGAGGTCGTCACCGTCGGCGACGGGTCCACCGATGCAACGCGACTGCGCATCGAGGCGATGCAGCGCGACGACGACCGCGTCAGGATGGTGTCCTTCGCGGAAAATCGGGGGCCCTCGTTCGCACGCAATCGCGGGATCGAGATCGCGCGTGGCGAGTGGATCGCGGTGCTCGACGCGGACGACTGGTACGCGCCCGATCGCCTGCAGGTCATGCTGGATGGCGCGGGCGACGCGTCCGTGGTCGTGGACAACTTGATGGGGGTCGACCCGGTCGATGGCAGCGTGGCGGGCATCCTCTTCCCTCGGATGCCGACGGCGCTGCACTTCGAGCAGATCGTCGCGCCGGACGTTCCGGGGTCGTCGTACAACTTCGGCTACCTGAAGCCGTTGTTCCGGAGATCGTTCATCGATCGGCATGCCCTGCGCTACCTCGAACATCTGCGCACCGCCGAAGACCTGCTGCTGCTCGCGGAAAGCGCGCTGCTGGCGCGTTCGATCCGCGCGGTGGATCACGCGGGCTATTTCTACAGCCTCCAGTTTTCGCCGAAGACCCGCCGGCTCTCGGCCGCCAGTCATAGCGTGCCGGTTGATCGCGCCGTGGCCGCCGCCCTCGACGATCTGCTGGTCGCACGACGTGGCGTCATGACCGAGTCCCAGATCGACGCCGCGACACGACGGCGCGACACGCTGCTCAGGGACGCGGACGTGTCCCTCTTCCGCCATGCCGTGAAGGAAGGTCGCTATCGCGAGGCGTTGCGTCTGCTGACCGCATCGACGCGTGTGCGCGCCCACGTTTCCGGCACGGTGATCCGCAAGCTCGGCGGGCGCGCCACAAGATGACGGCGACGCCGATCGTCGTCTGCGTGCCGACCTATCGACGACCGCTGCAGCTCGTCCGCCTGCTGGAAGCCCTGGCGCGCCAGCGGGGCGCCGATCCGTTCGACATCGTCATCGGCAACAACGACGACCGTCCATTGTCGGACCATCCCGAGTTGTGCCGCGACGACCTGCCTCCTCATCGCGTGATCCAGGTCGCGACACGGGGCGTGTCGGCGGTCCGCAATGCGCTGGTCGCGGACGTCCTGGCGCGCTGCCCGCAGGTGCGCTACATCGCGTGCCTCGACGACGATCAGTACCCCGAGGAAGAGTGGCTCGCGCATTTGCTCGGCGCGGGCATCGCGCACAAGGCGGACCTCGTCGGCGGACCCGTCCTGCGCTCGGTACCCGCCGAGACCTTCTGGTCGTCCGGGGCGGCCGACACGTCCTATCTGCCGACCGCCAGCGGTCCGACGCCGATGCTCAACGAAGCGGGCAATCTCCTGCTGTCCGCGAAATTCCTGCGGACGCTCGACCGCGCCCCTTTCTCGTTGGACTTCGGCCGTACCGGCGGCGAAGACTACGAATTCTTCATGTTCGCGCGGAGTCGTGGCGCATGCATCGTCTGGGCGCCCGACGCCCGCGTGCATGAGCCGCTGCCGGAAGACCGGCTGACATTCCGCAGCTACGTGTGGCGCTTCTACGCCATCGCCGCCTACCAGGCGCGGGCGGACCGCATCTATCGCGGCGTCGGGTATGTCCTGCGTTCCATCGCGGTGACGATCGTGAAGGGGCCGATGGTCCTCGCGCGCTCGCTCGTGCGCGATCGCAGCGTTCGGCAAGCGGTGGGCATCGTCGTGCAATACAGTGCGATGGTCGCGGGCAGGATCGTGGGTCTCGCCGGGACACGCGCTGAACGCTACGGCAACGAGCCGTCCTGAAAGGATTCGGACCGCCCGAGCCGATCATGCATTCGAACTCTCATCCACCAGAGCAACCACCTTGATCACCGGCACGCTTCTGCCTTCCGATTCATCGGTCCGTGACGTCGCCACGTTCTGGCACGGTCCGCCTCTGGCGCGCCTCGACCTGGCGTGCCTGTTGTCGTTCGTCGCCGCCGGCTTTCACGTGACGGTGTACGGCTACGACGTCGTGCAAGGATTGCCCGACGGCGTGTCCTTCCGCAATGCATCCGACGTGGTCGACCGCAAGTTCCTCGACGCGTTCGTGGTCAACGGCAAGCCCAGCCTTTCGCACTTCAGCGACCTGTTCCGCTACCGCCTGTTCGCTTCGCAGAACGCGGCATGGGTCGACATGGACCTTCTCTGCCTGCGGCCTTTCGCGATGCCGACCGATGCGAATTTCTTCGCGAAGGAGTCGGCGAACAGCATCAGCAGCTCCGTGCTGCGCATCGATCGCGAGCAGCCGGAACTCGCGCAGCTGGTCGCGCAGACCGAGGCGCTCGGCAACGGCAAGGACTTCAAGTGGGGCTCGACCGGGCCCGCGTTGTTGACAAAAGTCTTCGGACCGGCGGTCCTCGAACGGGCGCTCGACGCGAGTAATTTCTTCCCGATCGGATGGGACGACTGGTGGAAGCCGTTCACGCCGTCGGCGCGCGAGGAATGCGACGCGGCGTGTGCCGATGCCTCGGCCATCCACCTGTGGAACAACATCGTCGAGCGATCGGGCTACTGGAAGGACATCGCGCCGCCGGCAGGCTCGTATCTGCACGACGTGCTCCAGCGCTCCGATGCGCTGCGGCTCTTCCGGGAGGTCTATCCGGCGCAGATCATGGAACACATCGCCAACAACTACCGGAACTCGCGGACGGCGAACCACATGATGGTGAAGGAGCTCGCGGCGATCACGGCGACCCGCTTCTCCGCCGCGGTCCGCAAGCGCATCGGCGGAAGCTGACTCCCCGGGCACTCCGCTTCATCGATCGCGGCTCGAACCCGCGCCGCCGTGCAGGACACCGCTGGTCAGGTCGGTCAACAGGGCGCGGCTTCCCAGACCCCAGTCGTGTCGCTGCGAGTAGTCCCCGCGTCGGATGAGATCCGCGACGATGCCGACGCGGCTGACGAGCATGGGAGCGTCGTACAGGCGGCGTCTTCGTTCGAGACGTCGCATCAACGCGAGATTCTTTTCAAGTGAGCGGATGAACGCCGATGCGAGTTCGCCTTCCCGCTCCGCTGCCTTGTGGAGCACGGCGCAGAACGGTCGCAGCATCTTGAGGATCCGGTCCGTATCGACGGCGACAGCCTGGGCGTCGTCGATCCGCGGACGTGAAGCAGGCGCATCGTTCCAGCCGACGGAGTTGCCTTGATGCTGTCGATAGCCGAGCAGCCGTTGCGGCAGCGAGATCACGGTGCCGAGATTGGTCGCCAGAAAATAGAACCATTGATCGTGCGCGGCCCGATGCCCGGGGACGGCCAGATCGATGGATTCGGGCCACAGGTCGTTGTATCGCGCAAGGACCGCGCGAAAGACCATCGTCAGCCCGAGAGGATTGCTCCAGTGCGTCGGCCGCGACAACGCCTCGATGATCCGCTTCTCGGTGGTGACCGGCTGCAACGTTCCATACGCCTCGCCCCGCGGATCGACCAGGTCCGCGTTGTGATGGACGAGCATGACCGATGGGTCGTCGAACTCGCGCACGATCGTCTCGAGCTTTCCGGGATACCAGACATCGTCCTGGTCGCAGAAAGCGACGAGGTCGTGGCTGCACAGGCCGGTCGCCTCGACGAAATTACCGCGCCAGCCGAGACGTTCATCATTGACCCGCACGTGCACCGGAAACGGTGCGCGCAGCGCGAACCGATGCAGGATCTCCACGGTCGCGTCGGACGACTGATCGTCGCAGACGACGAGCTCGTCCGGCACGAGCGTCTGTCCAGCGAGGCTTTCGAGTTGCTCCTGCAGGAATGTCGCGCCGTTGTAAGTCGCCAGCGCGATGGAGATCCGATGGCGAGTGCCTTGCATCGAAGCCTGTGCCCGGGCCCGGTCGACGCTCATCCGCGACCGCCCAGCAGCATGCCGAACGACGTATCGAGGAGCAGGGCCCGTCTGCCGAGTCCCCAGTCGTTCTTCTGGCTGTAGGCGTCGTGCCGAATGAGCCCGGCAAGCACGTGCAGCCGCGTGCCCAGGCCATGGCCCATGTAGAGCGTGCGTCGTTGTTGCAGGCGATCGACCAGGCGCTGGTTGCGGTCGAGTGCACTTTGCAGCGTTGTCTTCAAGGGCTCCGCTTCGCGAGCCACGGCGGCCTGCAACGCGCGACAGAACGGTTCGACGCGTCGGAGGGCAGCGTCGATCTGCGTCCGCGTATCGGCGTTGCTGGGCAGCTTCCGGCCGGGGGGATGGACGTTGGTCCAGCCGACCGAATTGCCTCCGTGCTGGCGGTAGCCGAGGAGTCGCTGCGGGAGCAGCAGCACGGTGCCGAGGTTGGTCGCCAGGTCGAAGAACCACTGGTCGTGCGCGAACGGATGTTCGGGAGCAGGCGGCCAATCGGTGTCGGCCCAGAGATCGTTGAAGCGCGTCAACAGGCGACGGAACATCATCGTGAGGCCGTTGGGGTTGATCCACGCCGTGGGGCGCGACAGCGCGTCGATGCGCGTGACGTGCTCGTCGACCGGCAGCCAGGTGTCGTAGGGAACCCCCTTCGCATCGACGAGGTCCGCGTTGTGATAGACCATCATCGTGGCGGGGTCGTCGAAGTGGGGCAGCATCGTCGACAGCTTGTCGGGATACCAGACGTCGTCCTGGTCCGAGAACGCGATCAGTTCGTGCGAGCAGAGGTCGGTCGCGCGCATGAAGTTGGCGCGCCAGCCGAGACGTTGCGCATTGACGTGGATTCGGACGGGAAACGATGCCCGCCCGGCGAATCTCCCGAGGTGAGCGACCGTGTCGTCGGTCGACTGATCGTCGCAGACGATCAGTTCGGCAGGCCGATGAAGCTGGCGTTCGATGCTGTCGAGTTGTTCGTCGATGAACGGCGCGCCGTTGTAGGTCGCCATCGCGATCGAGATCTGACGCTTCGGCGACATGGCACCGATGTGCGCAGCGGCATCCACGTCGTTCAACGACCCACCGCGCACGACGTCGTCGCCAGCGCGTCGGCCCGGGTCTTCAAGACCTTGCCTTGCGGCGTGTCACCGTTGTTGGCCTGCACGTTGAACGGATAATTTCCCCACCACGCGCCGGCCGCCCAATACGTCCATCCGTACCAGACATCGCGATCCTCCTCGATCACCGCGAGCGCGTCGTCCAGCGCCTTGAGGCATTCCGGTCGTTGCGAGACGCCGAACTCGCCCAGCATCAGCCGGACGTGATTGACCTTCGCCCAGACACCCGTCCGCGCGAGGATCTGCGGCACCCGCGTCGCGGCGTCGCAGGTCTCGCCGGTACCCGAGAAGTTGCCGTCGAAGTATTGATGCACTTCGAAGACCACGGCGTCGTCGTCGCGGGCGAGCGGCAGCAGCACGTCTGCATTCGACCGGCCCGGCGCCCCGTCCATCCAGCTGTGCGCGCCATCCCAATGGGTGCCGGGGATCAGGACCACGTTGGGCGCCGCGGTGGAGCGGATCGCCGCGAGCGTCTCCTTCGCGATCGCGCCCCACGCGACGACGTCGACTTCCTTCGGTTCGTTCATCAGGCCGAACACGACGTTGCGATCGCCGCCGAACTGCTGCGCGATCCGCTTCCACAGGTTGGGCAACGCACCCTTCGGCGCGTCGCTTCGATCGAGGGCGACGCCGCGGTACATGCCGTAGTTGTGGACGTCCAGGACCACCGTCAGTCCCGCGATGCGGGCCTGGTCGACCACCGCCGTGAGCCGCGCAAGTTCGGCGGGGTCGAGCGGACCGGACGCTTTCGGCTGCAGTCGTTCCCACAGGAAAGGCACGCGCATCAGCTTGAGGTCGAGGCGCTTCGTCAACGCGATCTCTCCCGCCGCCGGGAAGATGTAGTCGCGAGCATAGACCGCGGGTTGCCGGTCGCCGTTGAATTCGCCGCCCGCGATGTTGACGCCGGGCAGCGTCGCGTTGCAGGTCGCGCCGAACGCGCTCAGCGGCGACATCAGCAAACCGGTCAGCGCCGCGGCGGAAGCGCGCCCGCGCAGCGACCGGGCGGAGCGACCGCGCGATGGACGAATGTCTTTCATGAAGGCACCGAGTGGATTGCCGTGTCGCGTGAAGCGAGTGCTTCGCGATAGATCGTCTCGTAGCGGTCGACGACCAGCGGCCACTCGTAGCGACCGGTGAAGGCCACGACGCGCGCGCGTTCGCGGGCGTCCCCGGGCTGGCCCGACGCGACGAATCGCAGCACCTGATCGGCGCTGGCGTCGGACGCTTGCCCCAGCGGCAGCAGGAGGCCGCATCGCGCGTCGGCGAGCACCTTGCGGAACGGAGGGATGTCGCCGAGGATCGGAACCAGGCCGGCGCTCATCGCTTCGATGGCCGCGATGCCGAAGCCCTCGTGGCGCGACAGGCAGCCGAAGTAGCTCGCACGGCCGATCAGCGTTCGAAGCTCGTCGTCCGAGGGCGACTCGTGCAGCTCGATCGCGTCGACGAGCCCGCGTTCGCGGATGTGCGCGGTCATGTCGGCGCGCGTCAGGTCGTACGGACGACCCGCGACGATCAACCGCCACCGGGGGTCTTCCACACGCAGCGCGCGCATCAGGTCGAGCAGCTCGACGAGGCCCTTGTTCTGCGACCAGCGACCGAAATAGATCATCACCGGCACGAGGTCGCGGGCGGCGGCGTCGCGGAAGCGCTCGATGTCCACGCCGTTCTCGGCGACCACGACCCTGGCGCCGGCGATCGTCCTGAACACCGCGCCGTCGTTGTCGCTCGTGGCGACGATGCGGCGGTAGCCCGAGGCGGACCAACGCGTGATCGTGTTGAACCACACGCGCTTCAACGTCGACGCGAACGCGGTGTGGAAGAAGCCGCCGTGCGTCGACGCGACCATCGGCTTGCGATGGATGAAGCGTGTCGCGGACAGCCAGTCGAAGAAGAAATCGACGGCATGGACGTGGACGAGATCGGCGTCGCGGAGATGCGCGATCACCTGAGGGCAGAGCGGGTAGCGGGTCGACCCTGTCCACGCGAGCCGCTCGACGCGAACGCCGTCGATGGTCTCGTTGGCAGGCAGACGACGATCGCGCGCGCTGAACAGGCGGTCGAGCGTGACGACCGTGACGTCGTGACCCAGACGCTGCCACTGTTCGCGGGCGAGCCGGGACACCACCGCTTCGAGGCCGCCGACCGACGGGACGTATTGTCGAACCACGTGAACGATCCGCATGGTTCGATTCAGGAAGCGCGACCGGGGCCGCCGCGTGCGGCGACACGCTCGGCCCTCTGTGCGCGCCAGCAGTGCGCGAAGAAGGCGACGAGGTCGATCGAGTAGCGCTTCAGCAAACGCCGCGGCTCCTGGAGCAGGCGGTAGATCCACTCGAGCCGCAACTGCCGTACGCGCTGCGGCGCGCGGGACACACCGCCCGAGACGAAGTCGAACAGCGCCCCGACACCGATCACGAGCGGCACGGCGTGCCGACCTCGATTGGAAACGATCCACTGCGCCTGTCGCGGGTCGCCCAACGCCACGAACAGGATGTCGGGCTTCGCGCCGACGATGGCGCCGGTCACGGCCTCCGGGTCGGCCATGTCGTCGTAGCCGTCGAGCGCCCCGACGATCGTCACGTTCGGCAGACGGCTCCAGACGGCCGCGGTGCCGCGGACGGCGGCGGGTCGCGCACCGAGCAGGAACACCCGCGTCGGGCGATCGAGCGCAGCCAGGAGACGTGGGGTGAAGTCCGTGCCGTTCAGGTTCTCGGGGAAGAAGCTGCGTGCGACGAGCCACGATGCGATGTCGAGCCCGATGCCATCGTTGACGATCAGCGTCTCGGGTCCGTGCAGCGCGCTCGCCATGCGATGACAGGTCATCACGAAGTTGGTGTTGGCGAACACCAGCTCCGTGGCCCGGCGTTCGGAGCGACGCGACGCCAGCAATCCGATCAGCTCGTCGCTCCGTGTGCAGAGGATGCGGAAGCCACCGATCGAACGAGTCGTTGGGTTCGGCGCTGGTTCAGGCGTTGAGGTTGGCGCCGATGTCGGACTCATGGCGTCGCCACGTCCACATTCCCGAGCGCGGGACTGATGCGCAGGGAATCGACGATCGACCGGTGCGCGATGATCGTCCCAAGCAGCAGCCAGAGGATGGCCGTGGTCTTCAGCGAAAACAGCGACGAGCCGCTGATCGTCAGGTTGAGCGCGACGTAGGCGGCGGCGTTGAAGTGATATCGCCGCGCCTGCTGGTCCTTGAGCGGCATCACCGAGAAGAGGAACCAGAGCAGCAGGCAGATGACGATGCCCGTCCGCTGGATGATGTAGCCGTAGCCAGCGTCCAGCGAAATCACGTCAGGGAATCCGAGCCATGCGCTCCAGGGCATTCCCAGGAGATTACGGCCCGAAACCTGGAAGCGGCCGATGATGTTGTCGCCCTGACCATGCGGTCCGTACCAGACGGCCATCACCATCAGCAGCATGGCAGCGAACGGGAGCACGGCTGCGATGAGTCGCACCTTCCAGATGCCGGAGAGGCGAACAGCGCAGAGGACGAGGATCGATATGGAGCCGAAGCGTGCGTCGGCCATGACGATCATCGCGGCGGCCAGCGCCATCAGTAACGCCGCTTCCCGGAATTCTTCGCGCGGCTTCGACAAGGCCCACGCGGCCGTGAGCACCGCGAAATTACCGAGAGCGACGGGTTCCAGGAAGAACGACGAGATGCGTCGTGGGCCGAGGAACGGGAAGAGTGAACGCCCGATGCCTTCCGGCCGGACTTGCAGGACGCTCAAGGCGAAGGGATTGTTGGCACCGAATCCACGTGACGTGTAGAAAGCGATCGAATCGAAAAACGTGCCGTAGAACGTCGGAAAGATGAACTCGACGAGGCCCAGCGCGACCGCGACGATGGCGAGATTTCTCAGTACCCGTTCGGCGACGACGCGGTTGTTCAACGCGTATCCCAGCCAGACGAACACGACCGGCATCAACAGGTCGCGCGCCGCCTTGAAGTCGTTGCCCTGCTGCAGGACGGCGAGGACGAAATAATTCAGGCAGATACACAGCGCCGCCAGCAACATGCCCAAGTTCAGCCGCGCGATCAACACCGGCGTCGCCGCCATGAAGATCAACACCTCGACGAGGATCAGCGACGCGTTGGGCATGCGCGCCACGCGGGTATTGAGGAAGCAGAGCACCAGCGGATAGAGCGCGGCGGCGTACGCCAGCCACATCACCGTCAGCGTGGTCAGGTCGGTCTTCTCGCGGGCGGGTCGACGCCCGCTTGTCGCCACGGCGCCCGCGGGCGGGAGACCGCGCGCGACGTAATACGCATGCGTCGACATCGGGGCGGCGAACTTGCGAATGGTCGTTCCTTCGAGCGCGCTCGCCGGTCCTGCCGCGAGCTTCAGCGACGGGTCAAAAGCCGATTCAGAGCTGATTGACCACGGAGCCGACGAGGTGGGCGCCGCATTCGCGCAATGCCGTCACGATGTTGGCGATCGATTGGATCGAGGTGCGATCCTGGCGTGTCACCAGCACCGACGCGCCGGCCCGGGCCGCGATGATCTGAGCGTCCGCGCCGTAGTCCCACGGCGGGGTGTCGATCAGGACGACGTCGAACTGCTCGCGGGCGGCGTCGAGCAGCCGCGAGAAGGTGGGTCGTGACAGCAGTTCCTGAGGATTGGGCGGCATCGCACCGGCGGTCAGCACCGTTAGCTTCGACAGCGCCGCGATCGTCCGCGCCGCTTCCAGTCCGGCCCGCTCGCTCAACACCGTGGCGAGACCGACTTCGTTCGGCAAACGGAACAACAGGTGCTGCTGCGGATCGCGCAGGTCCGCATCGATCAGCAAGGTCCGTTCGCCAAGCTGCGCGAACAGGACGGCGAGATTCGCCGACATGAAGCTGCGACCGACCGCCGCCTCCGGTCCGATCAGCGCGATTGACTTGCGCTCCGGCGTCGTGTCCAGCCAGCGCAGCATCAACTGCGTGCGCAACTGGCGCAGCGCCTCCACCGTGAAGTGGCCCGGTCGGAACGCGGCGATGACCTCGGCCGCGATCGACGGATCGCCGATCGGCAGCACCGCATGTTCGTATTGCCGCGCGAGCGCGAAGCGGATGTCCTCCTGCGTCAGCAGGCCCAGTTCGAGCGCCGCTTCGCCGAACCGCAGGCCGCGTTCGCGCTGCGCGCGCAGGATGCGATCGGCGTCCTCGGGTCGGAGGCGCCCGGCATCGATCAGCAGGCTGCCGATGGAGCGGTCGCGCAACGGGATGATCGTGCTCCCGGAATCGCCGGTCGAGAGGTGGGGATAGGCTGACATGGGGTGATCCTCAGGGCGCAAGCAGCCCGGACGGCCGCTGCGACCCCGGCAATGCGAGTCGTGGAATGCGGGCGAGACGCGCGGACGGCACCACCGCCAGGACCGGAAGACCGGTATAGACGAGCAGGTCTTCGCTGCTGCGGATGACCGGGTTGAAGAACTCGCGGCCGATGGCGAGGATCACGCCGACCAGCGTGCCGACCAGCAGGGACATCAGCAGCGTGAGCCGCACGTTCGGAAAGCTGGCGCCGGAGGGCACGGTGGCGCGATCGAGCAGCGAGACGTCCGTCTGCTGGGCCTGGCTCTCGAGCGTGGTCTGGGTCTGCCGCTGCATCACGAGGTCGTAGGCGCGTTGCGCGTTCTCGACTTCCTTCTGCATCACGTCGGCCTGGTCGCGGTCCTGCTGAAGCGACAGCACGCGCTGGCGCTGCTTGTCGAAAGCCGCCTGGATCTCGGCGAGGCGGTCTGCGCTGACCCTTTGTGCGGAGCCCACCGACGAGGTCACCTGCCCGATCTCCGCATTGAGGCGCGCGCGGATCGCGGCGAGCTCTCCCTGGGCCTGGCGATAGGCCGGATGATTCGGTCCGAGGCGCGACGACATCTCCTGAACCTTGACCTGCTGCGACGACAGCTGGCTCTTCAGCTGCTGGACGAGCGGGTTCGACATGATCTCGGGCGACGTCGACGCGTTGCCGCTCGTGCCGTGCAGGCGCGACGCCGAATCCGCGACCTGCCCCTGGGCCGACGCGAGCTGCGACGAGTATTCCGTGAGGCGGGCATTCTCGATGTCGAGACGCCCGCCGGCATTGACGAGGCCGTGCTCCTTCTCGAAAGCCGACAGGCGCCCCTGCGCCTTTCCGACGCGATCGCGCAGTTCCACCAGCCGCTGGTCGAAGAACGCGACGAATTGACGCGCAGGATCGGTCCGCAACTCCAGGGTCGTGTCGAGATAGGCGCTCGCGAACGCGTTCGCGAGCTTGGCCGCGTAGACCGGATCGGTCGAGGTGTAGAGGATGTCGATGACGTTGCTGTCGGGATTGTTCACCGTCGACACGCCGGATGTGACGATCCCTCCGAGCCACGCGTCGAAGTCGCCGGGTCGGTCGGCCTTTTCCCACGCTGCCTTCAGGTTGGCGTCCGTGTCCATATGCAGTTCCTGCACGACCCGCTTGGCGACCCGTGGTCGCTTGACGATCTCGGCCTGGGTCGCCATCGAGATGCCGCTCGCCTGGGTCTGCGAGGAACCGCCGAGCATCAGCGGATCGGCGCCGTGGCCGTTGACCACGACCGACGCCGTTGCGACGTAGCGCTTCGGAATCACGGTGACCACAAGCGCTGCGATGCCGACGAAGACGAGCAGCGAACCGATGATCCACCACCTGCGTGCGGCGAGGATCCTCAACAGGTGATGAATGGTCATTTAGAAGAGGCTTTCGTTGACGTAGATCACGTCATCGGGAGAAACGAGATCGTTCAGATCGGCGGACTTCTTTTCCGGCACGCCCTGGGCATTGCGGCGGACCACGCGCAGGAAGTGTTCGGTGCCCCGCGCGGTCAGGCCGCCACCGGCCGCGAGCGCCTGCCGCATGGTCATGTTGCGCTCGATGCGAAAACTCCCGGGATGGGCGACCTCGCCGTAGATGTAGAAGGTCGGGGCACGTGGCACGTACACCGTGTCGCCGCCGGCGACCGGAATGTCCTCGTCGGTGAGGTCCTTGCGGTAAAGCGTGTCGATGTCGATCTCGCGCCGGAACGGCTTGCCGTCCCGCGCGCCGGTGACGATGATCGAATCGGCCCCGCCCGGCGCGAGTCCACCGGCCTCGGCCAGCATCTGCGAGATGCGCGTGTTGAACGTCTCGAGAGGATAGGAACCCGGCCGGTTCACTTGCCCCAGCACCGAGATCTTGTTGCCCCGGATCGTCAGCAACGAGATATTGACCTGCGGCTGCTTGATGAAGCCGCCGTCCTTCAGCGCTTTCGCGATCTTCGCTTCGGCGCTGCCGATGTCGAGTCCGCCGAGCGCGATGACCCCGACCAGGGGATAGTTGATCGAACCATCCTCGGACACCCGCGTCTCGAGCGTCATGTCGGGATTCTGGTAGACCGCGACGCGAATCGCGTCGCCGGATGCGAGTCGGTAGTTGCTACCGGGGTCGGAGCCCGCGGCCAGCGCTTGACCGCTGCACAAAGCGAGGCAGACGGTCCATAGCAGTGCCAAAAGCGAACGCTGGCAGGCACGCGTGCGGCCGAACGGCAAATTCATCATGTTCCATCTCCCTGGCATCGCATTTCGATCGAACGCGAGTGCGCTTGCTGTACCGGGTCGTGCGATGCGACCTCAGTCGATGCGACCCACCCGACGCTGAGTCACGACGCAAACTGACAAGCGTGGGCCATCAGAACACGCTTCTTGCGGCGGGCTTGTCAGACGATACGACGTAAAAAGAAAAAGGCGCCGAGAGCCAACGTGGCCAGCAACGACGTCCAGCGGTCCCGCTGCGGCAACCTGAATCCGTGCCCGGTTTCGATCTGCGGTCCGACGCGGGCTGCCGGCGCGCTGAGGGCAGTGTCAAGAAATTCGACAGGATAGGCGTTCGTCAGCAGGTCGAGAGAACCGGCCCGCGCGAGCAGAGGCATGTCGATCCGTTCCACGGCGAAAGCCGTCGCATCGGCCGGGCGCAGCGACTGCATCGCCACCAGCGGCGCCGGGTAATGCGCGGTGCGTTGAACGGGCGCGGTGTCCGACGTTTCAGTGGCTCGAGTACTGGCCCCGATCGCCACGCTTGAAATCATCGCCGCCGTGAACGGCAACAACCTGATGACGACCTTCAGCGCAAGACGGAACATGGCTCGTACTCCTTGAAGCGGCGACGAAAGATAAACGCAAGATTCGCGCCTGAGCACGTCAGCAGATCGACCGATCAGCGCGGATGTGCTCGTGCAGCAAATCTTTCATCGTCCAGAGTAGTCGAATACCATGACAGTTCCGTTTACCTATGAAACGACTTGCAACCAAAGACCGCCAAACATTGGTGCGACGCACCAATAGTACGCGATACGGAGCCTTCGGGTGCGTAACGGCAATGCTAGAAGGTGACCGCCGCCCGGAGCGAGGCGCCGTGATCGGAAAATTGATAGATGGGATTGTTCGAGCTCCGGTTCTCCTTGGTGGCGACGAAGGAGAAGACGAGGCCGCGATAGACGTTCCAGTCGACCTGGAAGCCGTAATCGCGCATCGTCATTTCGAGGTTGTCCGCGACCGGGACGATCGCGCCGCGGAAGCTGCGCCGCGTAACGGACAAAGTCGGGCGCACGGTGATCTTGCTGGTAGCGGACCATACGGGATTGAAGGAGACCGTCGTGTCCTGCGAATACGTGCTGGCGATGTCCTGCGTACTCGCCAGCGAACGCGAGGCAACCAACTGAAGCTGTGTCTTGCCGGTCGCGATATAGGTGTAAGTCAGTTGCCCCACGACGCCGCCAAAGTCGCGTGACGTGAAGTCATCGCTGGTGCGCGACAGATAACCCAGCCGCCCGTCGAAGGAAGAGAAGCCGGTGGAGGTGTAGTGCGCGCTGAGGCCGGTCTCGTGTTCGTGAAACTGGGAGTCTTGCTGGATGGAAGGGTCGGTCGCGACGTTGGTGTAATTGCCGCGACCGCGCCGGAAGTACAGTTCGGCCTCGTTTCCTGACCGGAAGTCGTAGACCAGGCCTCCTTGGAGCGACGTGGTCTTCGCGTTCTGCCGGTTGAAGGTGGGCTGCTGACTCTTGTCCTCGTCCTGCAGGAACGCGAGACGGGGGTGGATGGCCGCACCGGGCCGGTAGTCGATGGACAAGGTCCGGTCCTCGACCTTGCGGAGGTTGGTCTGCGTGATGACGCCGGTATCGCTGAAGTTGTTCGGCGCCTGGCTGCGTGAGATGGACAGGAGGCCCGTGAGCGACGGCGTGAGTGTCCATGACCACGCGGCGTTGATGACGCGCGAGGTGGTGTTGAGGAAATCGTAGGGGCTGTAATGGTCCTGCGCGACGTTGCCGCTAAGGTCGAAGCGCTGCTGTCCGTAGCTCTTGTCGAGGTTCAGGCCGATGCCCAGGCTGCGCGTCGTGGCGGACCTTCGGCCGTCCCCGAAAGGCTGGACGCCGTCGGGAAGTCGATACAGGTTGGAGTCGTAACGTTCGTTCGCGAACACGGTGACGCCGAAGACGTCGCCATCGAACGCGCAGGCCGGGCCGGCTGCGACGAGTGCGACAACCAGTGCGACAGCGAAGGTCGCCCTGGGCGCTCGCGCCGGGGCGACCCTCGCGACGAGCCAGCGGTGAAAAGCGGAAATCAGCATTTGAGTCCTACGGTTTGCGGCGATCGAGACGAAGGGTGCGAGCGGGGCGATGGCATGTTTCATGCCTGGACGTTGCGTCCAGTGTTGCGTGCAGCGGAATGCTGGCAACACGGGCGAGAGGACCAGAAGCGGATGAATTGGGGATGACAGGCGGATGAGTACCACGAGAAGTGCGGACGGCAACGAGTTGCCGCCCATCGAAATCAGGCAATTGCCCGGGCTGCTGCATGGACGCGACGATATCCACGGTCATGTGGAGAGGCTGCTCGATCCCTTCGCGCTGGTGCTCTCGCTGTGCGTCTGTGCATTGTTGTTCGACCGAGATGCGGGGTCGCCGTATCTCATCCTGTGTCTCGGCGTCGTCATGTTCACGTTCCCGGGCCGTTCCAGGCTCCACGTGCCGATCTTCAGGTTGTTCAGGGACATCGTGCTCTCCGTCGAGACGCTGATGTTCCTGCTGATCACCTTCGGCTGGGCTACCGGCTACCTCGACGCGTTCTCGCAGCGCGCGATCGTCAACTGGTTGTGGATCGCGCCGGTCTGCCTGGTCGCGACGCATCTCGCCTTTCGCGCCAGTGCCCCGCTGGTGCTGAAGCGTGCGCAGCGCTGCGTCATCGTGGGAATGAACGACCAGGGCATCTCGCTCGCCACGCGGATCCAACACAACCCGTACACCGACCTGTCGCTGCTGGGCTTCTTCGACGATCGCGTCATCGCGCGGCAATCGTCCGCCACGGACCTGCCGATCCTCGGCAAGCTCGACGAGGTCGCTGCCTACGTCGCCACGCATCAGGTCCGCGTCATCTATCTCTCGCTGCCGATGGCGACCCAGGAACGCACGATGAGGTTGCTCGATGCGTTGCGGGACACGACCGCTTCGATCTATTTCGTCCCGGACCAGTTCGTCACCGAACTGATCCAGTCGCGGACGAGTTCGGTCGTCGACATCCCGGTCGTCGCGGTCTGCGAAACGCCCTTCGTCGGGCTCAATGGCCTGCTGAAACGTTTCAGCGACATCGTCATCTCCGCTGCGGCGCTGCTGTGCCTTTCGCCCTTGTTGTTGTTGATCGGCCTGATGGTGCGGATGGGATCGCCCGGCCCGGCGTTGTTTACCCAGCGCCGCTACGGCCTCGACGGACAGGAGATCGCCGTCTATAAGTTCCGGTCGATGCGCGTCGAGGAAGACGGCAAGACCATCAGGCAGGCGCAGCGCAACGACGCGCGCATCACGCCGCTGGGCGCCTTCCTCCGCAGGACGTCGCTGGACGAGTTGCCGCAACTCGTGAATGTCCTGCAAGGACGCATGAGCCTCGTCGGCCCCCGGCCGCACGCGGTCGCCCACAACGAGCTCTACCGAAAGCTGATCAAGGGCTACATGGTGCGACACAAGGTTCGTCCCGGCATCACCGGCTGGGCGCAGGTCAACGGCTTGCGGGGCGAGACCGAGACCGTGGAGAAGATGGCGGCGCGCATCCGCTACGACCTCGACTACCTGCGCCACTGGTCGCTACGCCTTGATCTGCACATTCTCGCCAAGACCGTGTTGCTGGTCCTCCGGGACAAGCAGGCTTATTGATCGATCGTGGCGACGTCATGGCACGTCGCTCGAACAGAGGCGATTGCCCGCATGGCGCTTATCGGACCCGTAGGTGTTCCCGGCCGAATTTGAACATACGACGCGTTGGGGCTCGGCAAGTCGATCTTGTCACACGTTGTCCGGCCCATAAAAAAACCGCCCGAAGGCGGTTTTTTTTCGAGCCCTGAACGCTTACTTGGCGCGACGACGCTTGGCGGCCACGAGGGCGAACAGTCCGATGCCCATCAACGCGATCGACTCTGGCTCGGGCACGGGGGACGCGATACCGAACGAATGGTTGTCCGTCTCGAACGCCGCTTGCGTGCTGCTCAGCGTGATCGACGTGAACAGCGAATCCGTGAACACGTTGAAGTAGTTGGCCTGACTGCCGTTGGCGTTGGTACCGGCCAGGAAAGGACTGCTGCCTTGCAAGGTCACCGATCCCGATGCACCGCTGAAAGTGATCGAATTGTACGAATCGATCGAACCCGCGTAGAAACCGAAGTAGTTGGCACCGACGGCCAACGTGATGACGATCGGATCGCCGAGGTTGCCACCGACCGTCAGATAGGGCGTCGCGTCGTTGGCGGGCTGTGCGTACTGACCGCCCAAGCTGCCGGTCACGATATGGGACGCCGTGTTCGCCGAATAGGTGGCGCCGGCACACCCGGTCAACGAAGCCGTTGTGTTGAAGTTGACGGTGCAAACGCCAGTCTTACTCGTGAACAGGCCCGGGCTGGTTTGAACGGTCGAGACCGCGAGGGCATTCGCAGCACCGCAGGAGAGCGCGAGAAGGGCGGCGCCCAGGTAATGAAGTTTGTTTTTCACGATGGACCTTGGAGAAGAGTGGCAGTTGTAGACGATAGAAGCAAGCAACGGGCCATCAACCATAAGTATTTGTTTATTAACAAAAAGAAAAAATACTGTCGTCGAATCAGCGATAGCACTGATAAATATCTCGACACCTGTGTCGATCTCGCCGGACCCGAAACGAGCCTCGGTCGGCGAGATGAACATCACTCGGAAGCGAGCGTGAATGAGAACCGCAGAGATGACCTATTTATTGATCGGCATCGCGAACTCCGGTCCCTTGCTCGCCGCCGCATCCGGCCACCGTTGCATCACGCTCTTGTAGCGCGTGTAGAAGCGCACGCCTTCCTCGCCGTACGCGTGATGGTCGCCGAACAGGGAGCGCTTCCAACCACCGAACGAATGAAAGGCCATCGGCACCGGAATCGGGACGTTGATGCCCACCATGCCGACTTCGATGCGTCGGGCGAACTCGCGTGCCGTGGCGCCGTCGGCGGTGTAGCACGAGACACCGTTGGCGAATTCGTGGCGGTTGATCAGGTCGATCGCATCCGCGAAGCTCGCCACGCGGACGATGCCCAGCACCGGGCCGAAGATTTCCTCGCGGTAGATCTTCATGTCCGGTTCCACGTGATCGAACAACGTGGCGCCGAGGAAGAAGCCGTCCTCGCGGCCCGGCACGACATGGCGCCGGCCATCGGCGACCAGCGTCGCACCGCTCGCGATGCCGTCCTCGATGTAGCCGAGGATCTTCTGGCGATGGATGTCGGTCACGACCGGACCCATGTCGGCATCGTCCTCCATACCGTCCTTGATCTTCAGCTTCGGGATGCGGTCCTTGAGCTTCGCGACGAGGGCGTCCGCCACAGGGCCCACCGCGACGCCGATCGAGATCGCCATGCAGCGCTCGCCAGCCGATCCGTAAGCCGCGCCCATCAACGCATCGGCCGCGTGATCGAGCTCTGCATCGGGCATCACGACGAGATGGTTCTTGGCGCCCCCCAGGGCCTGGACCCGCTTGCCGTGCCGGCCGGCTTCCGCGTGGATGTACTCGGCGATCGGGGTCGATCCGACGAAACTGATGGCCGCGACGTCCGAATGCCGGAGCAGGGCGTCCACCGCTTCCTTGTCGCCGTTGACGACGTTGAACACACCATCGGGCAGGCCCGCCTGTTTCAGCAGTTCGGCGAGGCGCAGTGCCGCCGACGGATCGCGCTCCGACGGCTTCAGGACGAACGTGTTGCCGCAGACGAGCGCCAGCGGAAACATCCACATCGGAACCATCGCCGGAAAATTGAAAGGCGTGATGCCCGCACACACCCCGAGCGGCTGCCGTAGAGAGAAGTTGTCGATGCCGCCGCCGATGTTGTCCGAGAACTGGGTCTTCAGCAGTTGCGGACCGCCGCACGCGAACTCCACGACCTCGATGCCGCGCATCACTTCGCCTTTTGCATCCGAGAACACCTTGCCGTGTTCGTGCGTGATGAGGGCCGCCAATTCGTCGTGGTGCTGCGTCAGCAGCTCCTTGAAGCGGAACATGACGCGCGACCGGTTGAGCACTGAGGTCGCGCTCCACGCGGGAAAAGCCGCTTTGGCCGCGGCAACGGCCTGGTCCACGATCAGACGGTCGGCCAGCATGACCTCGGCACTGACCGTGCCGGTCGCGGGATTGAAGACCGGGGCGCGGCGGGCGTCCCGGCCGAGGGTCGCCGGGTCGACCATCCTGCCGCCGATGAAATGGCCGAGGGTGGCGACGACGGTTTGAGCGATGTTCATGGGGGTCTCCTGACGGGCGAAGCGTGTCGTCCAAGGATACCGGCACGTCCGATCGTCGTCCGGGCGCATTCGGCCCGGCTTTCCCGCGCCAGGAGGTCGTCGACAGGAAAAACCCGCGTTGCGCGCTACGATCACCTCACCGGATGTCCACGGCGTGCATCTTCGCGATCGCCGCGATCGGTCTCGACCTGATCACCGGCTACACCAGCCAGTTCAGCCTCGCGCATAGCGGCTACATGGCCGTCGGGCGTACACGCTCGACATCCTCGCCGTCGCCCGCGGCGGGTCGTTCCGGCCGGCGTTCGCGGTGTGGATAGTTACGGCGCCGATACTCGGCGCGTTGGTCGCAGGTGATGTCGCTAACCCCAAAGGGCCATTTTTCGGCGGCACCAGCATCGACCCGCGCATCGCGGTCTTCGAAGGCGGCAAGATCCGCGAGGTTAAGCTCAGCACGCTGAAGCAGAGGACGAAGCGCCGCAGCAGCGGCCCGTGTGGCGGGTGGCGACGGCGTTCAGCTCGCCCGATAGATCGTGGGGAACATCGTCTTCAGCGCCTCGACCTTGGGCATGTCGTTGATGACGATGTACGGCTGCATCGGATGCAGCGCGAGGTAGTTCTGGTGATAGCTCTCGGCCGGATAGAACGCCTTGAACGGCGTGACCTGCGTCACGATCGGCCCCGGGTAGATCTTGGCGGCCTGCAGCTGCGCGATATAGGCATCGGCGATGCGCTTCTGATCGTCGCTGTTGTAGAAGATGGCCGAACGGTATTGCGTCCCGCGATCCGGACCCTGTGCATTCAGCGTCGTGGGATCGGTAGCGACGGAAAAGTACACGCGCAGCAACTGACCGACCGTGACCTGCGACGGATCGAAGACGATCTGCACGGACTCCGCGTGGCCGGTCGTGCCGGTGCTGACGGTCTCGTAATCGGCGGTCGACTTCTCGCCGCCCGCATAACCCGACGTCACCGACGTCACGCCCTTGACGTGCTTGAACACGGCGTCGACGCCCCAGAAACAACCTCCCGCGAGAACGAGCGTCTGCGAGCCGGTCGATGTAGCGGCGGTCTTGACCAGTGGCGTGTCGACCGCGGCCGCTGGTGCGTTGTAGGTACGATCGGCCGCGTCCGCCAGGCCGCAGGCCGACAGCGCGAAGACACTGCTGGCGATCGTCGCGCTCATGGCGCGCTTGATGAAGGATTTGCTGGTCATGCCGGGCCTCGTCGAAAAAGGGCGCGCGGTGATGCGCGGGTCATGCGTGCTTGACGAACTTCATCGCCGCCGAGTTCATGCAGTAACGCAGGCCGGTCGGCTTCGGCCCATCGTCGAAGACGTGTCCCAGGTGCGCGTCGCAGCGCGCGCACGACACGGCCGTGCGGGTCATCATGTAGCTCGTGTCACGGATGCTGGCGATGTTCTCCGGCGCGATCGGCTGCCAGAAGCTCGGCCAGCCGGTGCCCGACTCGAACTTCGTCTCCGAGTCGTAAATCGGTGTATCGCAGCACACGCAGCGATACAGACCCTTCTCGTGGTTGTTCCAGGTGACGCCGGTGAAGGGACGCTCGGTCCCGGCCTTCCGCGCGACCAGGAACTGTTCCGCGTCGAGCTGCTTCTTCCACTCTTCGTCGGTCTTGGAGATCCTCGGTACGGCCACCGGGGCCTGTCGCACGCCCGCATCGGTGAACGGCACGATGGTGACCGGACCGGCGGGCGCGAGCGGGGCGGAGGCGGCAAGGGCGGGACGACGCGTCGCCACCCATGCGATGCCCACCAATGCGGCGCCCGCCAGCACGATAAAGCTGCGGCGGTCGCGTCGCGACGCTACGGATGGGGAAGTGACCAGACCGGGTTTTCGGATGTCGCTCATGGGTTTTGTTCGGAAGTCGGGGAACAGCGATCGAATACTGCACAGGGCGATTACGTGGGGACGTACCAACCGGTTTCGAGCGGCGAGATGCAGGATCGGTTCCTTGAAACAGACGGTTGGCGCCCCACTTCTACGCAATCGTCTCTACCGGATTTTTCTGCCATGCGAATCGACAAGCTCACCACCAAGTTCCAGGAAGCGCTGGCCGATGCCCAGAGCATCGCCGTCGGGCGCGACAACCAGTTCATCGAGCCGGTGCACCTGCTGACCGCGCTGCTCGCCCAGCAGGACGGCTCGGCGCGCTCGTTGCTGCAGCGCGCGGGCGTCAACGTGCCGCGGCTGACGACGGCGCTCGAACAGGCGATCGGTCGCCTGCCCCAGGTGCAGGGCACCAATGGCCAGGTGCAGATCGGCCGCGATCTGACCGGGTTGCTCAACATCGCGGACCGCGAGGCGCAGAAGCGCAACGACGATTTCATCGCCAGCGAGATGTTCCTCGTCGCCATCGCCGACGACAAGGGCGATGCCGGCCGTGCGGCGAAGGAGGCGGGGTTGACGAAGACCGCACTCGTCGCGGCAGTCGACAGTGTCCGCGGCGGTGCGCCGGTCGACTCGGCCGACGCCGAATCGCAGCGCGAGGCGCTGAAGAAATACACGATCGACCTCACGGAGCGGGCGAGGCAGGGCAAGCTCGACCCGGTCATCGGCCGGGACGACGAGATCCGCCGCACCATCCAGATCCTGCAGCGGCGGACCAAGAACAACCCCGTGCTGATCGGCGAGCCGGGCGTCGGCAAGACCGCCATCGTCGAAGGCCTGGCCCAGCGCATCGTCAACGAGGAGGTGCCCGAGTCGCTGAAGGGCAAGCGTCTGCTGGTCCTTGACATGGCGCTGCTGCTCGCGGGCGCGAAGTACCGCGGTGAATTCGAGGAGCGCCTCAAGGCCGTGCTGACTGACATCGCGAAGGACGAGGGGCAGACCATCGTCTTCATCGACGAGATCCACACGATGGTCGGCGCCGGCAAGGCCGAAGGTTCGATCGACGCCGGCAACATGCTCAAGCCCGCGCTCGCGCGCGGCGAGCTGCATTGCATCGGCGCGACGACGCTCGACGAGTACCGCAAGTACGTCGAGAAGGACGCCGCGCTCGAGCGCCGCTTCCAGAAGGTCCTCGTCGGCGAGCCGTCGGTCGAGAGCACCATCGCCATCCTGCGCGGCCTGCAGGAGAAGTACGAGCTCCATCACGGCGTCGACATCACCGACCCGGCGATCGTCGCCGCCGCCGAGCTCAGCCATCGCTACATCACCGATCGCTTCCTGCCCGACAAGGCGATCGACCTGATCGACGAAGCGGCGGCGCGGATCAAGATGGAGATCGATTCGAAGCCCGAAGTGATGGACCGTCTCGACCGCCGTATCATCCAGCTCAAGATCGAACGCGAGGCGGTGCGTCGCGAGAAGGACGACGGGTCGATACGGCGTTTTGGCCTGATCGCCGAGGAAATCGACCGCCTGTCGAAGGAGTATTCGGACCTCGAGGAGATCTGGAAGGCCGAAAAAGCGGGTGTGAACGACTCGAAGAGGATCAAGGAGGAAATCGATCGGGTGAAGAGCGAGATCGTCAAACTTCGCCGCGAAGGCCGCTTCGGCGATGTCGCTGCGCTCGAATACGGCAAGCTGCCCGAACTCGAGAAACAGGCGAAGGTCGCCGAGGCCGCGGGTTCCAACGACAAGCCCAACCAGCTCGTCCGTACCCAGGTCGGCGCCGAAGAGATCGCCGAGGTCGTCTCGCGCGCCACCGGCATTCCGGTCAGCCGGATGATGCAAGGCGAGCGCGACAAGCTGCTGTCCATGGAAGACGCGCTCCACCAGCGGGTCGTCGGTCAGGACGAGGCGGTGCGGCTCGTGTCGGACGCGATCCGGCGTTCGCGCGCTGGACTGTCCGATCCCGACCGCCCGTACGGGTCCTTCCTCTTCCTCGGTCCGACCGGTGTCGGCAAGACCGAGCTCTGCAAGGCGCTCGCGGGTTTCCTGTTCGACGCGGAGGATCATCTGGTCCGTATCGACATGAGCGAGTTCATGGAGAAGCACAGCGTCGCACGGCTGATCGGCGCGCCGCCGGGATATGTCGGCTACGAGGAGGGCGGCTATCTGACGGAACTCGTGCGGCGCAAGCCCTACACCGTGATCCTGCTCGACGAGATCGAGA
>CAZZWS010000001.1:36047-70468 GCA_964657795.1 Beijerinckiaceae bacterium
CGCACCCCGACGTGTTCAACGTGCTGCTGCAGGTGCTCGACGACGGTCGTCTCACCGATGGCCAGGGTCGCACCGTCGACTTCAAGAACACGGTCATCGTCATGACGTCCAACATCGGCTCGCAGTTGATCCTGGCCGAGAGCGGTGGCCTCGCGGTGGCGGACAAGACCGCGGCCGAAGCGGTCTACGAGCGCATCAAGGGACTCGTCTGGCAGGAGGTCAAGCAGGAAATCCGGCCCGAGTTCCTCAACCGGATCGACGAGGTCGTCGTCTTCCACGGGCTCGACCAGGCGAACATCGCATCGATCGCGCGCATCCAGCTCTCGGGTCTGGAGGCGCGATTGGGCAAGCTCGAGATCCGTCTCGACGTCAGCGAAGCGGCATTGACGAAGCTCGCGACGGCCGGCTTCGATCCGCTGTTCGGCGCGCGGCCGCTGAAGCGCGCCATCCAGCAGCAGATCGAGAACCCGTTGTCGCGGATGTTGCTCGAAGGCCGGTTCGGCGCGAAGGACACGGTGCACGTGGACTTCGGTGAGCGCGGCTTCAGCTTCGCTCCCGAGGTGCCGCTGGCGGCGTGATCGCGATCGGTCGAGACCCGGCGGCGGCACGTCGACGGTGCCGCCTCCTCGCTTCGTCAGGGGCCGTATCGCGCCGGCCGCGAACGATGCCATGCTTATACTCGCGCCCTGATCCCTGACGGCGAGCCGGTGCTCGCGAGCCGACGGGATCGATCTGCTCCACGGGACTGTTCGCGACGGATGGCTACAGAGGTTCACGCGGCGCCTGGTCCGCTTCCCGACCCGGGCGCCGTCGCCGTCGCCGATGCTCCCCCGACACGCAACGCGCTGATCGACAATGCCCGCTGCATCGGCATTGTGCTCATCGTCGTCGGTCATGCGCCGGGCTTTCCCGCGTCGCTGATCACGTGGATCTTCGCGTTCCACGTCCCGCTGTTCTTCTTCCTGTCGGGCTTCGTCGTCGCGCCCCATCATCTGCGCGGCCCGGCGCTGACCCGTGTCGTGCATCTCGCGCGGGCCTTGCTGGTGCCCTACGTCTTTTACTATTCGATCTCGTTCGTCTATTGGCTGGTCGCCAAGCGTCACGGGCTGCGTCAGGACGAGTTCTCGGCACTGCCCTGGTGGGACCCCCTGAAGGGTCTGTTGCATGGCACCGGGGACCTGATGTACGCCAACGTGACGTTGTGGTTCTTTCCCTGCCTGTTCATCGTCGCGGTCGTGCACCTCATGATGCGGCGCCGCTTCTCGGCAGGCGCGACGCTCGCCATCTACGGCATCGTCGCTTTCGCCTTCATCGAATCGCGCCCGCCGACCATGGGGCGCTGGCTATGGAGCAGCGACTGCGCGCTGGTCGCGCTGCCGTTCCACGCCGCAGGCGAATGGGCACGCACGTTGAGTCCTCGCGTCACTGCGCGCTGGTCGCGTCCGCTGGTCGCCACCGCCGGTGTCGCCGCCGCGCTCGCGGTCCTGGGTTTGTCCAGCATCGCCGGAAGGGTCGACCTCAACAACCTCGTCTTCGGCGACGTGCCGTGGCTCTACCTCCCGGTGAGCGCGCTGGGTATCTTCAGCGTCGTCGCCGTGTCGTCGCTGTTCGCGAAGAGCCGCGTCGCCGAATGGCTGGCACGCAACACGATCATCGTCTTCCCGCTGCACTTCCTGATGTTCAGCGTGTTCACCGGCGTGGCCATCCGCGTGCTGGGGCTCGATCCGTCGTTCAAGACCTCGTCGCTGGTCGTGGGCCTGACCTACACGGTTCTGGCCTTGCTGCTGAGCTGGCCGGCAGCGTTCGTCATCAGGACCTTCTTCCCGATCGCCATCCACGAGAAGCGACGTCCCGCGAACGTCCCGTCCGCGACTTCGCCGGGCGCCTGAGCCGAGCGTTACAGCCCGCGTTCGGCGGCCCCGATCGCCCGGTGCGTGGCGACGATCGCTTCGTCGACGTGATGGACCGCACGGTCGCGCAGGCCGCGGGTCAGCGGATCGTCCTCTTCGCGGGCGATGTCGTTGTGGACCTTGCGCAGCAGTTCTTCCGCGCGATGCAGGCGGCCGCGACCGTCGAGAATCGCATCGACCGGCGGGTGATCCCGCAGGTCCTTGCCGTCGTCGATGGCGGCATGTCTGATGTCGCCGATGGTCTCGTCGATGCGAGCGATGGCCACGTCCTCGTCGCCGCTGACGCGGGCATCGCCCGGTCGATGCTCGATCAACCAGCGCGCCGTCCGCAAGTCGGTCAGCGCGTGGAGATAGGCGGGATGGTTGCCGGGCAGGTCGGCGTGGGCGGCGAACGGGGCGAAGGCCGTGGCGGAAAGAGCTAACAGCAGGGCGGCGCGCTTCATGTCGGTTTCCTCGATGTCCGGGTTGAACGGCTTCGCGGGTCGAACAGTGATCGAGCGAAGCGTTGAGACCAGAACGCGAGCCCAGGCGACGCCGATGACGCTCGCGCGCCCCGTCTGGTAACAGCGTCTTACCGGCTCGCCGCGACCCGCCTCTGCGCTGCTTGCGTGGTCACCGCGGTGGCGACTGCTCGCCGATCGCAGCGAGACGTTCCTGCTTGCCCCACTGCTTGCGGCCGGTAAGGAACGTGACCCAGCCGAGCGTCGCACCCACATGACGCAGGATCTGGAAGCTGAACGGCTCGGCCAGCGCCGCGAGCAGGGCGAAGCCGAAGCGCGCTTCGGTGGCGCTGCCGATCCAGCGGCGGTAGAGATGGACGGACCACAGATGAAAGCCGAGATCGATCGCGATCTTCGCCAGGATCCAGGCCGAGATCGGCAGCAGAACGCCTGCCCGTCCCTGCGCCAGCACCACGATCAGGACGACCAGGGCCGTCAGTCCGAAGATCGGCTGCATCGTGTCGATCGCCTTGACCGGCAGCATCCAGCGACCCACGTTGCCGAAGCGGCGACCGTCGCCGACCATCGCGCGATACCAGTACTGCGTCTGCAGGAAGCCGCCGAACCAGCGGCGCCGCTGCCGCAGGAAAGGCGCGATGGCGCTCGGCGCCTCGGTCAGCGCGACCGCGCCGCCGATGACGCGCGAGCGCCAGCCGAGCCGGTTCAATGCCGAGTAGCGGGCGAGGCGATGGATCAGTTCGTAGTCCTCGACCAGGCAATCCGGATCGAACCCGCCGACTTCGAGGACGGCTTCGCGTCGGAAGCAGGCGAACGCGCCCGAGATCAGCAGCAGGCTGTCGACGCGCATCCACGCGTAGCGCGACAGGAAGTTGCGGATGTATTCGTAGGTCTGGAACCATTCGAACATCCGGCCCATCGCCGAAGGTCCGCAGACCGGCTTGAGGATGCCGGTGGCCGCGACCAGCGACGGCTCGTTCGAGAACGCGTGGCGCATCGCGGCCACGGCGTCCGCCGCGAGCCGCGTGTCGGCATCGACCGTCATGACGATCGGCGTCCGGCAGGCGGCGATCGGCGACGACAGGGCCGCGTTGAGCGCGCGAGCCTTGCCGCCGTGCGGCAGCCGCAGCCAGTGCAGCGACGGGTAGGTCGTGCTGCTGGCCCATTGCCCGAGCGCGGGCGCCGCGAAGCCGAAGCGCTCGGTCAGCAGCGTCGCCGTATCGTCGCTGGAGCCGTCGTCTGCGATCGCGATCGCGTCCGGCGGTTCGGTCTGGTCGAGCAGCGAGACGAGCATCTGCGGCAGGACGGTCGCTTCGTCGTGCGCGGCGACGACGACCGTCATCCCCTCCGAAGCTCGCTGCGCGACGACCGGTGGCGGTCGCAGCAGCACCAGGGTCTGGTAGCCGACGAACGCGAGCAGCACCGTGTCGTAGGCGATGTACGCGATGCCGGTCGACCAGGCGTAGATGCCGCCGAGCGAGAAGGCGCTCGCGAACAACAGCACCCAGACCGTGAGGACGGCGCCGTGGATGGCGGCGCACGCGAGCGGCAGCGTCCGTGGCAGGTAGCGCGGCGAATGGCGGCGCAGGGCTTCGTCGAGGGGCGTGGTCAAGGCGGGGAACGCGGGAGCGGGTGGTGACAGCGGCCGGATGATCCCACGCCACGACGACTCGAACGCGGTCGGGTGACCGTTCGAGACGCTGATCCGGACGTCGATGCCCAGGCTCGCGCGTTGTAGACGACGGGTTCGGGTCGGCTGCGCGACAAGGCGGTCACGACTGTCGACAGCGGCAAGTTCTTGCGATACTTCGTGTTCACGCTTCGAGTCGCCCATGTCCCTCATCCAGCGCTACACCCGCACCGCGATGGCCTTTCACTGGATCATCGCGCTGCTGATCACCGTCAACGTCACCCTGGCGTTGTCCGCGGACTACCTTCCCGATGACTGGGTGCGACCCGTGATCGACACGCACAAGTCGATTGGCATCACCGTCCTGGGCCTCGCGGTGCTGCGATTGCTGTGGCGCGCGACGCATCGCCCGCCGCCGTTACCACTCGCCTATCCGCATTGGGAACGGTGGGTCGCGCATCTGGCGCATACGGCGCTCTATCTGCTGATCTTCGCGTTGCCGCTGTCGGGTTGGCTACACGACTCCGCCTGGAAGGATGCGGCGAGTCATCCGATGACGCTGTTCGGCCTGGTGCCGTGGCCGCGCATCGGCTGGGTCATGCATGCGGAACCGGCTTTTCGGGAGACCCTGCACGATCGCTTCGGCGCTCTGCATGGGTTGGCCGGCTATGTGCTCTACGGCTTGTTCGCGCTCCACGTCCTCGGCGCGTTGAAGCACCAGTGGCTCGATCGCGAACCCGAGTTGCAGCGGATGCTGCCCACGACGCTGAAAACCCCGGATTGAGGCGATGTTCGATCGTACTTTCGCAATAATCTGAGACTATCGAATTCTGCATCAAAACAAAATTGTGCAATCGCGGTAGAAGAGGCAGAATACGGGTTGTCCCGAATATCTTGTCTGTCACAGGAGCTACCCATGAATGAATTGAAGAACATCGAAGGCCACAACGTACCCGACGTCACGCTGATGATCCGCAAGGACGGCGACTGGGCGAAGGTCACCACCGACGACCTGTTCGCCAACAAGACCGTCGTCGTGTTCTCGCTGCCGGGCGCGTTCACGCCGACCTGCTCGTCGACCCACCTGCCGCGCTACAACGAACTCGCGCCGATCTTCAAGAAGCACGGCGTCGACTCGATCGTTTGCGTCTCGGTCAACGATCCTTTCGTGATGGAAGAGTGGGCCCGCGACCAGGAGTCCGACAACGTGACGTTGCTCCCCGACGGCGCCGGCGCGTTCACGAAGGGCATGGGCATGATGGTCGACAAGAGCGCCATCAACTTCGGCGATCGTTCGTGGCGCTATTCGATGCTCGTCAAGAACAAGAAGATCGACAAGATGTTCATCGAGCCGGACGTCGAAGGCGACCCGTTCGAAGTGTCGGATGCCGACACGATGCTCAACTACATCGATCCGAGCGCCAAGGGTCCGGACCAGATCGCCATCCTGACGCGCGTCGGTTGTCCGCATTGCGCCCGCGCGAAGAAGGCCCTGAGCGAAGCCGGCATGGAATACGTCGAAGTGCCGCTCGCGCACACCATCCGCACCAAGGCGGTCGGCGCCATCTCCGGCGGCAAGACGGTCCCGCAGGTGTTCATCAACGGGGAACTGATCGGCAGCGCCGACGACCTCGAGAACTACCTGAAGAAAGCGGCCTGAACGGGTCGTGACTCGAAAGGCCCGCGCGAGCGGGCCTTTCGACACTTGCGGTGGCTACCGCGTGAACATGAGCGAGAACTGACATGAACCGGATCGAAACCGATGTCGCCGTGGTCGGCGCAGGCACCGCGGGTCTCGCGGCTTACCGTGCGGCCAGGGCCGCGGGCAAGCGGGCGGTGGTGATCGAGAGCACCGTCTACGGCACCACGTGCGCGCGCGTCGGCTGCATGCCGAGCAAGCTGCTGATCGCGCCGGCCGAAGCCGCGCACACCTTCGAGAAGCTGCCCCGGTTCGGGATGTCGGTCGACGCGCCGCTGGTCGTCGACGGCAAGGCGATCATGACGCGCGTGCGCGCCGAACGCGATCGCTTCGTGGGCTTCGTGCTCAAGGGCGTCGAAGACATTCCGGCCGTCGACAAGATCTTCGGCCGGGCGACCTTCGCCGACGACCACACGCTGACCATCAGCGACGGCTCGACGGTCGTCGCGCGATCCATCGTCATCGCCACCGGCTCGACCCCCAGCTTTCCGCCGGTCTGGAAGGCCCTGGGCGACCGTCTGATCACCAACGACCACGTTTTCGAATTGCCGACGCTGCCCGAAAGCGTCGCGGTGTTCGGTCCCGGCGTCATCGGCCTCGAACTGGGTCAGGCGCTCCATCGACTGGGCGTGCGGGTCAAGGTCTTCGGTCGCGGCGGCGGCGTGGGCCCGTTGAGCGACCCGGCCGTGCTGGACGAAGCCCGCAAGGTGCTCGGCGAGGAGTTCTATCTCGACACCGACGCCCACGCCAACGTCCGGCGCGACGGCGATCACGTGGTGGTCGAGTTCAAGGCGCTCGACGGGACCGATCAGGTGGAGCGCTTCGACTACCTGCTGGCCGCGACCGGTCGTACGCCCAACGTCCACGGCATCGGCCTCGAGCACACGTCGCTCGCCTGCAACGCGCACGGCATTCCGTCGTTCGATCGGGACTCGCTGCAATGCGGGTCGTCGTCCATCTTCATCGCCGGCGACGTCAACAACGACGTCCCGGTATTGCACGAGGCGGCCGACGAGGGACGCATCGCCGGCGACAACGCCGCCCGCTTTCCGGCGGTCACCAAGGGCCTGCGCCGTGCGCCGCTCGGCATCATGTTCACCGATCCGCAGATCGCGATCGTCGGCAACGGATATCGCGCGGCCAAGGCGTTCGCCCACGTCATCGGCGAAGTGTCCTTCGTCGATCAGGGTCGCTCGCGCGTGATGCTGCGCAATCAGGGCCTGCTGCACATCTATGCCGAGATCGGCACGGGGCGTTTCCTCGGCTCCGAGATGCTCGGCCCCGACGCGGAACACATCGCGCATCTGCTGTCGTGGGCGCTGCAGATGAAGCTGACCATCGCGCAGATGCTGGAGATGCCGTTCTACCACCCGGTCGTCCAGGAAGGGCTGCGCACGGCACTGCGCGACACGCAGGTGAAGCTGGATGCGGCAGCGGCGGCGGCCCTCGATGCCGAGGACGACTCGGCGAATGCGTCGATGCGCAAGGCGGCTTGATCGTCGTTCGCGGCGGGCAAACGGTCGTCATGGCGACCGTTTTTCGTTTGGCGGGCTCGATTGATGCTTGTGCATTGCTGCTAATTTCGCGGATAAATACCGAATCGAATCATCCACATCGCTCTTGTTGCGCCGCCGCATTTTTAGTACGATCGGCACGCGCTGTCGAAACGGCGCCGACGCGCGCGATGGTGCCCGCGTCCTTATACTTGGTGCGGGCGGACGCCCGCATTCGCACGAGCATCGGTACATCAACGAGGAGACCACAACATGAGCGCACGCGAACTCGAAACGCAGAAGCTGCAGAAGGATTGGGACACCAACCCGCGCTGGAAGAACGTCAAGCGCGGCTATTCGGCGGCCGATGTCATCCGTCTGCGCGGGTCCCTGCAGGTCGAACACACGCTCGCCAGGCGCGGCGCCGAGAAGCTCTGGACGCTCGTCAACAACGAGCCGTTCGTCAACACGCTCGGTGCGCTGACCGGCAACCAGGCGATGCAGCAGGTCAAGGCCGGCCTCAAGGCCATCTACCTGTCGGGCTGGCAGGTCGCCGGTGATGCCAATCTGGCCGGCGAGATGTATCCCGACCAGTCGCTCTATCCGGCCAACTCGGTGCCGATGGTGGTCCGCCGCATCAACAACGCGTTTACCCGTGCCGACCAGATCCAGTGGTCAGAAGGCAAGAACGACATCGACTACTTCGCGCCGATCGTCGCGGATGCCGAAGCCGGCTTCGGCGGCGTACTCAACGCGTTCGAACTGATGAAGTCGATGATCGAAGCCGGCGCCGCCGGTGTCCACTTCGAGGATCAGCTCGCCTCGGTCAAGAAGTGTGGACACATGGGCGGCAAGGTGCTCGTCCCCACGCGCGAAGCGGTGGCGAAGCTGGTCGCCGCACGTCTCGCCGCCGATGTCATGGGCGTGCCGACGCTGGTCATCGCCCGGACCGATGCCGAGGCCGCCGACCTCGTGACCAGCGACGTCGACGACAACGACAAGGCATTCCTCACCGGCGAACGCACCGTCGAAGGCTTCTATCGCACGAACGCCGGGCTCGATCAGGCCATCTCGCGCGGCATCGCCTACGCCGAGTACGCCGACATGGTGTGGTGCGAGACCGGCAAGCCCGACCTCGCGTACGCGAAAGCCTTCGCCGATGCGGTCCACGCGAAGCATCCCGGCAAGCTGCTCGCCTACAACTGCTCGCCGAGCTTCAACTGGAAGAAGAACCTCGACGACGCGACCATCGCGTCGTTCCAGAAGGAACTGGGTGCAATGGGCTACAAGTTCCAGTTCATCACGCTGGCCGGCTTCCACAGCCTCAACTACTCGATGTTCAATCTGGCCCACGGCTATGCACGCAACCAGATGACGGCGTTTGTCGAGTTGCAGGAAGCCGAGTTCGCGGCCGCATCGAAGGGCTTCACGGCGGTCAAGCATCAACGCGAGGTCGGCACCGGCTACTTCGACGCCGTGACGCAGACCATCGAGCGCGAAGCGTCGACGACCGCGTTGAAGGGCTCGACGGAAGACGAGCAGTTCTTCAGCGACGATCACGAAGCGAAAAAGGTCGCATAGAACGTCGCGACTCGTGAAAACGCCGCGAGAGCCGTGAGGCATCGCGGCGTTTCTCTTGCGAGGCCGCGGAGTCCGTCGGACACGTCGGACTTCGAACGATGTCTCAGACCCCCGCAGGGAGCGGCTCGGAAAGCAGTTCGATCCACTCGCCGGCCTGTCCCCGCATGATTCGGACCTCGCTGACCGCAGGTTCTCCGGCGACCATGAAGCTGGCCATGGCGAACCCGGCAGGCAGTCCGATGGATGAGGATGCACGCGCGATGGCACTTGCGGGGAACGCGTCGATCTCGATCAGGCTGCGATCGTCCAGAGCGATGGTCGTGAGCTGATGACGGAAAGCGTTCGGCATGCCGTGTTCGCGCGACAGCACATCGATCCGCGCCGCGAAGTCGGGCCCCTGGACGCGACCAAGCGCCGCGTAAGTGCTGGCTGCTGACACGATGGAAGCCGCGCCGAGTACAAGAACGAAGATTTCGCCGACGAAGCTCAACGCGCGTGGCAATTCGAAGCCGGGGATGTCCGCGTTGACCTCGGTCAGGTACAGGACTTCGTCCCCCGGCCCGCGGACCTGCATCGCGCGGATCTGATCGGTGAAATCGAAGTCCAGCACTGCCGGTTCGCCGATGATCTCGAATGCACTGCCGCGCAGGCGAGCGGCGAGCGCATCGAGATTTTGGACGATGATTTCGATGGCGTTCCAGCCGTACGACGCAAGCGGTCGGTAGCTTTTCGGTGCGCGCCCTTCGACCAGTCGAATGAAGCGTCGCGCACCGCATTCCGGATACAGCACCGCCATTCTCGTGTCAGCCGCGGCGGGGCAGCCCCACAACGCGGCAAGTTCGGATCCGACCCGGGTGCAGCCGTTTCCGCGATACCCGAGCAACTCGCCATACGCCGCCACAGCCGCGTCCAGATCGGGCGTTACCACCGTTGCGCCGGCCACCTGCTTCAGCTTCATCGGGCGACTCTTGACGCAGTCTGTCGACCATTCGTCGGAAGCGCACCGTCGGTCTGACCCGCCTCGAAGATGATCTCCTCGAGCAGTCGATTGGCAGCCGGACTGAGCCGGCTCTCGTGGCGCGTGATCACGCACGCATGCCGGACCAGAGCGGTGTCGGTCAGATCCAGGGTCACGAGCGCGCCGAAGTGCAGCAAGGTGCCGATCAGTTCGGGCGAGACCGTGATGATGTAATCGTCCTCGATGCAGAGCCATGAACCGACGGCGATGGCGTCGGAGCGAATGAAGCGCTTTGGCGGTTGCAGCTTGGCGCGGATGTAGGCGAGCTGGATCGCGTCGTACACGTCGCCACGGAACGCCGGGACCATCCAGGTGTAGTCGGACAGGTCGGCCAGCGTCACGTTGGCGGCGGCCGTCAGCGGATGGGCGCGGCGCACCGCGAGGACGTCGCGCACTTCGAAGAGATGCTGGTAATCGAGATCGGCTGCATGTGCCGGATCATGACTCGGCCCGCCGGCGACGAAGTCGAGTTCGCCGGCGATCAGCTGCTCGATCAGCTGTTCGGTGTAGCCCTCGATCAGGCGAATGTGCACGCCGGGCTGCTCGGCGTGATACCGGCGCACGGCGTTCGCGACGATCCGTCCCGCCATGGTCTCGCCGATTCCCAGCGTGACGCTGCCGCCCCGCGCGTCGCGCAGCAGGCCGATTTCCCCCATCGTCCGTTCAGACATCGCGATTTGTGTGCGCGCACGCGTCATCAGCAGCCGTCCGAACACGGTCAGGCTGATGCGTCCGCCACGTTTGCGATTGAAGAACGACACACCCGCGTTGTCCTCCATGCGCGCGATGGAAGAACTGAGCGCCTGCTGGGTCACGTTCATGCGCTGAGCCGCCGCGACGAAACTGCCACACTCGACGACGGCAAGGAAACGGCGCAATTGCATCAACTCGAGATCCACGAAGTCACTAACCGATCAAATTTGTTTCTTTTGCGGAAGAACGATGGTTAGACTTATTTTTGACGTGATGCCGACAATGCGTCAAGTTGCGCCCGCGCTTCTTCTTCGGACCGTCGTTTCTTGGAGATCCACATGGTCATGGCACTCGAGCACGATTTGAAACCGGCTTTGACGCCCGACGAAGTCGCTCGCGGGCGCTTCGTCTCGGGGCTGCGCAGCTTGGTCCTCAACGAGATGGCCGGCGATTTGCGGCACGCGTTCGAGGAGCGCGCGGAGCCGGCGTTTCGCGCGGCGCACGGGCGCGCGCCTGCCGGCAGTGACGAGGTTCACGCCGCGATCCGCGACGACGCGGCGTTCAAGGTCTACAGCGCGTGCCGCGTCGAGGCGCAGCGGATGGTCTGGAGCAGCGTCATTCCAAGCGTGGAGCGCGAGCGTGAGCCGCTCGAACGGCGGGCCGAGGCCGCCATCGCCGAAGGCGCTTCGACGGTCGTGCTCGATCCAGGGATGGAGGTGCCGCGCAACGTGGCCGCACTGGACGTCCATCTGATGCCCGGTGCATACGCCGGCTCGATCGGCGGCGACCTGCTCGGACCTGGTGCCGTCTACGATCGCGGGCTGGCGATCTTCTCGATGGGCCTGATGGGCCGCAACCTCGATGACATCGGTCTGTCCATGTCGGCCTACGTACGCCGACGTTTTCCCGATTTCTCGCCCCGGGCGATCCTCGACGTCGGTTGCACGATCGGCCACAACACGCTGCCCTGGAAACAGACCTATCCCGATGCCGACGTCCATGCCGTCGACGTCGCGGCTCCGGGTCTGGTCTACGCAGCGGCACGCGCCAACCTGCAGGGGCAGGCGGTCCATTTTCAGCAGATGAACGCAGAGACACTGACGTTCGACGATGGCTCTTTCGATCTCGTGTTCACGTCGATGTTTCTGCACGAACTGTCGCCCAAGACGCGCGCGGCGTTTTTCAAGGAAGCGCACAGGGTGCTGCGTCCTGGCGGTCTGCTGCTCAATATGGAGCTGCCACCGAATCGCGAGCTGAGCGCGTTCGACGGTTTCTACCTCGACTGGGACTGCTGGTACAACGAGGAGCCGTTCTACAAGGGATTCCGTGACCAGGATCCACGCGAGCTGTGCCGTGCCGCCGGCTTCGCGGACACCGACTATCTGCAATTCGTCACGCCGAGCATGGGCGTCTACGGCGTGGACGCCATCGCCGAAGCAGCGACTTGCGATCCACTCGCCGTCGACCGCGAGACCACGGGCCGGCTCGCCGCCGGCGTGCGCTGGTTCGCTTTCGGCGCGTGGAAGGCCGCGGCATGAGCGATGCGAACGGCGCGGTCCAGCCGCCGATCAAGGCACGCTACGGCCCCGATGGCCGGCCGACTTTCTTCTCCGAACCGGCCATCGATCGCTTCGTCTCCGTGGTGCTCAACCTCGCATCGGAACTGTGGGTACAGACCGAGCGCGTGACGACGTTGAGCGCGCTGATCGAAAGCAAGGGTCTGGTGACACACGAGGAAATCGATCGCGCCTGTCGTGAGGCGGAGCATGATCCGAAACGCGACGATGCTCTTCGCAGTTACATCACGAGGGTCCTGTCGCCGCTGCGCGACGAGGCCCGCTCCGCCTGAGGACGCGATGACTACAGCCACTTTCACCGCGGCGATAGGCGCCGCGCCGCGCCGCAGCGCCGCCCTGACCGTTTTCGTCATCGGACTGGTCGCGTGGACGCTGACCAACATGGACCAATCGCTGTTCGGCTACGCCTTGCCGGGCATCCTCTCGGAGTTCCAGCGTGGACCCGAGACGGCTGGGTTGATTCTTTCGATCTCTTTCATCGCAGCGGCGCTGATGGTCGTGGTCGCCGGCATGGCGGCCGATCGCTACGGACGCGGTGTGGTCATGGTGCTCTTGCTGGGCGGGTCCGCGATTTTTGTCGGCCTGCTCGGCTGGACCACGACGCTGTCGGCGCTGATCGCGTTGCGCGTGTTCGGATTCGGCCTCAGCGCGGGGCTGTCGCCGGTGCTCAACGCGATGGTGATCGAGAACGCACCTGCACGTCTGCGCGCGATGGCGATGGGTCTGCTCCAATGCGGCTATCCGCTCGGCTGGTTCGTCGCGTCGTTGCTGGCTGCGCCGCTGCTGGCGCGCAGCGGCTGGCGCACGGCTTGCCTAGCAGCCTTTCTCGTCGTGCCCATCGCTTTGCTCATGGGCTTCCTGCTGCGCCGACATCCGCCGGCACCGGTCGCGAAGTCCCAGGTCGTCGTCAACGGACGGGCAGCGGGCCTCCGTACGCTGCTACAGCCGCGCTATCGCGTACATTTCTGGGCCAGTTTCGCGACCTTCTTCCTGTTCGGTGGCGCCTATGCGGGCTCGGCTTTCTTCTTTCCGACGTTCTTCACCAGCGTTCGTGGGTATTCGGAAAGCGACGCGGCGTTGCTGGTCGGTTTGTCGAACGGCGTGGCCGTGATCGGCTACCTGTCTGCTGCAGCGCTCGGCGAATACGTCATCTCGCGGCGCAACGTGTTCGCGCTGTGGTGTCTCCTGGGTGCGGCCGCGTTGCTGATCCTGCTGTGGTCGACCGGAGGTCGGTCCGCGGACTACGTCTGGTTCGCCGTGATGGCCATCTTCTTCTACGGAGCGATGGCGGTTTTGCCGCTGCTCGTGGCGGAAATTTTTCCGCCCGAACTGCGTGCCACGGCACTCGGGGCTTGCGCTTCGGCGCCGCTCAGCCTGGGCTTCGCGCTATTTCCGCTGATCGTGCCGGCCGTCATCGGCCATCTCGGCTGGGTCTGGGCGCTGACGATCGTGGTCGCACCGGCGCTTGCGCTTGCCGCGCTGACCGCGCTGCTGTTGCCGAGCTTAAATTCCGCAACGTTACGGGAAGCGTGAAGCTCGTGCGGATCATCGTTCTGTTCAAGCTCAAGCCTGGTATCACGGAGTCCGACTACGAAAGCTGGGCACGGACGCGCGATCTGCCCACCGTCCGGGCGCTCCCGTCGATCGCCGGCTTTGACGTATTCCGCGCGACCGGCACGTTCGGCGGTACCCCGGCGCCCTACGACTACATCGAGATCATCGACGTCGCGGACATTGACGGCTTCTGGAAGGACGTCGCCACCGACACCATGAAGGCCGTCGCCGCCGAATTCGCCGCCGTCGCCGACGCGACGTTCGTCACGACCGAGCGACTGTGAACGCTCCGCGCCTGGCCGGCCGTGTGGCAGTCGTCACCGGCTCTGGACGTGCCGGCGGGCTGGGCGCTGCGATCGCGCTGCGACTCGCTGCGGAAGGCGCGGCGGTCGTGATCTCCGACATCGGCCGCTCGGTCGATGCGGCGACGCCAGAAGCGATGATCGGCACCAGCGTCAGCATGGCGGGGATGGTCGATGCGATCCGCGCGGCGGGTGGCGCCGCGTCGTCGCAGACGTGTGACGTGCGGCGCTGGTCCGACGTCGAGGCGCTGGCGCGGCACGCCGTCGAGACACACGGCCGGCTCGACATCTGGATCAACAATGCAGGTATCGGCTACCTGATGAAGCCGTTGCTCGACGTGACACCCGACGACTGGCAGTCGGTGATCGACGTCAATCTCACCGGCGCCTTCTACGGGCTGAAGGCGGCCGCGAGCATCATGGTCGCGGCCGGGCGAGGTGGCCGCATCGTCAACATCGCGAGCCAGGCATCCAAGTCGGGCTTCCCGTTCGCACAGGCCTACTGTTCGTCCAAGCACGGGCTGGTGGGCCTGGTACGGTCGGCCGCGATCGAACTCGGCGAGCATGGCATCACCGTCAACAACGTCTGCCCGAACCATGTCACCACCGGTTTGGGCGCGTGGCAGAACGAATACTTCGCTGCGAAGACCGGCCGCACGGTCGAGCGCTACATGAGCGACATGGCTGCCCGCATTCCGATGGGTCGGCCCGGCCTTCCTGAAGACACCGCTGCGGCGGTCGCCTTTCTTTCGTCGGACGAGGCCCGCTACATCACCGCCGAGAGCCTCAATGTATCGGGTGGCGAAGAGCCGCACTGAGCGTGGCGGCGACATCGGTATCGTGTTCCAGCCCGTCGATCCACGCGACGAGGCCGACCTCGAGCGACGACTGCCCGGCGAATGCCAGGCAGTCCCTCGCCTTCTGCAGATGCTGCTCGCGCGTCAGCGGCCACTGCGGCGAACCGAGTTGCGCCACGACGTCGACGCGCCGCGTGCGGCCGTCGTGCAGACGGGCGATCGCATGAGCCGGTGTGAAGGCGGCCGGGTCGGGGTTGTCGTCGACCTCGACCGTGACGCGTCCGGCGATCGCGAGGCGCGCGGGATCGTGCAAGCGATCCGGCGTGAAGTCGTCGAGGCCGACCCCGCCGGTCTGCAGCACCGCGCCTGCGAGATAGGGGAAGCACAGCCGCGCGTAGGCCGGCGTCATCGACGCGGTCGCGGCGCGCCCGACGAGCCGGTTGATCAGCGACGGCGCCCGATAGACCAGCGTGGCGAGCAGGGCAGCGGTTACGCCGTGCTCGCGCATCAAAGTCTGGGTGGCGACGATGGCGCCGTGCGCCGCGCGCCCGGTCGGAAAAGGTTTCCAGCTCACTTCGACGATCCGCGGGCCCCGGTGCAGACCATCCCGCAGCCGCTCGCCGTCGAAGCCCGCCTCGAACAGCGTCAGGTAGCCGAACGGACCCTCGATCGAACCGAGCGGTCCCGGCAGCCCGGCGAGCGCGAGGTCGAGAGCCTGGATCGCGGAGCGCGCGGCCTGCGCCACCTGCACCGGCAGCGTCGGCTTGCCTTCGATGTGCGCCTGCATCGTGCCGGACGCGAACGCCAGCGCGTAGCCGAAGGCATTGCGCAGGACGTCGGACGAGACGCCCCGCAGCTTCGCGAGAGCTGCCACCGAGCCGAAGACGCCTGCGGTCGCGGGCCGGAAGAAACGCAGCGGCGTCGTCGCCGCGACGCCGAGGCCGGTTGCGACATCGACGCCGGCCACCAGGGCGGTCAGCAGTTCTGCGCCGCTGTAGCGGCGCCCGGCCGCGTGCGCTCGATCGATTTCGGCCAGCAACACCGATGCGACGGTGGCGAGCGGGTGCACGACCGCGGGCTCGTGGACGCAATCGAACTCCTGCGCGTGGATCTGGAAGGCGTTGACGAAAGCCGCGTCGGGCGCCGAGAGCCGGGCCGCACGACCGAGCACGCCGCACGGCCCGGCGCCGCCCCAGCCGCTCACCGCCCGCAGCACGTCTTCGGCATGCGGGGCCCGCGTTCCGGCGACGCCCACGCACAGCGTGTCGTGCAGGAAGGTTCGCGCCGCGTCGCGGGCAGCGACACTGACGGCCTCCCAGCGAAGCGCCAGCACATGGTCGGTCAGGATTTGCGAGGCATCCATGGTGGGACTCCGGATTCGAGAGTGACGACACAACAAAAGGCGCGCGTCGCGAGCGGCGCGGCAACGAGGCGAACATGGCGATCCTGAATAGCGACGAAGCCGACTTCGAGCTGTCGCTGCCGATCCTGATCGTGGGCGGCGGCGCCTGCGGTCTGACAGCGGCGCTGGCCGCAAGCGACGCCGGCTGCGATGTCGCGGTACTCGAGCGCGACAAGACGCCGATGGGCAGCAGCGGCATGTCGCTGGGTGCCGCCTGCGCAGCCGGCAGCGCCGACCAGGCGCGTCATGGCATCGAAGATGACGGCGAGATCTTTGCCGCCGACGTGCGGGTCAAGACCGGAGGCGCCGCCGATGCCGTTCTCGCGCGACGCGTCGGCGACGAGTCCGGTCCGACGCTCGACTGGCTTGACGACAAACACGGGGTGACGCTGCGGCTGGACCCGAACTGGCCACCTGCGTTCGGCCATACGCGGACACGCATGCACGTCACACCGGGCCGCACCGGGGCCGACCTGATGTCGCGCCTCGCCGCGGCGTGCGACCACGCGGGCGTCGCCGTAGTGACGCAGGCCCGCATGACCGACGTCTTCGCCGACCGGAGCGGCGTGACCGGCGTGCGCTACGTCCGCCCCGATGGCGGCACCGCAGACGTCGGCTGCTCCGCGCTGATTCTCGCGACGTGCGGCTTCGGCGGAAATCGTACGATGATCCGGCAGTTCATTCCCACGATGGCCGAGGCGCCGTACTTCGGATGGGAAGGCAATCAGGGCGACGGCATCCTGCACGGAGAAGCGCTGGGTGGGGCGCTCGTCGACATGGACGCCTATCAGGGCCTCGGACTGTTGGCCGAACCGCAGAGCATCGACGTCAACCCGCGCTTTTTGATCGAAGGCGGCTTCCAGGTCAACCGACGCGGCGAGCGCTTCTCCCATGAGCTCGACGACGTGTCCGGTCAGGGTGCGCGCGTGATCGCGCAGCCCGACGGCCTGGCCTGGGTGATCTTCGACCGGCGCATCCACGACCGTTGCGAGGACCTCCCGCAATACCGCACGTTGCGTGAGAGCGGTGGCGGGCACAGCGCCGACACGCTGGCGGCGCTCGCGACCCGCATGGGCATCGATGTCGCAGGTCTGCAAGCGACTGCGGCGGCGATCGCTCCTGGCGTGCCGGATCGCTTCGGCCGCGTGTTCACCACGCCGCCGCTGACCGCCCCGTTCCACGCCATCCGCGTCACCGGCGCGATTTTCCATACGCAAGGTGGCCTGGCGATCGATGGCGACGCGCGCGTGCGTCGAGCCGATGGCTCGCTGTTGCCCAACCTCTTCGCCGGCGGCGGCACGGCCCGCGGCATCAGCGGCCGCGGCGCTTCGGGCTATCTGCCCGGCGCGGGGCTGTGCACCGCGCTGACCCTGGGCCGCATCGCCGGCCGCGCTGCGAGTCGGCTCGTGAGCGGGCAACGTCGCGGCTAGGCGCTGCGGTCGTCCTCGCAGCGTCAACGCGGCGCGGCCTCGAGCGACGCCAGCCAGCGCGCGGTCCGACCGCCGAGCGGCTTGCCGCCGGTGATGCGCTCGGCCACGCCGATCGCGGCGCGCAGCGAGGCGACGTCCACGCCCGTCTCGATGCCGCAGCCTTCAAACAACAGCACCAGATCCTCCGTGGCCACGTTGCCCGCGGCGCCCGGCGCGAAGGGACAGCCGCCGAGACCACCCAGACTCGCGTCGAAGCGCCGTACGCCGGTGTCGTAGGCGGCCCAGGCGTTGGCCAGCGCGAAGCCCCGCGTGTCGTGGAAATGAACAGCCATGCGTTCCGCGCCGAAGCGCGCCACGCAAACATCCAGTAACGCGCTCACTTGTGACGGATAGGCGGCACCGATGGTGTCGGCGATGACCAGCTCGTCGAAGCCCGCGACGTCCAGTGCCGCGGCGAGTGCGAGCACATGATCGGGCGCCACCGCGCCTTCGAACGGGCATACGAATGCGACGGCGACGTAGGCGCGCGTGCGCAGGTTCGCCGCGCGCGCCGCTTCGAGCACCTCGATGCTGGCCGCGAGCGCTTCGGCAAGCCCCATGTTGAGGTTGCGGCGATTCATCGTGTCGGTGGCCGACAAGACCACCGCGACTTCCTCGACGCCGGCGTTGCGCGCGCGGTCCAGCGCGCGCAGGTTGGGGGCGAGCGCCGAGTAGCGGATGCGCTCGCGGTCGGGCAGGGCGGGGAACAGCAGGTCGGCGTCGGCCATCTGCGGGACCGCTTTCGGCGACACGAAGCTGGTCGCCTCCACCGACAGGATGCCGCTGGCGACGATGGCCCGGGCGAGTTCGAGCTTGTCGGCCAGGGGGACCAGCGCCGCCTGGCTCTGCAGGCCGTCGCGCAGGCCGACTTCGGTCAGGTGGACGCGGCTGGCGGACGACGGGCTCAAGCGACCATCCGTTCGCGCATCCAGTTCGCGAAGCGCGGCGTCCGCGGCGGCGCAAACCCGGTTTCCTCGAGGCAGCGTGCCTTCAACTCGTCGACGGTCCCACCGCGATTGAACAGCGCCGGCTTCTCGCCTTTTCGCGCAGCCTGCAGCGTGGCCCGCATGGCCTGCGTCGCGAAAGCATCGACCCTGCCGTCCTCCGCGAGCACCACGCCGTAGCGCTGTGCGCCTGTCGCGCTCACCAGCCCCCGTTCGACATCGAGCGCCACGAGATCGGCGGGCCGCTGCAAGGGATCGCCCCAGCCGCCGCCGCCCCAGGTGTCGAAGTGCAGCAGGTCGCCCGGCTCGACGTGCACGCGGTCGCACTTCGACGGCAGGTTGTGGACGCTGCCGTCGGCCTTCACGAGTTCCTTGCGACTGCGCATGCCGGGCTCCCCGCCATTGACGCCCCACGGATAGGTCAGCCAGCGATCGTCGTGGATCGAGATGTCGCCAGGTTCGAGGAACTGATACGAGGTCCGCACGCCGTTGCCGCCACGGTGCAGGCCCGCACCGCCCGAGTCGGGGATCGATTCGTAGGTCGCGATGCGCAGCGGAAAATAGCTTTCGAGATATTCGTTGGGCACGTTGGTGAACGACGGCCACAGCGAATGCCCGTCGGGCCCGTCGCCGGCCGGCCGGCCGGGGATGCCGCCGAAGCCGATCTGGAACAGCTGATACCACTCACCGTTCGTGTCGTAGCCCGAATACATCAGGTGCGGGCTGTCCGAGAAGCCTGCGGCGTTGAGGGCCTCCGGCGCGCCCTGGCCGAGCAGGCCTCCCATGATGTCGAAGATGCGGCCCAGCATGTGGGTGCGGCACGACAGCGCGGCGGGCCGGCGCGGCTTGAGGATGGTGCCTTCCGGAATGGTCACTTCGACCAGTTCGTAGAAGCCGTCGTTGAACAGGATCTGCGGATCGAAGAGGTTGATGAAGAAGGCACCCAGGAACATCTTGAACATCTCTTCATTGAGATAGAAGTTGATCGAGCTGATCGATTGCGGATCGGTGCCGGTGAAGTCGAAGTGAGCCACGTCGCCCTCGCGCCACAGGCTGCAGGCGACCTTGTACGGTCCCATGCCGACGCCGTCGTCGTCGATGTAGTCCTCGAAGTACGCCCGCTTCTCGGGCACCACCATCTTGACGATCGCGCTCATCGCGCGCTTGTTGCGGTCGAGCATCTCGATCATCGCGGCGATGTACTCGTCGACGCCGAAACGCTTCACGATCTCGTGCACGCGACGCTCGGCGAGACGCAGCGATGCGAGGATGGCGTTGAAATCGGATCGGTTCCACTCGGGCACGCGGCTGTTGCGCAAGAGCAGTCCGAGGAGTTCGCGATTGAGCTCGCCGCCCTTGACGATCTTGACCGGTGGAATCTGCAGGCCTTCCTCGAAAATCTGCGCCGCGTCGGTCGGCAGGCTGCCCGGCACCTTGCCGCCGTTGTCCGTCATGTGGCCGAACATCGCTGCCCAGCTCACCAGCCGGCCGTCGTCGAAGATCGGCATCATCGCCAGCCAGTCGTTGAGATGGCTGACGGCGCCGTTGCAGGAGTAGGGGTCGTTGGTGAGGAACACGTCGCCTTCCTCGATGGTGCCTTCATAACCCTCGATGAAACCGTGGATGAACGAGCCGAATTGACCGACCACCATCTTGCCCTGATGGTTGGCGATCATCGGAAAGGCATCGTGCTGTTCCCGGATGCCGGGCGACATGGCGGTGCGGAACAGCACCGCATCCATCTCGGCACGCGCGTTGCGCAGCGCGTTCTCGATGATGTCGAGGGTGATCGAGTCGAGTGGCACGGCGGCGAACGGCGCGGCGTTCGGCTGGACGATGTGAGCGGGCATGGCGTTCTCCGGATTCGAGTCAGGTCTGCGATCCGTCGGGGCGGATCAGGATGTTGCCGACGGCGTCGATCGTGCCGGTGTGACCGGGCAGGATCAGCGAGGTCGTGTCCATCTGCGCCACGATTGCCGGGCCGGGCAGCGCGTGGCCGGCCTTGAGACGGGTGCGGTCGTAGAGCTTCGCCGGCAACCTGCGACCGTCGACGAACACGTCGACTTCGTCGATCACGGCTTCGCTCGCGTCCGGTCCGGCCTGCATCAACGACCCGGGCGTGACTCTGGTCTCGGGCCCTTCGACCACTGCTCGCAGGTTCACCAGCTCATGCGGCGCATCGAGCGCGAAGGTATAGAGCTGCGAGTGCAACGCGTCGAAGCGCCGGGTCACGCCGGCCAGCCCTTCTGCGGCGAGAGCGGCCGGCGTGACGTTGAGCGTCAGCCGCATGCCCTGGCCGCGATAGCGCACATCGATCTGGTAGCCCACGCTGTGCTCGGCGAGCGGCACGCCTTCGTGGGTCAGCGAGCGAGAGGCCAGGCCGGCCAGTTCCTGCAGGAGCTCCGCCACTTCTTCGTCGGACGTCTCGGCAATGCGACGGATGAACGTCCGCGACGCCTCGTCGCGAAGACGGGTGGTGGCGTCGCCGTAAGCGCACAGCACGCCGGGAGCCGGTGGAATGATGACGGGCCACGAGCCCATCAACCGACCGAGTGCGTTGGCATGCAGCGGACCTGCGCCGCCGAACGCCACCAGCGCGAAGTCGCGCGGGTCGTGGCCCTGCTCGATCGACACCAGTCGCAGCGCACCGAACATGTTCTCGTTGACGATATTGACGATGCCCTCGGCCGCTTCCTCGACCGACTTGCCGAGCGCGTCCGCGATCGAATTCACCGCCTTGACAGCCAGCTCGCGATCGATGCGCATGTCGCCGCCCAGCTTCGACGAACTCGGCAGATAGCCCAGCACCACGTTGGCATCCGTCACGGTGGGCTTGTCGCCGCCTTTGCCGTACGCGGCGGGGCCGGGATCGGCGCCGGCGCTCTGCGGGCCGACACGCAAGGCACGGGTCAGCTCGGGGACGTAGGCGATCGAACCGCCGCCGGCGCCGACGGTACGCACGTCGATCGACGGCGCGCGCACCGTCACGTCGGCTACGCGTGTCTCGCGTCGCGTCTGGGCGATGCCTTTCTCGATCAGCGCCACGTCGGTCGAAGTGCCGCCCATGTCGAAGGTCAGCAGGTCGAGAAAGCCCGACTGGTTGGCGATCCACTGCGCGCCCGCGACGCCGCCCGCCGGTCCGCTCATCAGCAGGTTGACCGGACTGGTCTGCGCCGCGTCGACCGAAGCCAGGCCGCCGTCGGAGCGCAGGATGTGCAGCTTGACACCCGGCATGCGCGCGTCGAATTCACGATGCAGGTTGGCGATGTATTTCGAAACCACCGGACGGATGTACGAGTTGACGACGGTGGTCTCGGTGCGCTCGTACTCGTACATCTCGGGAATGACTTCGGACGAGATCGAGACGGGAATGCCGGGAAGGAGTTCACCTGCGATCTCGCGTATCCGCCGCTCGTGAGCGCCATTGGCATAGGCATGGATCAGGCACACGGTGAGCGCCTCGATGCCGCTTTTCGCGAGCTTCGCGAGACGCACGCGCAGGGTCTCCTCGTCGAGCGGCGTCACGACCTCGCCGCGCGCGTCGAGGCGCTCGTCCGCTTCGATGGTCAGCTCCAGCGGCGCCATCAGCGGTCGCTTGATGTAGTTGACCCATCCACCGAGGCCGCCCGGCACGAACGAGCGCGCGATCTGCAGCGTCTGCCGGTATCCGGCCGTGACGACGAGACCGACTTTCGCTCCGTTGCTGACCAGGACCGTGTTGGTGGCGACCGTCGTCCCGTGCATCACGTGGGTGATCGCATCGGGCGTCACGCCGTACGTTTCACACAGCTTCGCGACGCCGTTGAGCACGCCGAGCGAGGCGTCCTTGGGGGTCGAAGGAACCTTCGCGGCATAGGTCTCGCCGCTGTGCTCGTTGATCAGGAGCAGGTCGGTGAACGTGCCGCCCACGTCGACGCCGAGGCGATAGCGCGGGGTCGACGCTGCGGAGGTAGTTGCGGTCATGCGGTGACTCCTGACGGATAGACTGGATGACTCGTGGGACGATCGATTAAGCAGGGTCGATCGCTCACTGCACGACGCCGGCGTCGCGCAGCGCAGTGATACGCGGCTCGTCGTAACCGAGCAGGTCGGCGAGCACCTGCGCCGTGTGCTGCCCGACCTGCGGTGGTGACGTGACGTCGGCGACCGGGTCGTCGGCATCGTCGGACAGCTTGATCGGATTGCCCGGCATGCGGATGGAGCCACCACCCGGAAGCGGAACGTCGATGACCATCCTTCGCGCCAGCACCTGTGGGTCGGTCAGCGTGCGCGCCATGTCGTTGACGGGCGCGCACGGGATGCGCGCCTCGCGAAGCCGTGCGAGCCAGTCCGCCGAGGTCCCGGTCATCGTCTCTGCTTCGATCGCCGCGTCGATCGCCTTGCGGTCGGCGAACCGTGCGGCCTGCTTCAAGTAGCGCTCGTCCTGCAGCAGCGGCAGCGGAAAGGCGGCCCTGAAGCGCTCGAAGAAGCCGTCGCCGATGCACGCGATGATGATGTACCCGTCCTGCGTGCGGAAGGTGTTGTAAGGCACGTGCACGAAGTGGCTGTTGCCGATGCGATCGGGCACTTGGCCGGACATCAGATGCATCGTCGCCATGTAGTTGAGCAGCGACACCTGCACGTCGAGCATCGAGATGTCGACATGCTGGCCGACGCCAGTCGAAGCGCGTGCGACGAGTGCGGCCATCACACCCATCGCGCCGAACGCGCCGCCGCCGAGATCACCGATCGGGATGCCCGACCGGACCGGCGGGCTGTCGGGAAAACCGGTGATCGACATGCCGCCGCCCATGCCCTGCACCACCTGGTCGAACGCCGGCATGTCGGTGTGCGGACCCGTCTCGCCGAAGCCGGAGATGGAGCAGGTGACGATGCGCGGGTTGATGGCCGACAGCGTCGCGTGATCGATCCCCAGCCGCTTCGTGACGCCGACGCTGAAGTTGTCGATCACCACGTCCGCTTCACGCACCAGGTCGTAGAACACGGCACGTCCCTCGGCGCACTTGAGGTCGATCGCGACGCTCTCCTTGCCGCGGTTGAGCGTCAGAAAATAGGCGCCCATCCCGTCGCGCGAGAAGGCCGGGTCGCCGGCCAGCAGTTGACGAGTCCCTTCCCCTGCGCCGGGCGGCTCGACCTTGATGGTGCGCGCGCCGAGATCGGCAAGCAGCATCGCGCCGTACGGGCCCGACAGCATGTGGGTCAGGTCCAGCACCCGGATATCCTGCAAAGGCCGCATGTTCTGATTCCGTATGGTTGCTTTATGCAGGCATGACGAGGCCGGCGCTCGGGCACGGCGCTCGATCACGCGATGCGCCCGCAGGCGCGTCGAGGCGAGGTGGAATGCGGGCCTGCGTGCTTTAGCGAGCGCCGAAGTCGTAGTTCAAGCCGACGTTGAAGGTGCGGGGGTCGCCGGGATACTGGCTCGCGAAGCCCAGCGCCGAGAAGTCCAGCGTGCTGTGGAAATAGCGGTCGTTCGCGCAGTTGCGACAGCCCGCGAACAGCGTGACGTTCTTGTCGAGATTCTTCAGCGTCACCATCACGTCGACCAGGTTGCGCGCCTTCACGTTTTCGTACTGCGTGTTGTTGACGCCGTCGTACATGCGTCCGCTGAACGAATAGTTCGCATGGAAACCGGCGAGCAGATTCGAGCTCACCGGCTGCTCGTAGTCGAAGCCGGTCTGGAAGGTGAGCCGCGGCGTCCGCTTGACCTGGTTGGTGATTGGAAACTCGACGGTCGGGTCGAGGTGCAGGTAGCGACCCTTCATCGACCCCGCCGACGCGTGCAGTCGCAGATTGGTGGTCACCTGCGCCAGCGCTTCGAGCTCCACGCCCTGGATCGATGCTTCGGCTGCGTTGACGGTGATGAAGCCGCCGGTGACGGGACTGACCGCCGAGACGATGAAGTCGGTGTAGTCGGCGTAGAAGTAGGTCGCGTTCAGGCGCAGCCGATGGTCGAGCCACTCGGTCTTGACGCCGGTCTCGTACGACTTGACCTTTTCGGGCTTGACCGCGACGAACTCGTCGGCGTTGAGCGCGCGCCCGTTCCAGCCGCCGCTCTTGAATCCCTTGGTATAGCTGATGTAGCTCAGCACGTCGGGAGTGATCGCGTAGTCGACCGCGACCTTCGGCGTAAAGGCCGTGTAGACCGGATCGATCGGCGTGCCGCGCTTGAGCAGGTCCGCGTTCGAGAACAGCGGAATGGCGCCGACGCCCGGAACGATGAAGTCCTGCAGGACATCGACGGTCCGGCGTTCGCGCGTGAAGCGGCCGCCCAGCGTCAGGCCGAGCGCATCGGTCAGGCGGTAGGTACCCTGGCCATAGACCGCGAAGCTCTTGGTGTCGTTGTCGAGATCCTTCGACAGCAGGCCGATGCCGAGACCGGAGAGGTTGTCGTTGATCACCGACGCGTTGTGCTCTTCCATGAAGAACAGGCCGGTGGTCCAGGACAGCGCGTTGTTGAACGACTTGCCGCCGAGGTTGAGTTCCTCGCTGAACTGCGTGAAGCGCGCGTCGGTCGCCAGCGTGTAGAGCGGCTTGGGGTTGTCGCTCAAGTCGATGTCGTACGACTGGCTGAGCTTGCGGTAGCCCGTGATCGACTTGAACATGAGGTTGTCGGTCAGCGCATACGAGACGTTGAGCGTGTACCCGGTCGATTCGACCTTCTCACGCTGAATGCCAAAGCCCGACTGGACCGTAAAGAAGTCCGTGCCGTTGGCGGGGTTGATGACGTTGAGCGGCAGGACCGGCAGCGGATGCTCGATCGCGTATTCCGCCGAGAAGTTGATTTCGAGGTCTGCGTTGGGCTTGAAGCGCAGCGCACCGCGGGCACCCTTCGAGTTCTGGTCGAACGCGCGCTCGCCGTTCGTCGAGTCGTACTGGAAGCCTCGCTGTTGCTGCGCGGTGTAGGCTGCGAAGCTCCCGGTCAGCCCGTCAACGAGCGGTCCGCTCACGCTACCGCGAATGTCGTAGCGCCCGTAGTTGCCGTAGGACCCGCGAAGATTGCCGGACAGCTCGTCGGTCGGCTTTTGCGTGATGATCGATATGGCACCGCCCGACGTGTTGCGGCCGTAGAGCGTGCCTTGCGGACCGCGCAAGACTTCGATGCGTTCGATGTCGTAGAGGTAGGCATTGTTGCCCACCTGACGTGCGACGTAGACGCCATCGATGTAAGTGCCGACCGCCGGGTCCGAGGTGGAGATCGACTCGTCCTGGCCGACGCCGCGCAGAAAGAACGAGCTCGAGGTCGACAGTCCGACGTTCTCGTTGCCCACGAGATTCGGCACGCTGCCGGTGATGTCCACTGTCGAGCTGATCTGACGATTCTCGAGATCTCCACTGCTCAGCGCCGTCACCGAGATCGGCACCTTCTGCAGGTTCTCGCTTTTGCGTTGCGCGGTCACGACCACCGGCTCGAGCGACTGAGCGCCGACTGGCTTGGTGGACGAGGCATCGGTCGTCGGGGCGGCGGCAGTGGTTGGGTCCGCTCTCGATGGCGGGACGGTCGGGCCGGACTGCGCAAAAGCGACGGAGCTTATCGATGACAGGATCGCCAGCGCGAAGACTTCACGAGACCATGAGAAGGCATTTCGCTTCGAGGTCGAGAGAATCGACGAACCGCATGAGCCGCCGCACGAGAACTTCAGTTTCGACCGCATCGTTCGAATCCTCCTGAAACGTTTCATCGATCAATTCATCACTTGCGAGCCGCATATCGCAAACGGCATGCCATGTCCTTTCCGATCGGCGCCACAGCGTGTTTATCCGAACCCTTGCGTACACCCCATCCATGGCGAGAAACAAAAAAAGATTGATTTCAGAAGACGAGGGCGTGTGATCTTTCCATGTTCAGATCGAGTCGCTTCAAAACGTTTCAGATCACTGAATCAGCGAAAGGCTGATGAGCGTTGAAACGAAGTTTGCGTTCCAAAAGTGCGCTCACCAGGAACATGCGGATGAGATCCACCATCGAAAAGAGACGACGGGTACGCATCTGCGTCATCGGATTCAAGTCGCTGTCCCGACTCGTCCACTCGGTCGCCGAAGAGTTTGAAGCGCACGCAGAGATCGAAGTCATCGACGAGGTCTTCGATCGCTCGTTGAAAGCCGCTGCAGCGCGCGAGGAGGACGGCCGGACCGACGTCTTCATCAGCGCAGGCGCCAACGCTGCGATTCTGCGGAGCTCGTTGGCGTCGCCGGTCGCCGCGATCAAGATCAGTGGCTTCGACGTGTGGCTCGCGTTGCTGAAGGCGCGCCAGATCTCCGAGCGTATCGGCATCGCCACATACGGCGACCCGATCCCCGAGATCGAGATGGGCAAGGACCTGCTGCGCGTCCAGTTGTCGCAACGCTGCTACAGGACCGTTGAAGAGGCACGCGATTCGTTCGCGGCGTTGGCGCGTGAAGGTTGCCAGGTCATCATCGGTTCGAGCGTCATCGTCGACATGGCCGAGCAGAACGGCCGTATTCACGGCGTGCTGGCCTACAGCGCGGAAGCCGTGCGTCAGGCATTCAATGACGCTCTCGAGCTCGCGCGTGTGCGCAATCTGGAGTCTGCGCGTTTTCGCGCCGTCGATGCGGTCCTGCAGCATCTTCACGAGGCCGTCATCGCCGTCGATCGCGAGGGGCTCGTGACCGCCATCAACCCGGCCATGGAAAGTCTCCTCGGGGTCGCGCACGACGACGCGATCGGTCGGGCGGTCGAGAGCATCGCCGCCGGCCTCGGGCTTTCCGAAGTGATCGATGGCGGTGAGCCCCAGCTCGGACGCGTCATCTGTCTGGCCGGCGGCAACATGGTGGGCAACCGCGTTCCCGTCAAGGAATTCGGCATCGTCACCGGTGCGTTGCTGACGCTGCAGGACGCCGGCCTGATTCAGCGCGCGGACGGACAACTGCGCAGTCAGAAGCGGCCTCGTCAGCTCACAGCCCGCTATCGCTTCTCGAATCTTCTCGGTGCGAGCGCTTCGTTCAAGCGTGTCAGGAGCACGGCCGAACGTTATGCGAATGCGTCGTCGACCGTATTGATCAGCGGAGAAAGTGGAACGGGCAAGGAGTTGTTCGCACAGGCCATCCACAACGCGAGCAAGCGCCGGGGCAACCCGTTCGTGGCCGTCAACTGCGCGGCATTTCCCGAGCCGTTGCTGGAAAGCGAATTGTTCGGGTACGAGGAGGGCGCTTTCACGGGCTCGCGCAAGGGCGGCAAGGCCGGACTCTTCGAAACGGCCCATACGGGAACCGTCTTTCTCGACGAGATCGGCGACATGCCGCTGGTGCTTCAGACCCGGCTGCTGCGGGTCCTGCAGGAAAAGGAGATCGTGCGGCTCGGCGGCGTGATCCCGATCCCGGTCGATGTCCGCATCGTCGCCGCGACGCATCGACCACTGCAGCAGCTCGTGCGGGAAGGCGCGTTCCGCGGCGATCTGTTCTATCGCCTCAACATTCTGCAGCTGCGGCTGCCGAGTCTGCGCGAGCGCAGCGAAGACGTGCCGATGCTCGCGCTGCAACTGTTGCACGTCGCGTTGCGCAGGGCGGGCTCCAATCTGCCCGCGGATCAGGCTCTCGCTCCGCTGATCCCGCGGCTGCGGAGCTACCAGTGGCCGGGCAATGTGCGCGAACTCGAAAACATCGCGGAACGTCTTGCCGTGAACCTGGCGGCCCATTCCACTCTGCATCACGACGTTTATGCGGACATCCGGCAGGACTTTCCCGAGTTGTACGACGCGCTACCGGAAGTTCCGGACGAGTCGGACGACCGCATGAGCGAACGGGATCCGTTGTCACAGCCCGTGGACAGCGCGCCGAGCGCCTCAGCCGATGCGCGAAAGCGTCCTGCGATCGTGGACGACGGCGCGGTGCTTGAAGCGATCCGGCAAGCCGACGGCAATCGGCTGCGTGCCGCCGCGCTGTTGAACATGAGCCGGACCACGCTGTGGCGACGGCTGAACGAGATCGCCGCACGCTCACCGGATCGCGATACGGGCCGCTGGACAGGAGACGTGCGAGAGGCCGCGGCAGCCTGACGGGCATCGTTGCTCATGGCAACGAGGTATCGTCATCACCCGCAGGCATCGATCGATGATGCCAAGCTCGATCAAACAGGAGCTTCCATGATCAAGAGAACCCTGATCGGCGCATGGATCGTCGCCGCTACTCCGGTTGCGTTCGCCGCCGGCAGCCCGACGGTCGATGCCATCAGTGAACGATGCGCTACCGGAGGCGACCGGCAGCAGGTCGAATGCCTGTCGCAACAGATCGATCGCCTGAACGGCGACCTCGATCGCGCTTATCGAGGCGCTCTGGCAAGACTGCCCGAACAGGATGCCAACGACACGCGCGGCTCGCGTGATCAGCTACGCAAATCCGAAGCGTCGTGGCTGCAATACAAAGAGACCAACTGTGCGTTGATGGGGGCGCTGCAGGGCGGCAGCAACCTGTGGATCACGCACTTCGCGCAGATCTGCGACGAGCAGGAGATTCAGGCGCGGACCAGATTGCTGATGAAGATCGCCGACGGCAGCGTGGGCAACCGCTGAACGCCACACGGTTCAGTGCGGCGAATACGCGAGCTTCACGTAGATGGGCGCGTACGCTTCACCCTGCGTCACCTCGATCAGGAACTCGCGCGCGAGCTCCAGCATCGCGAGGAAATTGACGATCGCGACCGGCACGCCGCGCTGGGGATCGAAGAGGTCCGCGAACTCGACGAAACGTGCGTCCCTGAGGCGTCGCAGGATGTGCGTCATGTGTTCGCGCACCGACAGTTCCTCGCGCTGGATGCGGTGGTGCTGGACCAGCCGGGCTCGCCGCAGCACGTCACGCCAGGCGCTCTGCAGGTCGACCACCGACACGTCGGGGAGGATCTTCTCGACGGTGTCGTCGACGGTCGCCGCGGCGATCGCGAAGTCGCGGCCCACGACCGGCAGCGCGTCGATCTGCAACGCGGCCAGCTTCATCCGTTCGTACTCCACGAGGCGCCTGACGAGTTCCGCGCGCGGATCCTCGACCTCGCCCTTGCCGTCCGCTTTCCTGACCGGCAACAGCATCCGCGACTTGATCTCGATCAGCATCGCGGCCATCAGCAGATATTCGCCGGCCAGCTCGAGGTTGTGTTCGCGGATCTGCTCGACGTAGCTCAGGTACTGCCGCGTGACCTCGGCCATCGGAATGTCGAGGACGTTGAAGTTCTGCTTGCGGATCAGGTAGAGCAGCAGGTCCAGCGGCCCTTCGAAGGCTTCGAGGAAGACTTCCAGCGCGTCGGGCGGGATGTAGAGATCCTGCGGCACCGCGAACAGCGGCTCGCCGTAGAGCCGCGCGAACGCCATGCCGTCGGTCATGTCGGGCGTGCTGTCGATCGATGCCGGCGGCGGCAACTCGACGCTCGGCACGCGCGACGATCCTGCAACGCTCACGGACTACAACTTCGTTTGATAGACGTAGCCGGCCTGGCGAACGCGCGAGTCGGCGATTTCTCCGCGGTCTTCGGCGCTCTGCGGCTTCTTGTCCCACCAGATCGCGCGACCCTTCTTCTGATCGACCGCGATAGCGGGGTCCGACGCCTGCAGGTCCTGCAGGAAGTGGGTGATCTCTGAGACGTACATGGCGGGGTCGATCGGCGGTCGCGAAGTCGCGATGTTAACCGGTCGACCGCGACTTCTTCTTCCGGCTCTTGTCACCGGCCACGATGCCATGCCGCGCGAGCGCTTCCCGCAACAAGTATTCGACCTGGGCGTTGGCGCTGCGCAGCTCGCTCGCGGCGAGGTGCTCGATCGCGCTCCACAAGGCGGGATCGATCCGCAGCAGGAAGGACTTCTTGTCGGGACTCGCCATCCGGATCGATCAACAGGGCGCGCGTCGATCGTCCATCGCCCGGCGAATCGAGGCCGCGAGTCGCGGCGCATCGTCGCTGCCGATGATCAGCGACTTGCCACTCGCCAGACGGATAGCCACGGCATCGAAGCCGGCGACGTTGTACAGCATGCCGCGTCGGGTCCAGTGAATGCCCCAGCCTTCGTACCAGCGGGTGTGTGCGACCTCGACCCCGGTGATATCCGCGAGGGCCACGGTCTTGCGGACGATGCCGATGCCGAAACGTGCCAAGAGCGCGTCGCGTGTGACCGTCACGGACAGCGACGTGAAGCTCAGAAAGACGAATCCCGTGACGACGCAGAGGCCGACAGCCAGAGGGGTCGGCAGACGTTGCCCGGTCGCGGAGGACGTCAGCAAGAACGTCGTGACGCAAAGGACCGGAACGCATGCGAACAGCAACAGGGCCCACCCCGGCTGTCGATGCTGATAGAAGACGTGCGGCGTCGTGAACGGCATGGTCGGCTGCATCATCGTTCTCCGTCAGTTGTAGAGCGTGCCCGCGTTGACGATCGGCTGCGTCTGGTTCTCGGAACACAGCACCACGAGCAGGTTGCTGACCATCGCCGCCTTGCGTTCATCGTCGAGTTCGATGATGTTGCGCTCGGACAGCCCCTTCAACGCCATCTCGACCATCGTCACCGCGCCGAGCACGATCTTCTGACGCGCGGCGATGATGGCCTCGGCCTGCTGACGACGCAGCATGACGCCTGCGATCTCCGACGCGTAGGCGAGATGCGTGAGCTTGGCGTCGTCGATGGCGATGCCGGCGACGTCGAGGCGATCGGCGAGTTCGACCATCAGACTCTGGGTCACCTGCGTCATGCTCGAGCGCAGCGTCAGCTCGACGGTGTGCTTCGGACTGCGAGGCTCGACCGCGCCGTCCTCGACCGGAGCGATGCCTTCGTCGTACGGATAGCTCGACGCGAGATGACGGATCGCCGTCTCGGCCTGCACGCGCAGGAAGGCTTCATAGTCCTCGACGTCGAAGAGCGCCTGCGCCGCATCGCTGACACGCCACACGATCGCGGCGGCGATCTCGATCGGATTGCCGCGGGCATCGTTCACCTTGATGCGGTCGGACACGAAGTTGTGGGCGCGCAGGCTGATCTTGGCCTTGCGAAAGAGAGGGTTGGCCCAGCGCAGGCCGTTGCTGCGGTCGGTGCCGACATAACGGCCGAAGATCGTCAGCACGGCAGCCTGATTGGGGGTCAGCATGTACAGGCCTATCAGCACGATCACGCCGAGCACGAAGATCAGCGGGCCCGCGAGCAGACCGAGCCCGCTCGCCGCGGACGTCGTCATCCAGATCAGCAGGCCACCACCGGCGATGCACAACAGACCGCCGGCGGCGGCCATCGGATATCCGCCCGTCGTGTTGACGTCCTCGTCCCGCGAACGCTGCGTGTTCATTTTTTTCTCCCGGAATCGGAAAGTCCAGCGGCTTCGTCGCCAGGCTCGTGACTAATTTCAAAGTGATATCACTTTAATACTGTCCAGGAATTTGTCAAGCACGGCGGCGCGTCGACGATGGTCGATGACCGGATCGATCCGCTGCGCGGGCAACCTGAACTTTCGAGACAGCTGCCCGGTCACGAATGCGACGCCGAAGGAACAGGCCTCGGCGAGGACGGTAAGATGCCGGCCTGTCCAACCCATCGAAGTGCCGACCATGCTCGTATCGCGATCGCTCAGGTTCTGGTTCTGTTGTCTCGTGTTGATTCAGCTCGTCGCTTGCAAGGGCGGCAACGACTCGACACAGAGCACTCTTCCGATCGTGAGCATCACCGTCGCCGCGAACGTGCCGGCGACCGCGGTCGTGACCCTGGACGGAGGCGGCAGCACCGCCCGCAATGGCGGCACGCTGGCTTACAAATGGGCGCTGACGAGCAAGCCCGTCGGCAGCACCGCGAGCATCAGCGACACGACCGTCGTGGCGCCGCTGCTCACGACCGACGTCGCGGGAACGTACGTGGTGACGCTGACAATCACCGACGGCACCACGACCTCGAGCCTTGCGAGCGCGATCCTCGCGTCCGCGTACACGCCGCCGACGATCATCTCCGACATCGTGGAGCCGGTGTCGGGCGCCGTCCAGCTCGCGCTGAGCAGCGATCCCGGTGCAACGACCATCACGTGGTCGGCCGACGGCACCGTGCTCGGCACCGGCACGCCGTTGAGCTGGGACACGACGACCGTCGCCAACGGCAGTCACGTGGTCGTCGCGCTCCTGCAGTTCAACGGTTACACGATCAGCCTCAACCGGACCTTCCTGGTCGGGCAGACGACGGTCAGCTTCAACAACGCCACCGTGTCGCAGACCGGCGGCGTGTTCACCGCGCTTCTAGGCGCGCAATCGACCAACGGCATCGTGCGTGTGGATGCGACGCTGGACGGCGTCGCGGTCGGCAGCCTGACCGCGACGAATGCCTGTCTCGATTCGACCGGCGTCGCCTGTGCCACCAGCGGTCCGAACGGCTACCAGTTCACCGGTTCGGCCGCTTCCGGCGCACACGTCGTCATCGTCACGGCCACGGACGGCGCCGGCAATCACCTCTCGACCCAGCTGCGATTCACCGTCTGACGGTCGTTTCGCGCTGAGCGGGAAGCGCCTCGCGACCGAGCGCGAGGCGGTTGAAGTGCTTCGACGTTCGCGTCGATGTCGCGTCAGCCGCGCGTGACCGGCATCTCGTCGAGCGCCGCATGCCTCGACGAACGCGGCACGGTCATGTGCTTGGCCAGCTCCAGCTTCGCCACCGCCACCTGGTGCACTTCGTCCGGCCCGTCCGCGAGACGCAGCGTGCGCGAGTGCGCGTACATCATCGCGAGCGGGAAGTCGCCGGACACGCCGCCGCCGCCGTGGATCTGGATGGCCCAGTCGATGATCTCGCAGGCCATGCGCGGCGCCACGACCTTGATCATCGCGATCTCGGCCTTGGCGATCTTGTTGCCGACGGTGTCCATCTTGTGCGCGGCGTTGAGCGTCAGGAAGCGCGCCTGATCGATCATGCAGCGCGCATCGGCGATCTTCTCGAGCGTCATGCCCTGCTCGGAGATCTTCTTTCCGAACGCGGTGCGCTCCAGCGATCGCTTGCACATGAACTCGAGCGCGCGCTCGGCCACGCCGATCAGCCGCATGCAATGGTGGATGCGACCCGGTCCGAGGCGACCCTGCGCGATCTCGAAGCCACGACCTTCGCCGAGCAGCACGTTGCCGACCGGCACGCGCACGTCCTTGAGGTCGACCTCCATGTGGCCGTGCGGCGCGTCGTCGTAGCCGAACACGCTCAACGGTCTCATGACGGTGACGCCGGGCGCGTTCGCGGGCACGACGATCATCGACTGCTGCTCGTGACGGCCCGCATCGGGGTTGGTCTTGCCCATCACGATGTACACGGTGCAGCGCGGATCGCCGGCGCCCGATGACCACCACTTGCGGCCGTTGATGACGTAGTGGTCGCCATCTCCGCTGTGATCGATGCGCATCGAGCACTGGATGTTGGTCGCGTCCGATGAAGCGACCGCCGGCTCGGTCATCAGGAACGCGCTGCGGATCTCGCCACGCAGCAGCGGATCGAGCCAGGTGCGCTTGATCTCCTCGGACGCATAGCGCTCCAGCGTCTCCATGTTGCCGGTGTCCGGCGCCGAGCAGTTGAAGATCTCGGGCGCGAAGTGGACGCGGCCCATGATTTCGCAGAGCGGCGCGTATTCGAGATTGGTCAGGCCTTCGGGGACGCGCTTCGAGAACGGCAGGAACAGGTTCCAGAGCCCGGCTGCGCGTGCCTTCGGCTTCAGCTCCTCGATGACCGTCGTCGGGATCCAGGCATTGCCGTTCTTCCGGTTGGTCTCGACTTCCTCGTGGAAGCGATGCTCGTTCGGATAGACGTGCTCTTCCATGAACGCGAGGAGACGCGCGCGAAGTTCCTGCACCTTGGGGCTGTATTCGAAGTCCATGCGCTCTTTCAGATGAGTTGATCGTCGGTTGTCGCCCCGGCGAAGGCCGGGACCCAATTGCTTGCAGCGTCGACGCTCGAT
>CAZZWS010000002.1:0-29655 GCA_964657795.1 Beijerinckiaceae bacterium
TTGAACGACGCTCGATGGACTCCATGAACGACACGATCGATGCGGCCGACAGCGAGCTGACCCACTTCGACCGTCGTGGCGAGGCGCACATGGTCGACGTCGGCGCCAAGGCGGAGACGCAGCGCATCGCGATCGCGACGGGACGCATCACGATGAAGCCAGGGACGCTGGCGCTGGTCGCCTCCGGCACGGCCAAGAAAGGCGACGTGCTCGGTGTCGCGCGCATCGCGGCGATCCAGGGCGCCAAGCGCACCAGCGATCTCATCCCGCTGTGCCATCCGATCGCGTTGACGCGCGTCGCGGTGGACCTCGCCGTCGATCCATCGGCTTCGTGCGTCGTCTGCACCGCGACCGTCGCGACGACCGGCCGCACCGGCGTCGAGATGGAAGCGCTGACGGCCGTGCAGGTCGGACTGCTGACGGTCTACGACATGTGCAAGGCAGTCGATCGCGGCATGACGATCGACGGCGTGCGGCTGCTCGAGAAGCGGGGCGGCAAGTCGGGCGACTGGATCGCGGACTGACGCGTCTTTCGGTCGATACGCGTCACGTCATCGCCACGAAACGGCGGCGCGCGAATCGTCGATACACGCGATACGCCAGCGCGACCGTCGCGGTCGTGCACGCGCAATAGACCACCGCGACGAGGTCGGGCACGTCCGTCGATGCGGCGATCGTCATCGCCGCCACCGTGACGAGCCCACCGACGATGCCGATCATCATCAGCGGATCGTTGCGCTCGGCGCGTACCACGACCGCGAAGCAGCTCACCGCGTGATGCGCGACCGCGCTCGCGATCAGCAGTGCCGTGGTGACCGGGCCGGCGAAGCGCGTCGTCAACCCGGGCTGCCAGCGCGGCAGGCACGCGAAGAGCACGATCGCGGCGATGGCGCACGCCGCCGCGAACGCCGTGGAGCCGATCAGCGTCGCCCTCCAGTGCGATCGCATCCGCAACGCGTCATGCCGTCCGAGCATGACGCCAAAATGCGCGGCTTGGCTGATCGGCCAAGCGGTCGTCACCATCACGATCGCGTTCATCACCGCGAGCGACAACGAGAAGCGACCCGCCTCGGTGGGCCCGCGCAACGCGAACAGGATCGGACCGAAGGCCTGGAACACCAGGAAATTGCTGATCGCCCCGACGCCGACGCGCCACTGGAACGGCCACATCTCCCGAAGCCAGTGCGCCCACGTCGACGGTCGATCCGTCGCGCCGAACAACGGACGTGCGAACCGTCGCAGCCACCACGCCGCGATCGAGGTCCGGGCCCAGTAGTACGCGGCGAGCGACCACAGGCCGTCGCCGATGGACAACACGGCGAGCAATGCGATGCCTGCGACGACTTCCTGAAGCAGTCTCAACTGCCAGGCACGCGTCACGGACACGCCGCCTTCGACGACGAAGATCGCCGGCGCCGTGAGGTGATTGAGCGCGACACCCGCCACGAAGACCAGCCACGGCGCGATCCAGGTCGTCGCGCCGCCGGCGCCGCGGAAGGTCCCGGCGCCCAGCACGCCGACGACCGCCGTCGCGATGACGGTGCCCACCACGTTGATGCGCAGGGCGTGCCGCATCAGGTCGCCGAGGCGTTCGGCGCGACCGGTCGCGAGCAGGTCGCTCGCCGCCTGCAGGCTCGCGTACGACAGGCCGAAGTCGCAGAGCTGCAGCAGGATGCCGAAGCTGATGAACGCGAAGTAGAAGCCCTGATCGGTCGCCGACAGATGCAGGATGACGAGCACGGCGGACAGCGACAGCGCGGCACCCTGCACGGCCCGCGTGCTCATCGCGAGGAAGGCATCGGAGCGCAGGAAGGTCGGCATGGGCAAGGTCAGGGCCGTGGCGAACAGCCTGCCAGCGGATACCGCTGATGAGCTATGGCTGCCTATCGACGGGTGGCAATCGCACGAAAACCTTGCCAAGTACCGCCGGATACTCGCCGGCCAATGTTCGCCAAGCCTCATACGTCTCGCGATATCGCTGTGGATAGAGACGGCTCATCGCCAATACGAGTCGCACGGCGGCGTCCGGACGGTCGTTGAGCGCATAGATCGTCGCTAGTCGCATCAGGACAGGGGCGTACCCAAACCGACCGGCGATCTGCTCGGCGCCAGCAATCTCATCAGGTGTCATCCCGACAGTCGGCTGCAGACCGGCGAATCGCATATAACGGTAAAAATGCGGAAAGATCGTATAGTACGGCTCGGCCAGAGATCCTTGCGAATATGCAATCCCGATCCGTTGGAGTCCAAATGCTCTGAAGGCTTGCACCAAACTTCGGTAGTCCGTCGCGACTCCCATCATCGAAAACGCTGCAATCAAGCTGAGCACCACGAGATGCATTCGTCTGATAGCGAGACGGCTCGTAATTTCGAGTTCACAATCCGTCAGGCCGACCAGGAACGCCGTTGGTAACAGGACATAGGCGTACCACAGAGGAAACTCGACCAAGCTGTGAATCATGACGGCACTGAAGATCATCAATACAAATAACGTGTTGGTCGTGATTTCTCGTTTGACGTAGCGGCCGAAGAGCCAATACAGAATCGCTGCAGTGGCGCAAAGCGCAAACAGCCAGCCGTTCTCAGCGGCAAGGTTTGCAACGAAATTGTGCGCATGCATCGCGTACTGAGTTTCTCCGAATAGAGGAGCAACGGCGACTTGCCCCGCGCCAAAGCCCGACCATCCGACTCCGAAGAATGGGTGCTGCAATCCAATGTAAAGACCCTGCAGGATCATGACGTAACGGACACCGTTCGTCTCCATTCGTTTCGTCACATCTTCCGTTATGATTCCCAAAAAATGACTGAAATATGGAAGCCCAAGGACAAAAAACAGAAAGATTACAATGAGTCCGACCAATGCGACAAACGGAACTTTTCCGGTATCGGTTCTACGATTGCCTAGCAACGTCAACATCACCAGCACCGGCACAATGAGCCAGCCAATTTTCGATTGTGTCAAAGCCAAGCTCGCCAGTATTAGTGTGGCAAACATGAAGCTGACTAAACCAAAACGAGCATTACGTACAAAAGATCGCCACAACGCAGCTAGTGACCATGTGAGGATCAGCGCCAATTGATTGGGCTGACCAAGATTGGCATACGGACGGATCGCGGAGATACCGTCGTTGCCGATCGCTACGGTCCAGTCGCCCAAGCGGTCGTCGATGCCCAAGTATTGGCAGAAGGTGATCAATGCACAGATTAATCCCGCCACGATAAGCGCAGTGCAGAAGAAGCCAAATGCACGTTCCAGTTCTCTCTTACCATCGGCGCCGACAGCGGCAAGGTTTCGGCCGAGGAGCATCGCTCCGCCCGCGAGCAGGAGATAGCTTATCGGAATGATCGCTTCTCGAGGCGCCCACATTCTGCCGGTCGTCGCGTCAATGGCGATCATCAGCGCCAGCCCCAACGGCAATACGACGGCGACTGGTACCGAAACCGCCACACGACGCTTGTTGAAGTAAAGCACCAGCAAGCTCACTGCGACGCCGAGCAATGAAATGTAATCGTTGTAAAACGAATAGTAGGGATAGGTGTGATACGGCAGCAGCCATGCAACAAGGAATGCCGAACAGACGATGGCAGCGGCGCCTGTGGCGGCCGAAACGCGACGAAGGCGCACCCTTGACGATGGCAACGGCGCGTGAGCAGCATGACCGGGAGAGTGCGCGAGGGTGTTGGATTCGATCACAAGCGATCACCCTAATGAAAAGGCCCCGCAGTGCGGGGCCTTCAAAACATCCATGCGAGCTGCTTAGCCGCGGCAGGAACCAGGCAAGAACTTGGTGGGGACAGTCGTACCGTCGCCCGTAGAGCCACAGCGCCACGAACCCACGCCCTGGCCGACGTTGGTTGCAAAAACCATTGCCGAACCTGCAACGGTGAGCGGCGTCAACGTCACGATTCCATCAGCGCCGCCCCCAATGTTCTGCGACGTCACCGAGATCTTCCCGTCGATCGTCGTGGCAACGGAGGCCACATATTTGGACGCAGCCGTCGACGACTCGCATCCCCACCCATTGACCGCGGGAGCATTCGAAGCCGTCGCCGATTGATAGACTTCAGTGATATTGGTCCGGCAAGCACTGGCAGCCAACAGGACTTCCGACATCTTGGCTCGCTTGGTGTAATCCTGATAGGCCGGCAGCGCGATGGCAGCCAGGATACCGATAATCGCGACGACGATCATCAACTCGATCAGCGTGAAACCTTTTTGCATCTTGCTCATTGTGAATCTCCGAAATTTTGGGTAAGTGGCCGACAACACTGGTCGCTAAGCAATCGGTGTGCCATGCCGTTCAGACGCTTCCATCAACCTTTCATCACCACTGATATCCACACCAAGACGCGGTCGCCAAGCGAGTCGCGACAGTTCCCGCCATAAATCGTCACTTCCAGACATTTCCCGCACATGGGGGCCGGAAGCGGAATGACTTCCATCAACCTCGACAGGAGCCCGGCAGAAACTTGGTCGGAATCCCGCCACTCACGGCGGGCGCGCATTTCCAGCTGGTGATCGCCTTGCCCGCATCGGCAGACCCGGCGGCGGCCACGGAGCCGATCATGGGGGTCAAAATCAGCTTCCCATCCGCGCCCCCGCCAATGTTCTGCGAAGTCACGGTCACGGCTCCCGTGCCGTCGGTCGCGACCAATGCAACGAATTTCGACGGCGCCGTCGCCTCGCACCCGAAGGCGCCGGCTGCGGGGAACGGATTGGACGACGCCGAAGCGTAGACCTCCGTGATATTGGTTCTGCACGCAGACGCGGCAAGCATCGCCTCCGAAACCTTGGCGCGTCTCGTGTAGTCCTGATAAGCCGGCAGCGCAATGGCGGCGAGGATGCCGATGATCGCCACGACGATCATCAATTCGATCAAGGTGAAACCGGATTCATTGAAACGGCGATGCGATGAAGTCATGTGGTCGAATGCGTGGAAGGTGGCAGCTGCGGTCCGCAGCCGAAGGCTCGCCCCATGCAACTTTCATGCAGATGAACAAGCAATCGCCTTGATGATCCGACGAGCGGTTCACCACGGGCGACCAGCGTCGACGGAACATGCAATGCGTCGAGACGACCAAGTGGACTGAAGCGGCCTGATGCTGATGCGGCTACCGAACGCAGACCGCCCGCACCTGCTTCAGATCCGTCACCCCCGCCAGCACCTTCTCCATCCCGTCCATCCGCAGCGTCCGCATGCCTTCGCCGATCGCCGTGACGAACATCGCGGAGACGCGCGCGTGCTCCTGGATGTTCTTCTTGATCGCATCGCTGCCGATCATCAGCTCGTGCAGGCCGATGCGGCCCTTGTAGCCGGTGTTGCCGCACTTCTCGCAACCCTTCGCCCGGTGAAAGACCAGCTTGCCCTCCTTGCCGTATTGGCGCACCCAGCCTTCGTAGAGCTTCTTCGCCTCGATCTGCGGGTCGGCCTGCCACGCGGGCATCTGCTGGAAGTCCTCGGCATACTCGGTGACGAACGCGCGGATCTCGGCCGAGTCAGGCGTATACGCTTCCTTGCACGAGCAGAGCTTCTTGGCGAGCCGCTGCGCGAGGATGCCGAGCAGCGCGTCGGCGAAGTTGAACGGATCCATGCCCATGTCGAGCAGACGGACCACCGACTCCGGTGCCGAGTTCGTGTGCAGCGTCGCGAACACCAGATGCCCGGTCAGCGACGCCTCGATGCCGATCGCCACCGTCTCCTTGTCGCGCATCTCGCCGACCATGATGATGTCCGGATCGGCGCGCAGGAACGACTTCATCACGGTGGCGAAGTCGAGGCCGGCCTTGCGATTGACCTGTACCTGGCGCAAGCCGCGTTGCGTGATCTCGACCGGGTCCTCGGCCGTCCAGATCTTGGTCTCGGGCGTGTTGAGATGGCCGAGGATCGAATGCAGCGTCGTGGTCTTGCCGGAGCCGGTCGGGCCGCACACGAAGAACAGCCCGTAAGGCTTCGCGATGACCGGTGTCAGCCGCGCGTGGTTGTGCGCGGTCAGTCCGAGCTGGTCGACGGGGATCGGCTTGCCGGCCGACAGGATCCGCATCACGACGTCCTCGACGCCGCCCGCCGACGGGATGGTGGCGACGCGCAGCTCGATGTCGAGCGGGCCGAAGCGCTTGAACTTGATCTTGCCGTCCTGCGGCTTGCGCTTCTCGGAGATGTCGAGGTCGCACATGATCTTGATGCGCGCGATCAGCGGCGCGCGATAGCTCGGCGGCACCTCGATGTACGGCACCAGCGTGCCGTCCTTGCGAAAGCGGATGGTGGTCTTCTGGCGCCCGGGGTACGGCTCGATGTGGATGTCGGACGCGCCCTGGTGATGCGCGTCGATGATGAGCTTGTTGACGAACTTGACGAGCTCGTTGTCCGCGGCGGCCGTGGCTTCGTCGGCGACCTCGGCGAACTCGCCGAGACCGGACTCCGTCTCGCGCAGGAACGCGTTGATCGATCCGGTCGACAGTTCCTCGCCGAAGAACTGGTCGAGCGTGCGTTCGAATTCCTCGGTGGTCGTGACGCGGTACGACACCTTGGTCGCGCGCGGGAAGATGTTGAGCACCACGCGCGACGACTGGATGCGCTCGGGGTCGGTCGTCAACACGACGAGACCGTCCGCGGTGTCCTCGATGGGCACCCACTGCGCGGACTGCGCATACTCGCGCTTGATCTGCTTGACGAGCTCGACAGGCTTCGGGCGGTCGGACCGGAACGTCTCGTAAGGCACCGCGAAGAAGCTCGACAGCGCCTTGCCGATGGCCCGCTTGTCCACCTGGAACTCGAGCTGCAGCACTTCCTCGATATCGACGCCCTTGCGGCGCGCCGAACTGCCCGCCAGCTTGACCTCTTCGGCCGAGATCAGGCCTTCCGACACCAGCGCGTCGTACTTCGATCGGACCGGGCGCGCGGACAGCGTGGCGAGATCGGCTTCCTTGCGGCGATTGCGGATGGCGACCGCCAGCGTGTCGCACAACTCGCGAAAGCCTTCGCGGTCCGCTGGGCCGAACGGCTCGCCGGACCGGGTATTGACGAGCTGCGCCACGCCGAACAGCTCACCGGCCTGGCCCCGCTTGCCGCGATGGATGATCGGCGCGGCGAGGACCTGCTGGGGCGCGTCGCCGGCCTCGATGCCGAACGCACCGGCCACCTGGAGGTCGGCATGCACGGCGGCGAGCTCGGCGGGATCGGTCGCATCGCGCAGGTTGACTTCGGCCTGCGACTGCGCGACCACACCGACCAGGATGTTGGTCTTGATGGGACGGCGGAAGTCGCCGATGGCGCCGTCGGCGCCGCGGACCTTGCAGTGGAGCAGCCGTCCGTCGTCCGAAACGACGTAGATCTGCAGGCGCTCCGCGTTGAACACCCGGCAGATGTCGGCGCCGGCATCGAGGAGGATGTCGTCGACCGTCTGCGTCGCGTGGATGCGATTGGCGACGTGCTGGAGGTTGCGCGAGAACAGCAGGCGGGCGCCGAGATCGGCTACGGCCGGCCGGGCCGGCCGTGTGGGCGGGTCGGACGGATCGTGCCTGCCTGCGCCGGCCGGCTTCATCGGGTTAGCGGGCTCACCGGAAGAAGAACTCCATCTTCGTGCCTGACAGTTCGATGATGTCGTGATTGGTCAGCGCGGTGGCGTCCAGCCCCAGCGCCTTGCCGTTGACCACGGGAAACGACGTGCCTTCGACGTGGGTGATGTAGTAGCCCTGCTGACGTCGCGTGATGACCGCGACCTGCACGCCCGGCCGGCCGAGGGTGGTCAGCGCCTTCGACAGCATCAACTCCTTGCCGGCGTTGGGGCCGTTGAGGATCTGGATCGTCGCGGCGGGGCCGGCCTGGACAGCGCCGTTGGCGGTCTTGGCCATGGCGACGCTCGCGGTCGCCGTTCCGCCTTCGTCGCCGAAGCGGGACCGTGCTCCGGCGAGCGCATGGAACGCTTCGCTGGCGGACGGGCTGCCGGCGGCGGCGGGCGACGCGGACGGGGGGCTGTGGATGGACGTGGCGAACGAACGGGACGCGGACGCGGACGATGCGTCGCCGTAGCGCGAATGCTCGTGGACGGGCTTGGCTTCCGCGACGAACTTGAGCTTGTACTTGCCCAGTTCGACGGTGTCGTTGGCCTGAAGGAAGTGCTTCTTGATGGGCTGACCGTTGACCGTCGTGCCGTTGGTGCTGCCCAGATCCTCGATGAACGAATCGTTGAGGATGGTGATCAGCACGGCGTGCTCGCCGCTGACCGCCAGGTTGTCGATGACGATGTCGTTGTGCGGCCGACGGCCAATGCTCGTCCGCTCCTTGGTGAGCTCGACTTCCTTGAGGACGAGACCGTCCATCGAAAGAACTAACTTCGGCATCGACGACTCCGCAGCACTTTCCGGCAGAAGGGTGGACTCGACAAGCTCCGGAGGATCACGTCGATCGGGTCGGGCCCGACGCACGCGCAGCGCCGCGGCCCGACGCGTCGCTGGCGTGGTCTGGTCACGGCGCGGACGTCCGCGCGGGCGCCTGGACGACGGCGACCGCCTGCTCGTCGGGGCGCGGCCAGCCGACGCTCGCCAGAACGACGGATACGTTATCACGGCCACCGCGCGCGTTGGCCGCTTCGACCAGTTTGGCGGCCGTGTCGTCGAGGCGTGTCGGCTCGGCGACACGCAGATCGCGCGGCGGTTCTTCATCGTCGACGTCGAGGGCTTCGTCCTGTTCGCCCGACGCATCCGGCGACGCGGGAAGGTCGTGCGCATCGACGAGGTCACCGCGCAGCAGGTCGAAGATCTCTTCGTCGCTCAGCATGTCGGGCAACCCGTCCGAGCAGATCAGGTAGAGATCACCGGGCATCAGGTCGTATTCGTTGATCTCCGGCTCGGCCACCACATCGACCCCGAGCGCACGGGTGACGAAGTTGCGACTGATCGACTCGCGCGCCTCGCCTGGCGACAGGACGCCCGCGTCGATCTGTTCCTGCAGCAGGGAATGGTCGCGCGTCAGCAGGCTGAGCACGTCGTCGCGCAGGCGATAGATGCGCGAGTCGCCGAGGTGCAGCGTGATGGCCGCATCGCTCGTGAACAACAGCATCGCGAGCGTCGTGCCCATGCCCTGGAACGCCGGCTGACTGGCGGCGGCGTCGATGATGGCATCGTTGACCCCGTCGATCCGCGCGCGCAGCAACGCATGGAGAATGCCGAGCGGAGGGTGGACGCCGCCATTGCCGCTGCCATTCCCTTTGCCGGTCTCGTTCGCGCGCAACTCACGGAGGTCGTCCACGAGATGCGTGACGAGGAATTCGGCGGCGAGGCCGCTGGCGACTTCGCCGGCGTTGTAGCCGCCCATGCCGTCCGCGACCAACGCGAGACGGTAATCCTCGTCGATGGCGATGGCGTCCTCGTTCTGCTCGCGAACCCTGCCGCGATCGGTCGCGTAGGCGAAGCGAAACAACATGGCTGCCGGAGCGGCATCGGTCACCGTCATGGTCGTTCGACCTGGTTCATCGCGAGGCGAAGCATTCTGGAGCGTGGAACGACCATGCGGTGCAACTGGAGTCGGTCGATGTCGGATGAAGCGACCGGTGATGATGACAGCGCCGGTCGAACAGCGTCAATCGACCATTTCCCGATGCGGTCACGGGTGAAGCCCCGAGTCGAGCGAGTTGGAGAGCATCTCCGCCGATCGCACAGCGCTGTTCTTCGGCAAATGGAAGACGCTCGTGGATCGACTGCGAACGATCGCGAAAGGTCAGGCCGCAAGGCGGCGCCGCCCGACCCACGTTCCGGCCCCGACGACGAACGCCGCGCACGCCACGCCGAGCGCCATCGGCAACCACTTCAACGGCTCGACGTAAGGTGCGAGGACCGGATCGCCGGCCGCCATCTCGCCCGCCACGAAGCCCAGCAACGCGGCGCCGGCGGTGACGATCAGCGGGTAGCGTGCGATCAGCTTCAGCAGCAGCCGGCTGCCGAACATGATCAACGGAATCGTCAGCCCCAGCCCGACCAGCAATACGAGCAGCCGCGACGTCGGCGGCGCCGTCTCGGCGATCGCGGCGACGGCGAGCACGTTGTCGAGACTCATGACGAAGTCGGCGATCAGGATCGTCCGCACGGCAGCCAGCAGGTTGCCCGCCGGATCGATCTTCTTGTCGCTCTCCTCGCCCTTCATCAGCTTGATGCCGATCCACAGCAGCAGGATGGCGCCGACCAGCTTGACGTAGGGCAACGCGAGCAACGCCACCGCGAAGAAGATCAGCACGATGCGCAGGACGATCGCGCCCAGGCTGCCGAAGACGACCGCCTTCTTCTGCTGATGCGACGACAGGTTGCGCGCGGCGAGCGCGATGACCACGGCGTTGTCGCCGGACAGCAGCAGATCGATCCAGCCGATCTTGGCGATCGCGAGCCAGAACGGCGCGCTGACGAGGTCTTCCATCATGGAACGCCGGTCCGATCGTTCGTCGGATGCGCACGGCATGGCGTCCCCACGCGGTCATACGACGGTCCGGGTGAACGCATGCTCGACACACCCGCCCGGAACCGACGCCCCGCCGGGCGCTGCGCGATCAAAGAATCGACTGCAGCAGCTTGCCCATCTCGCCCGGATTACGCGTGACCTTGATGCCGCACGCCTCCATGACGGACAGCTTCTCCTGGGCCGTGCCCTTGCCGCCCGAGATGATCGCGCCCGCATGACCCATCCGCTTGCCCGGCGGCGCGGTCACGCCGGCGATGAAGCCGACGACCGGCTTCTTCATGTTGTCGCGCACCCAGTAGGCCGCCTCCTCCTCGTCGCCGCCGCCGATCTCGCCGATCATGATCACGGCATCGGTCTCGGGATCGTCGTTGAAGAGCTTCATGACGTCGATGTGCTTGAGCCCGTTGACCGGATCGCCGCCGATGCCGACCGCGCTCGACTGACCGAGACCGAGCTCGGTGAGCTGGCCAACGGCTTCGTAGGTCAGCGTGCCGGAGCGCGAGACCACGCCGATGCGGCCCTTCATGTGGATGTGGCCGGGCATGATGCCGATCTTGATCTCGTCCGGTGTGATGACGCCCGGACAATTCGGACCGACGAGGATGGTCTTGCGGTTCTGCTTCTTCATCTTGTCGCGCAGCTCGACCATGTCGCGGACCGGAATGCCTTCGGTGATGCAGATCACGAGGTCGAGATCGGCTTCGACGGCCTCCCAGATGGCCGCGGCCGCGAACGGCGGCGGCACGTAGATCACCGACGCGTTGGCGCCGGTCTGCTGCTTGGCATCGGCCACGGTCGCGAAGATCGGAATGCCCTCGAAGTTCTCACCCGGCTTCTTGGGATTGACGCCCGCCACGAAGCAGTTCTTGCCATTGGCGTAATCGCGGCACATCCGGGTGTGGAACTGGCCGGTCTTGCCGGTGATGCCCTGGGTGATGACCTTGGTGTTCTTGTCGATGAGGATGCTCATGGCTCTTTTTGTGCGCGCGAGCGCCACTTCATGTCATCCCGGCGAAGGCCGGGACCGAATGGTTGATGTCATCCCGGCGATAGCCAGGACCCAATTTGCGTCTTTTAAGCCGTCACCGAATGCCTCGCTAGGACGGCTCGAGATCATTCCAATCCGGATTGACGGCCTGTATCAAATTCACTTTCCAGTCACGGTGCCATCGCTTGATACGTTTCTCTCTTTCAATCGCCGACACGATCGAATCGTGCGGCTCGTACCAGACCAAGCGCTTCAACTCATGTTTCTTGCTGAATCCGTCAAAAACCGAAAGTCGGTGTTGCGCCACGCGCTTCGCGAGATCACTGGTCACACCGACGTAAAGGGTCCCGTACCGCTTGTTAGTGATGATGTAGACGAACGCGTAGGCCATCCATGATTGGGCCCCGGCCTTCGCCGGGGTGACAATGGTCGAATGAAGTACGCGTCATCATGCCTCTCACCCACCCCGCGCCGCCGCCACCACCTTCTCCCCAGCTTCAGTCATGTTCGCCGCCGAGATGATCGGCAATCCCGAATCCTTCAGCATCTGGCGACCCAGCTCTTCGTTGGTCCCCTTCATCCGCACCACCAGCGGCACCTTCAACGATGTCGCCTTCGATGCGGCGATGACGCCTTCCGCGATCGTGTCGCACTTCATGATGCCGCCGAAGATGTTGACGAGGATCGCCTTCAGCCCCGGGTTCTTCAGCATGATCTTGAACGCCTCGGTCACCTTCTCGGTCGTCGCGCCGCCGCCCACGTCGAGGAAGTTGGCCGGCTCGCCGCCGAACAGCTTGATCGTGTCCATCGTCGCCATCGCGAGGCCGGCGCCGTTGACCAGGCAGCCGATGTCGCCGTCGAGCGAGATGTAGGCGAGGTCGAACTTGGATGCTTCGATCTCGGCCGGGTCTTCCTCGTCGAGGTCGCGCAGAGCCACGATGTCCGTGTGGCGATACAGCGCGTTGCTGTCGAAGTTGAGCTTGGCGTCGAGCGCGATGATCTCGCCGTTGCCGGTGACGATCAGCGGGTTGATCTCGGCCAGCGACGCGTCGGTGTCCCAATAGGCCTTGTAGAGCGCCTGGAAGATCTTGCGCGACTGCGGCAGCGACGCCTCGGGCACGCCGATCTCCAACGCGACGTCGTCGGCGTCCACGTCCGACAGACCGGTAGCCGGATCGACGAAGATCTTGTGGATCTTCTCGGGTGTGTGCTCGGCGACTTCCTCGATGTCCATCCCGCCTTCGGACGAAGCCATCAGGGCGACGCGCTGCGTCGCGCGATCGGTGACCATGCCGACGTACAACTCCTTCTTGATGTCGGCGCCTTCCTCGATCAGCAATCGCCGCACCTTCTGGCCTTCGGGACTGGTCTGGTGGGTCACGAGCTGCATGCCGAGGATCTCGGTCGCCTTCTGGCGGACCTCTTCGATCGACTTGGCGACCTTGACGCCGCCGCCCTTGCCGCGACCGCCGGCGTGGATCTGGGCCTTGACGACCCACACCTTGCCGCCCAGCTTCTCGGCAGCGGCGACGGCTTCATCGACGCTGAAAGCGGGGATGCTGCGCGGGACGATCACGCCGTACTGTTTGAGGACGTCCTTGCCCTGATATTCGTGGATCTTCATGGTTGTCGGTCAGCGATGATGTCGGTCTCGGGGATTGATTGGGGCACCGTCTCGGCCGGGCGGAACCAGCGGGGGTAGTAACGGGCGACGGCCGGGCCGTCGGTGCGCAGCGCGTGGCAGCGGTCGAGCTGGAACGGCTTGACGAGGTTGGCGGCGTCGTCTGCGTCATCGCCAACACGATCCCGGTTCTTGAAGATCTCGCCGGCGAAGGCCTGCACGGCGGCGGTCGGCATCACGTCGGTGAGTTCGGTCAGATGCGTGCAGCCGCGTCCGCCGCCGAGCTTCTCGCGCACGCCCTGACGAAAGCCCTTCAGCAGATTGAGGCCGATCAGCTTCCTGTATTCGGGCTCGATCGTCGCGCAGTGACCGGGGTAAGGCATGGCCAGCGTGCGCGCATCGACATCGACCACGTCCATCGCGGTGTCGATGGTCAGCACGATGCGCATGTGATGGATGGCCGTGTTGGCTTCACGCAGACCGGTCGCGAGCTGGAAGTCGCGCGCCTTCGTGTCCACCAGTTCGGCCTCGACGTCCCATAGGCCATCGTCGCGCGCGAAGATTTCGGCGCGAATGCTTCGCGTGTGAACGTGGCGGCGGCTGGTCATGAAGGACTGCGGTGTGCGAGACGAAACGGACGCGCACTGCCGACGGAAACAGTCGACAGCGGCACTTGCCGTAAATCACCGCTGCGGCGGGCCGGCGGGCGCGTGGTGCAATGCGCCGAATTTATCACAGCGGTGCTCCGCCCTCGCCGGCGACGCCTCCCGTCGCGATGGCACGCGAGGCTTCAACGCGGGTTCGATGAAGACGATGGCACGAGCAGCACGGCGAGCGCACGCGCGACGATGCGGGTCGCGCGATGGAGGTCGTCGAGCAGCAGGTTCTCGTCGGCACGCTTCGCGTTGGCCTCGAGGATGCCACGCGGTCCCGCGCCGAACAGCACCGTCGGGATGCCCGCCTCGCCGTACAGCCGCGCGTCGGTGTAGAGCGGCGTCGCGGTGACGGCCACCGTCTCGCCGGTCACCTCCTCGCCCGCGGCCAGCAACGCCTCGACCAGCAGCCGATGGCCGGGCAGCGGCTTCAACGGCCGCGCCAGCAGCAGCCGGTCGACGACGACCGACAAGCCGTCGAGACCGGGCAATGCAGCGGCGATCACCGCGCGCAGTTCGGCCTCCACCAACGCGGGATCCTCTTCCGGAATCATCCGTCGGTCGAGCTTGAACACGACGCGATCGGGGACCACGTTGGTATTGGTGCCGCCATCGATGCGTCCGATGTTGAGCGTCGGGCTCGTGATGCCTTCCACCGCAGAACGCGTCGCCGACAGACCCTCCGCGTAGGCGTACAGGGCATCGATGACCGCGACTGCGCCCCTCAACGCATCGACGCCCGTCTCGGGCATAGCAGCATGCGCCGAGCGACCGTGGACCGTGACCGTCAACTGGAGGCAGCCGTTGTGCGCCGTGAGGATCGCGTACGAGAAACCCGGCCCGAGCGCGAGGTCGGGGCGCGTGATGCCGGTCGACAACAGCCACGCCGGCCCCAAGGAACCGCCGAACTCCTCGTCGTACGTGAAGTGCAGCTCGACCGACCCCGACCGCGGCAGACCGCTCGCGATCAGCGCCTTCAAGGCGAACGCGTAGGTCGCGAAGTCCGACTTCGACACCGCCACGCCGCGGCCGTACATCCGGCCGTCGACGACGACGCCTTCGTACGGTGGGACCGTCCATCCGCGTCCGGGCGGCACGACGTCGCCGTGCGCGTTGAGCGCGATGGTGGGACCGCCGTCGCCGAAACGTTCGCGAACCACGAGATCGACGACCGACGTCAGCCCCGCCGCGTCGACATCGGCTTGAGGCGGCGCGTGTCTTTCGACGATGAAGCCCATCGCTTCGAGCAACGCCGCCGTGCGTTCGGCATGCGGGCGGTTGTCGCCGGGCGGCGTGTCGGTCGGGACGCGCACGAGCTCGCGCAGGAACGCGACCTCGTCGTCGAAGTGCGCGGCGATCCAGTCGTCGATGGCGGATGCGGTCATGGACGAGAGCATGCCCGTCCGGCTGCCGAAGGACAAACGACGTGTCCGACGCGATCACGCATCGCGCGGAGCCAGCTGCGCGGAACGCAGCAGCCAGCGAGCGATGGCGGCGGCCTCGGCCGGCGCCAGGCCGGCTTCGAGTTCCTTCTCGGCTTTGGCCGCCCGGGTCTTGCAGGCCGCCAGCAGCGCCACGCCGCTTTCCGTCAGATCGAGATGGCGAACGCGGCCGTTCACCGCATGGGGACGGCTCGTCAATGCATTCCTGCGCATGAGATTGGCCGCGATCACGGTCACGGTCGGCGTGGCGAGCGCCGCCATGCGCGACAGCTCGGCATTCGAGCTGCCCGGATGCTCTTTCAGCAGCCGCAGGACGAGGAACTGCGGCGGCGTGACCTCGAGATCGGCCAGCAGGCGCTCGATCGTCAACCGATGCGCCGCGGCCGCTTGTCGCAACAGGTAGCCGAGGGGCGGGCGAGCGTTCGAACGCTTCGGCGCTCGCGGAGGGATGACAGGCGACAAGGCTCTTCCTTCATTGATAGAGTTCTATCATAATGCTAGAGTTCTATCATTATTCCATGCCGACCGTGCCGCGACAAGCGTCGCTGCCCTCCAGGACGCATGGCTCACTTGAAAGAACACTCATGACACACCCGACCCGACGCGATCTGCTGGCCGCCATGTCTTCCTGTGCGGCGGTCACTCTGCTGCCGACGCTGACGCTACCGGAATCAAGCGTCGCCGGGACGCCTCCCGAGGCGCCTCACGAAGCGGCCGAGCCCGATTTTCTCGTGATTCCGACCAGGGTCTATCCCACGCCCGAGGTTCCCGACGGCCTGTTTCCCGTCAAGTACCGCAGGCTGCTGCCGCCGACGGCGCCGCGTGCGCGCTATCCCGGGTTCAGGCCAGGACGATGGACCTTGAAGGCCGGCACGGTGCGACGTCGCGGCGCCCTTCCATTGCCGGTCGACATCGTGTTCGAGCGCGATGTCGCCATGAAGCTGCGCGACGGCACGACGATCTACACCGACGTGTTCCGACCCGTCGGCGAGACCCCGGTCCCGGCCATCTTCGGCTGGAGCCCGTACGGCAAGGCGGTGGGCGGCCAGTGGCTCGACGACCTTCCCGGACGTTCGGGCGTCCCGCTGGCTCGCGTCTCCGAGCTGCAGCGCTTCGAGGGCGCCGACCCGGCCTACTGGTGCGCGCACGGCTACGCGGTGGTCAACCCCGATCCGCGCGGTGCACTGATGTCCGAAGGCAACGTCAATTACTGGGGCCGCCAGCTGGCTGAGGACGGCCACGACTTCATCGAATGGGTGGCGGCGGAGCCGTGGTGCAGCGGCAAGGTGGTGATGTCCGGCAATTCCTGGCTGGCCGTGTCGCAGTGGTTCATCGCGGCCGAACGGCCGCCCCACCTCGTCGCCATCGCGCCGTGGGAGGGGCTGATGGACCAGGGCCCGGCGAGCGTGCCGGCCGCCGTCGTCTTCGGCGAGACCATCATCCAGAGTCTGGCCGGCAACGGGTATGTCGAAGACCAGCCGCGCATGCTGCTGGAGAACCCGGTGATGAACGCGTTCTGGCAGGACCGACGCGCGCGCGTCGAACGCATCGACGTACCGGCCTACGTCGTCGCCAGCTATACCAACATGGCCCACACGGTCGGAACCTTCGACGCCTGGCGTCATCTGGGCAGCAGACAGAAGTGGCTGCGCATCCACAACACCCAGGAGTGGACCGACTACTACACCCCGGCGCACGTCGAGGACCTGCGCCGCTTCTTCGATCATTACGCCAAAGGCTCGGACAACGGCTGGCCCGAGACTCCCGTGGTGCGAATGGCGATCCTGGACCCGGGCGGCAGCGACATCGTGAACCGCGCGGAGACCGCGTTCCCTCCGGCACGGGCGGTGACGAAGCAATGGTTCCTGCGAACCGATGGCCTGTCGCCGGTCGCTGCGCCCGACGAGCAGACGCTCGAGCATTCCGCCGACGGCGGTGCCACGAGATTGCTTCACACGTTTACGCAGGACACCGAGATCAGCGGCTACATGGCCTTGCGACTGTGGGTCGAAGCCGATGGGTCCGACGACATGGACATCGCAGTCAGCGTACGCAAGCGCCCCGGCCTGTTCGGCCGTCTCCGGGGAGTACTGCCTGGTCCGCCCGACGGCAACGCATCCAGCGGACTTCTGCGCGTTTCCTTCCGCGAGCTCGATGCGCAACGGTCGACGCCGCTGATTCCAGTTCTCGCCATGCGGCGCGAGTCGCGCCTGAAAGCGGGTGACGTGGTGCCGGTCGACATCGCGCTGTCGCCGATGGCGATGCTCTACCGTCGGGGCGAGACACTGGAGTTGACCGTCTCGGCGTTCCGCTTTCCCGGGTCCATCCCGTTCGATTTCGGCAAGGCCGAGGTGCCCTATCCCGTCGACGGGCTGACCTTCGCTCCCGGCAGCACCAGCGAGATGCGGGTGCTCGCCGGGCCGAAGGAAGCCAGCGCGACCCGGCTCGCGACCACACCGCCGCCAACGCGCAACAAGGGTCGCCACATCATCCATTGCGGGGGAAACCACGACAGCCGCCTGCTGTTCTGCGAGGTGCCCGTGCGCGTCGCCGCAGAGCGCGACGTCAGTGCGACGACCCCACGAAGTTCGCGAGTTCGGGCGTCTGCGGATTGGCCATCAACGTCGCCGGATGCCCTACCTCGTGGACCCGGCCGTGATGCATGAAGACCAGCTTGTCACCCACTTCGCGGGCGAAGCGCATCTCGTGCGTCACCATCACCAGCGTCATGCCTTCGGAAGCGAGCGTCTTGACGACAGCGAGCACCTCGTTGACGAGTTCGGGATCGAGTGCCGACGTGATCTCGTCGCACAGCAGGACGCGCGGCTTCATCGCCAGCGCGCGGGCGATGGCGACGCGCTGCTGCTGACCGCCCGACAACTGGTCGGGGAACGCGTCGAACTTCTCGGCCAGTCCGACCTTCTCCAGCATCGTGCGCGCGATCGCTTCGCACTCGGCCGTCGACGTCTTCTTGACGACCTTGGGCGCCAGCATCACGTTCCTGCCCGCGGTCAAATGCGGAAAGAGATTGAACTGCTGGAACACCATGCCGACCTTCTGACGCAACTCGCGTAACTGGCTCGCCGTCGAATGCACGTGGTTGCCTTCGATCTGGATCGAACCCCCTTCGTCGAAGGTCTCGAGGCCGTTGATGGTCCGCAACAGCGTGCTCTTGCCGGAGCCGCTGCGGCCGATGATGGCGACGACCTCGCCGTCCTCGATGTCGAGGTCCACGCCCTTGAGCACATGGTTCGTGCCGAAGTGCTTGTGGAGCCCGCTAATGCGTACCAGCGACATTGAATTTCCTCTCGAGCAGGCGCGCGTACGCGGACAGCGGATAGCACAGAAGGAAGTAGCCGAATGCGACGAAGGCGAAGACCTGGAACGGCTGGAAGGTCGCGTTGGCCAGCACGACGCCGGTCTTGGTGAGTTCCGTGAAGCCGATGATCGACGTCACGGAGGTGGCCTTGACGACCTGCACCGCGAAGCCGACCGTCGGCGGGATCGAGATGCGGAAGGCCTGTGGCAGGACGACGTGGCGCATCTGCTCGAACCACGTCATCGCGAGCGAGGCGGACCCTTCCCACTGACCTTTAGGGATGGCTTCCACCGAACCGCGCCAGATCTCCGCGAGGAACGCGCTCGTGAAGCAGGTCAGGCCGACCGCGGCGGCGAGCCATGCGGGCACGTCGATGCCGAGGTTCGGGAAGCCGAAGAAGATGATGAAGAGCTGCATCAGCAACGGCGTGCCCTGGAAGACCGAGATCCAGCCCTTCGCGAGGTTGCGCAGCCAGGACCGCGAGGAGATGCGCGCGAACAGCACGACGAGTCCCGTGACGCCGCCCAGGACGAACGCGACGATGGCGAGGATGGCGGTCCACTGCAGCGCGAAGCCCAGGTTGCGGGCGATGTCCCAGAGCGAGAATTCGTCGGCCATGTCGGACTCAGGACGTCGGAAGGACGAAGACGACCGAGCGCCCGCACGCGCCCGTCACCGCGGCCGTCCGATGATGAAACGCTGTCCGTAGCGCGTCAGGACCTGCCGCAGCACGATGGCCAGCAGCAGATAGATCGCGGCGACCGTGAAGTAGGTCTCCAGCGAGCGGAAGTTGCGCGACGAGATGAAGCCGGCCGCGAACGTCAGTTCCTCGGCGCCGATCTGCGAACACACGGACGAGCCCAGCATCACGATGACCACCTGGCTCGCGATGGACGGCCAGACCTTCTGGAGCGCCGGTCTCAACACCACGCATCGGAAGATTTGGGCGCGGGTCATCGCGAGCGCCTGGGCGGCTTCGATCTGGCCGCGTGGCGTGGCCTGCACCCCCGACCGGATGATCTCGGTGCAATACGCGCCCAGGTTGATGACCATCGTCAGCGAAGCGGCCTGCCAGTCCTCGAGCTTGATGCCGAGAGCCGGCAACCCGAAGAAGATGAAGAACAGCTGGACCAGGAACGGCGTGTTGCGGATCGACTCGACGTAGATCGCGAACAGATGGTTGAACGGCACGATCTTCCACGCGCGGCAGACCGCACCGACGATGCCGATGCCGATGCCGAAGACAGCACCGAACGCCGTGAGCGCCAGCGTGAAGACGATGCCCCGACCGATCAGCGGCAGGTAGCCGAGGATCGCGGCGAAGTCGAAGTGGTAGCTCACTTTTCGATGTCATCCGGCGGAGGCCGGGACCTGATTTTCGCCACCGCAGGGTTGAGTCCCGGCCTTCGCCGGGATGACATGGTCCGAAAGCTCCGCTTCAGAAACCCGCCGGGAGCGGCGCCTGCAACCACTTCTTCGAGATCTCGTTCAGCGCCCCGTCCTTCTTCGCCTTGTCGAGGATGCGATTGATCTCGGCCGTCAACGCCGGCTCGTTCTTGTTGAGACCGACGTAGCAGGGCGAATCCTTGATCACGAAACGCGAGTCGAGCCGGCGAAGGCGGGTGCGCTCGTTGAGCGCGGCGGCCGTCGTGTTGCCGGTCGCGACGAGTTGGACCTGGCCCGTCAGGTAGGCCTGGATCGTCGAGTTGTTGTCTTCGAAGCGCTTGATCGTCGCGGTCGGCGGCGCCACCTTGCTCAGTTCGAGATCCTCGATCGCGCCCCGGGTGACGCCGATCACCTTGCCGGCCAGATCGGTCGGCTTGCCGACATTGAGGTCGGCCGGTCCGAAGACCGCGCTGAAGAACGGCGCATAGGCCGTCGAGAAGTCGATGACCTTCTCGCGCTCCGCGTTCTTGCCCAGCGTCGAGATCACGAGGTCGACCTTGCCCGTCGTGAGATACGGAATGCGGTTGGTGCTGGTGACGGGCACCAGCTCGAGCTTGACGCCCATCTCTTTCGCCAGCAACGCGGCCGTGTCGATGTCGTAGCCGCGCGGCTTGAGGTCCGGACCGACGGTGCCGAAGGGCGGGAAGTCCTGCGGAACGGCGACGCGCAGGACGCCGCTCTTCCTGACGGTGTCGAGCCCGTCGGCGTGCGCGGCTGTCACGCCCATGACCAGCGTGGAGAAGGCAAAGCCGATCGAGGCGAGAAGGGTGCGACGACGCAGAGTCATGGAAGGATCCGGGGGTCAGTGTCTAGTCCGGGATGCACAAGTTGTGCCAACCCGATGATGCGCCCACCGGAGCCGCCTCGACGGGAAGGCACCCGTCCACCGCTCCCGGTCGTCAGCGCCCGTGCGACGTGCGGCGCACCCCGATGAAGGATGCGCACCAATCGAGCCCTCCGGGGAACACCCGTCGAGGCGCCGGGGCGCACTCTGCGAGACGCGAGGCTGGAGCTTGCCGGAAAACGCAGGCGACTCACGCAGCGATGAGCGCGAGCGAATCGGTCGCTCGATGGGGCTGCTCGTCCGGGCGGCTCGTCCGGCGCCCGCGACAGGCCCCGATTTCACGGCGACCCGGAGGCGCCCGTGGTTCTCGATTCATGGAATGCGCCGCCGTGCTCTCGCACGAGATCGCCATCCCTCGCGTCGGATGCCGCGCGACTCGGCGTCGCAGCAGCGACGGACCGCATCAGCGTTCCGGTTCGGCCTTGCCCGTCAGCACGCGGACGATCACGTCCATCGAGAAACCGCGATTCTGCAGATAGCGACCCTGCCGTCCGCGTTCGGCGGCATCGGTCGGCAAGGCGTCGAAGCGACGCGACCACGCGTCCAGCGCGCGTTGCGTCTCGGTGCCGGCAACCGCCGCCATGGCAGCGTCGGCTTCGGCCTCTCCGACGCCCCGCTCCCGGAGATCGCGCACCAGCCGCAGGTCGCCGTAGCGCACCGACCGCTGGCGGACGAGGCCTGCCGCGTACCGCGCGTCGCTCAGAAGGTTCTGCTCCTGCAGCCGATCGAGAACGCGTTCGATATCGTCCTTCGTCTCGTCCGGCCCGAGATAGCGCTGGAGCTTGCGGCCGAGCTCGACCCGACCGTGGTCGCGACGGGAGAGTAGACCCACCGCGCGCGACATCAGGCTGCGCGCGACGCCGCGCTGTGGTCGGGCCGCCGACGGCATGTCGACCACGTCTGCAGCCCCGTCTCTCCTCGCGCGTGTCGCGCCGCCAGCGTCGGCGCGCGTCGCTTCACCGTCCGCGTCGCATGCCGGTGCCACAGTCGCGGAACGCGTGGCTACGCGACGGGGCCTCGAACCGAAGGAAGACATCGAAGCCTCCGTGCCCGCCGCGCCGACGCCCTGCATCGACCGGGACGCGCGCGTCGCCGAGCGACTCAGGCCGCTGCCGCAGCCACCTCGCCGCGCGCGACGACGCCCTTGTTCTCGCGGATCTTGTTCTCGATCTCGAGGGCGACGTCGGGATTGGCCCGCAGGTATTCGCGGGCGTTGTCCTTGCCCTGGCCGATGCGGTCGCCGTTGTAGCTGTACCAGCTACCGGACTTGTCGACGATGTCGAGTTCGGCGCCGAGGTCGACGATCTCCCCTTCGCGCGAGATGCCTTCGCCGTAGAGGATGTCGAACTGCGCGACCTTGAACGGCGAGGCCACCTTGTTCTTCACGACCTTGACCTTGGTCTCAGAACCGATGACTTCCTCGCCCTTCTTGATCGAGCCGGTGCGACGGATGTCGAGCCGGACCGATGCGTAGAACTTGAGTGCGTTACCGCCCGTCGTGGTCTCGGGGTTGCCGAACATCACGCCGATCTTCATGCGGATCTGGTTGATGAAGATGACCAGCGTGTTGGTCCGCTTGATCGTGCCCGTCAACTTGCGCAATGCCTGGCTCATCAGGCGCGCCTGCAGGCCCGGCAGCGAGTCACCCATCTCGCCTTCGATCTCGGCCTTCGGCGTCAGCGCGGCGACCGAATCGATGACGATCAGGTCGACCGAGCCCGAGCGGACCAGCGCGTCCGCGATCTCGAGCGCCTGCTCGCCGGTGTCGGGCTGCGAGATCAGCAGGTCGGTGAGCTCGACACCGAGCTTGGCCGCGTATTGCGGATCGAGCGCGTGTTCCGCGTCGATGAAGGCCGCGACGCCTCCCAGCTTCTGCATCTCGGCGATGACCTGCAGCGTGAGCGTGGTCTTGCCGGACGACTCCGGGCCGTAGATCTCGACCACCCGGCCGCGGGGCAGGCCGCCGATGCCGAGCGCGATGTCGAGGCCGAGCGAGCCCGTCGAGCAGACCTCGATATCGTCGATGACCTCGCCGGCGCCGAGCCGCATGATCGAGCCCTTGCCGAACTGCTTCTCGATCTGCGACAACGCGGCTGCGAGCGCCTTGCTCTTGTCGCTGCCCGGTGCGTTCTTGTCGGCTTGGCCCTTGGCCGTTCTTTCTTCCATGGAATCCTCGTGAAGGAGCGCGGAGGACGCGCCGGGATGTATCGCTGATGATCGGTGTCGCGGGCCTTCGTGACGCTGCGGCCGATGGCGTCGCTGCCCCGGGTCGATTACCGATGATGGGGCCGCTGGTGTCTTTTGCAACGTCCGGAACGACGTGGCACGGACTCTTTGGACCGGACGCTTCGAACACCGCCAAGACGGCTTTCGTCAGACCTGCGGTGTCGAGTCCGCCGCGGCGCACGACGCCTCCATCCGACCATCAATATACTCTAGCGACCCTCGGCTTCAGCCGCTTCGATCGAATGGATGAGACGTGTGGAGGGTGCCTCGCGACCGGGGTCGCCGACGCCGGTCATCCGCCACGCAGACATCCGCCAGGACTCCTGCAAGACGCTTGTCAGGCGCGATCCGTACGGGTTTTCCCGCATTAAAATCATCGACTTGCGTCAATTTTCGACGACGGGTCGCATCGCCGCCACAAATCCAGCCTTTTGCCCAAAGCGCACGCTATGCTGCCGCGCTACCGTCCACCGGAACAGACAGGACGGAACCTTACCGGAGGAGTCATGGCGGCAAATTTCGCGGCGCATCCCGTCTCGACCTCGATGACGAATGAAGACCGCAAGGTCATCTTCGCGTCGTCGTTGGGGACCGTGTTCGAGTGGTACGACTTCTACCTGTACGGCTCGCTCGCCGCCATCATCGCGAAGCAGTTTTTCTCGGGCCTCAACGAAACGTCGGGCTTCCTGTTCGCGCTGCTGGCCTTCTCGGCCGGCTTCGCGGTTCGTCCGTTCGGCGCCATCGTCTTCGGTCGCCTCGGTGACCTGGTCGGTCGCAAGTACACGTTCCTCATCACGATCCTGCTGATGGGCCTGTCGACGGCCATCGTCGCGGTGCTGCCCAATTACGCCACGTGGGGGATCGCGGCACCGGTGATCCTGATTGCGCTGCGACTGGTCCAGGGCCTCGCGCTCGGCGGCGAATACGGCGGTGCCGCGACCTATGTCGCCGAGCACGCGCCGCAAGGCAAGCGTGGCGCGTACACGAGCTGGATCCAGACCACCGCGACGCTCGGCCTGTTCCTGTCGCTGCTGGTGATCCTCGGCGTGCGCACCTGGCTGCACGACGACACCGCAGCGACGGGCTTGCAGGACGTCCGCTTCGAGACCTGGGGCTGGCGCATCCCGTTCGGCGTGTCGATCCTGCTGCTGGCCGTTTCGGTGTGGATCCGCCTGTCGCTCAACGAGTCGCCGGCGTTTCGCAAGATGAAATCGGAAGGCAAGCTGTCGAAGGCGCCGCTGACCGAGGCCTTCGCGCGCTGGGGCAACCTCAAGATCGTGATCCTGGCGCTCGTGGGCCTCACGGCCGGCCAGGCGGTGGTCTGGTACACGGGCCAGTTCTACTCGCTGTTCTTCCTGACCGCGACGCTCAAGATGGACGCGTTCAACGCCAACATCCTGCTGGCGCTCGCGCTGGCTGCCGCCACGCCGTTCTTCGTGATCTTCGGCACGTTGTCGGACAAGATCGGCCGCAAGCCCATCATCATGGCCGGCTGTCTGCTGGCCATCCTGACGTACTTCCCGATCTTCAAGGGGATCACGCACTACGCCAACCCGGCCCTGGAAATGGCGTCCGAGAAGGCGCCGGCCGTCGTGGTGGCCGATCCGGCGACCTGCCACTTCCAGTTCGAGGCGTTCGCCGCACCGGGTCGACCCAAATACGCCGACTCGTGCGACCTCGCCACGGCCGCACTGGCCAAGGCTTCGGTGCCTTACACGAAGCAGGATGCGCCGGCCGGCACCGTGGCGTCGATCAAACTCGGCGACAAGGTCGTGCCGAGCTTCGAGGGCCTGCCGCTAGACGGCGACGCGTTCAAGGTGGCCAACGCGGCGTTCGCGAAAACGCTGTCGACGGAGATCAAGGCCGCGGGCTACCCCGCGAGCGCGGACAAGTCGCAGATCAACAAGCCGATGGTCTGGCTGCTGCTCTTCATCCTCGTGCTGTACGTGACGATGGTCTACGCCCCGATCGCGGCGATGCTGGTGGAGATGTTCCCCACGCGCATCCGCTACACGTCGATGTCGCTGCCGTATCACATCGGCAACGGATGGTTCGGAGGCTTCCTGCCACCGATCGCCTTCGCGCTGGTGGCCTACAAGGGCGACCTGTACTACGGCCTCTGGTATCCGATCGTCATCGCGGCGATCACGCTGGTCGTCGGCACGCTGTTCCTGCGCGACACCAAGGACGTCGACATCTACGCCGATTGATTCCTCGCGATCCCCTCGAAGCCCCGCTCCGCGGGGCTTTTTTTTTGGTAGACCGGAGCGCGCTTGTGTAAGGGTGCCCGAATCCGATGCCGCATCGTCCGGCGCGGAGACGGCCCGACGACGGACGCGACCCGTCGACACGTCAGCCTCGTCGGCTGCCGGACACCCGCTCAACGGCAACGCATCTCGACCGGCTTGCCGGCCTCGGCGGTCTTGTACGTGCAGGAGGCGACTCTCCGCTCGATCCGCACCATCAGCGGTTCGGACGGGCCCATGTAGCGACAAGCGAGGAAGACCTGGCGGTTCCCGTCGAAGACATATCCCACGTCCCAGGACGACTCGGCATGACGGCCCCGGCCGCGAGTCGTGTCCGGCATGAGGTCGGTCCTGTCCTCGGGCGGCCCGTCGAACACCGTCGCCCCGCTCAGCGGACTCCCGCCTCGATAGGCAGGGCAGGACGTCGCCGATTCGTGCGGGCCGGCCGCATCGGCAGGATCGGCCGTCCCCGCTGCGGCAGCGCACGACAGCGCGACGACGAGTAACGCGCTACTCGACGACGAAAAAATTGTTGCCATTGTTCGAGTTGCCGTGAGCGCCGAAGGCCAGCGTGCGGTGATGGATGGGCTGCGGCGGCGGGTGTGATCCATTGGTCGACGACGTCGATGCCCTTGGCGGTCTGGCCTTCGTAGATCGCCGCGTGCCCGAAGTACTTGCCGTCATGGTCGAAGGTCGCGATGACCGTGCCCGCGGGAAGCGTGGTGTTGCCCTTGACCAGCGCCCCCTTCTTCCACTTTCCGGTCACCGGCAGCGTCGGCACGACCGCCTTGACGTAAGAGACGCACTCGCCATGGTAAGGATCGGCGCCGACCCAGGTCCCGAGGACCGCCTTCGGATTCGTCAGATAGTTATCTGCTCAGTAGGGCATCGCGATCCTCGGTCCCCTGACGGCTCAAAGGGCTGGCAGACTTCCTTTGTCGCCGGTTCTCAGCATACCGTCTTCGGGCCGCCACCCGCGGCGATGCGATCCCTGAAGAGCGGCCGTCCGACGATGCGGCGCTTCGCGTTCGGCTGGCCGGCGACGTGTTGCGACGCCGGATCGAAAACATCCTACGGTGACCGATGGCGATGCTTTCGCCGCCCGACGTACGCTCGGGTTCCTGGCCGTTACGCGATCCGGTCGCTCGTCGCGTCGCGTTCGCAATTGGCCACATCGCGCTTTCAGGGAACCGCATGAACAACGAGAACTTCACACGCGTCGTCGTCACCGACATCAAGATGCCGTTCTGGTCGATGGTCCGCTTCATGGTCAAGTGGGCGATCGCGGCGATCCCCGCACTCATCTTCCTCACGGTCATCGGCGCCGGGATCTCCGCGCTGGTCACCGGCCTGATGACGCATTCGACGGGCAAGGTGGTCGACGCCGCCGAACTGCATACGATCGTCGGCGCCCGTGAGGTTTGACGCGCGCATACCGGCTCCGCCATAATTCGCAGTTCGCGTGGCGGATTAGCTCAGTCGGTTAGAGCGACGGAATCATAATCCGCAGGTCCGGGGTTCGAGTCCCTGATCCGCCACCACCTCATCGAAAGCCCGCGCCAACACTCGTTGCCGCGGGCTTTTTCATGTGGCCTGTCGATGGCGCGCAAGCCCGTGCGAATGGCACAATCGCTCTCCCATCGGGCATTCGACTTGCCGTCGTGCGCGGCATGTCCATTCGCACCGATGGCGGCGCCGATCCGCCCCGCTTCGCGCACTTCATGCTTTCCCATCGATCCTTCGATCGTTCGGCCGTAACGGTCCGGTCGGAGGCCAACCGCGACCAGACCGGGCGCACGCTTTCCCTTTGCGATACGAGTCATGACGACAGACGAGCGAGCCGACGCCGGCGCTGATCGCGAAGCCCGTCGCGTCGCGGCGCTCGAACGGGCGCGCATCCTCGACTCGCTGCCCGAACAAACCTACGACGACATCGTGTCGCTGGCTTCGCGGGTCTGCGGCACGCCGATCGCGCTGGTCAGCCTGATCGACTCCGAGCGTCAATGGTTCAAGGCGAAGATCGGCCTCGACATCGATGAGACGCATCGTGACTTCGCGTTCTGTTCGCATGCCATCGACCGGCCCGGTTCGACGCTCGAAGTCGCGGACGCCCGGCTCGACGCGCGCTTCGCGGACAACCCGCTCGTCGTCGGCGATCCGCACGTCCGCTTTTATGCGGGAGCCCCGATCGTCACCAAGCACGGCGACGCGCTCGGGACGGTCTGCGTCATCGACACGAAGCCGCGACAGCTCGACACGGCACAGATCGACGTCCTCGAAACACTGGCGCGTCATGCCGCGGCGCTGATCGACCTGCGCGAACTGGCGGTGTCGGCGACGCGCGGTGAAGGCAGGCTCCTCGACATCGCCGACGTGCTCGAATCCCAGGTCGTCGAGCGGACGCAGGAGCGCGATCGTCTGTGGGACCTCAGCGAAGACCTGCTCGTCACGACCACCTACGACGGCACCCTGTTGCGCATCAGTCCTTCGTGGGGTCGCCTGCTCGGGTACACGAGCGCGGCCCTGCGCAGCATGCGGTACCGCAGCCTCAGTCATCCAGACGACGCGGCTGCCGTCGACGGCCTGCTGAAAAGCGCGCGCCGCACCGGCAAGCCGGTCAGCTTCGAGGACCGCATCCGTGACGTGCACGGCGACTGGCACGTCATCGCCTGGACGCTGACGCCGGACCCCTGCGACAAGCAGCTGTTCGGCATCGGTCGCGACGTCACCCAGACCAGACGCGATCAGGAAGCGCTGGCCACCGCCGAGACGGCGTTGCGCCAGGCCCAGAAGATGGAAGCCGTGGGCCAGCTCACCGGCGGCCTGGCCCACGACTTCAACAACCTGCTGACCGGCATCACCGGCAGCCTGGAACTGCTGCAGATCCGTGCGGCACAGGGCCGCTTCTCGGAGCTCGATCGTTACGTGACCGCGGCCCAGGGCGCCGCGACGCGCGCGGCCGCATTGACGCATCGGCTGCTCGCGTTCGCGCGTCGCCAGACGCTCGAAGCGCAGCCGACCGACGTCAACCGCCTCGTCACCGGACTCGAGGAGATGATTCGCAGGACGATCGGCCCGTTGCACCAGCTCGAAGTCGCCGGCGCGAACGGCCTCTGGACGGCGCTCGTCGACCGCAACCAGCTCGAGAACGCCCTGCTCAACCTGTGCATCAACGCGCGCGACGCGATGCCCGACGGCGGTCGCATCACCATCGAGACCAGCAACGAATGGCTCGACAGCCGCGCGGCGCTGGATCGCGATCTGCCCGAAGGTCAGTTCATCGTCCTCGGCGTGACCGACACCGGGACCGGCATGTCGCCGGAGGTGCTCAAGCGCGCCTTCGACCCCTTCTTCACGACGAAGCCACTCGGGGCCGGCACGGGCCTCGGCCTGTCGATGGTCTACGGCTTCGCAAGGCAATCCGACGGTCAGGTGCGCCTCCAGTCTGAGGTCGGCCGGGGGACGTCGGTACGGCTCTATCTGCCGCGTCACCACGGCGCCGACGAAGTCCCCGCGCAGGAGACGCGAGCCACGATCAACGGCGAAGCCGGCGCGGAAGAGACCATCCTCGTCGTCGACGACGAGCCCACGGTCCGCATGCTGATCGCCGAAGTCCTCGGCGAACTCGGCTACCGATCGATCGAAGCGCAGGACGCGGCGGGCGGACTCAAGGTCCTCCTGTCGGACGCGCGCATCGATCTGCTGATCACCGACGTCGGCCTGCCCGGCGGCATGAACGGACGTCAGCTCGCCGATGCCGCGCGCGTCGCACGCAGCGGATTGAAGGTCCTGTTCGTCACCGGTTACGCCGAGAATGCGGTGATGGGCAATGGCCAGCTCGACCTGGGCATGCGCGTGCTGACCAAGCCGTTCTCGGTCGAGACGCTGATCCGTCGCGTCCAGGATTCGCTCACGGACGGCGCCGGCGACTGACGCGCGTGCACGGCTCATCGGCGGGGAGACTGTCGATCGCCTTGACACCCGGACGCCGTGAGTCGCGCGTCCCACCGCGGCCTCACGTGCTGTCCCGGCCAGATTGCTTTACACGTCAAGCATTTACGAGGCGCTCCACGCGGCGGGTGCGGAACTTGCTGATCACGATGCAAGCGTCCATCGACATGAGGTCGATGGACGACATCGAAACGATCTTCAAGAACAAGCACGCCGTGATGGACCTCGAGACAGTCTGGTACGAAGCATTTCCCTATCTGTGCGGCAGCGGCGGCATCGTCGCGATCCTGCACGACGGGTCGGGCCTCTTGAAGGGATCGGGCGTGTTGTTGATCATCGCGTCGCTGACGATCCTGCGGCTGCGCTGGGTCTACCGCCGGCAGTGGATCGCGAGGATGCCGACCGCTGCCGAGATCGCCGCCCTGCCGATCCACGACGACTGAGGCACCGCGAGTTCGGACGCGTGGGGGG
>CAZZWS010000002.1:29676-50773 GCA_964657795.1 Beijerinckiaceae bacterium
CCACGACCGCCGCAAAGGATGTCAAAGTGCGAGCCCGCGACCCGTCCGGTCGGCCACTGCCCGCACTCATGAGCGCTCTTCCCCTGTCGACCGTCCCCGGCCCCGCCGTCGCACGCGACGCCATTCGCCAGTTGCGCGGGTCGCGCATCCGTGAAGTCTCCAACGCGGGACTGGGCCTGCCCGACGTGCTGCCGTTCTGGTTCGGCGAATCGGACCGCGTGACGCCGTCGTTCATCCGCGACGCGGCCACCGCGGCGCTCGCGCGCGGCGCGACGTTCTACACGCACAACCTCGGCATCCCCGCGCTGCGCGCCGCGCTCGCGGACTACGTGACCGGACTGCACGGCGACACCGCGGCCGACCACGTCGTCGTGACCAGCGCCGGCGTCAACGCGCTGATGCTCGCGGCGCAACTGATCATCGGTCCCGGCGACCACGTCGTCGCGGTCACTCCGCTGTGGCCCAACGTCGTCGAGATCCCCAAGATCCTCGGCGCCGACGTCGAGACCGTCTCGCTGACCTTCGGCGTTGACGGCTGGACGCTCGATCTCGACAAGCTGCTGGCAGCGTTGACGCCCGGCACGCGGGCGCTGATCGTCAACTCGCCCAACAACCCGACCGGCTGGGTGATGCCGCGCGAGGCGCAGCGCGCGGTCCTCGATCACTGCCGTCGCCACGGCATCTGGATCCTCGCCGACGAGGTCTACGAACGGCTGCATTTCGGCGCGGGTCGTGCCGCGCCGTCGTTCCTCGACATCGCGTCGCGCGACGAACGCGTGATCTGCGTCAACTCGTTTTCCAAGAGCTGGCTGATGACCGGCTGGCGACTCGGCTGGATGGTGCTGCCGACGGCGCTCGTCGACGACCTCGGCAAGCTGATCGAATACAACACGTCGTGTGCCCCGTCGTTCGTGCAGGAAGCGGGCATCGTCGCGGTCACCGAAGGCGAGAGCTTCACGCAGGGCCTCGTCGCCGATCTCAGGGTCTCCCGCGACCACCTGGTGGCCGCGCTCGGCACGTTGCCCGGCGTCGAGGTCCATCCACCGGCGGGCGCGATGTACGTGTTCTTCCGCGTGGAGCAGGCCGTCGACAGCCTCGCCTTCTGCAAGCGTCTGGTGCGCGAAGCACGCGTCGGCCTCGCGCCCGGCAGCGCGTTCGGCGACGAAGGCGAAGGCTACGTGCGCTGGTGCTACGCGTGCGAGCCGGCGCTGCTCGACCGCGGGGTCGAGCGCGTTCGACAGGCGTTGCTGCGTTAGTGTTCTGTTCCTCGCTGCCACAATCGTCGTTCGACTCCTGTCCGGAAAGCCACCGATGAATACCTCGATCTCCCGCAACGCCCTGCACGTCCTGCGCATCGCCAGCTTCACGATCGCACTCGCGACGGTCGGGTCGGCACTGGCCGCCGACAAGGCGGTGTTCCAGGTCACCGAGAACGACGAGGCCAAATGGAACCTGGTGCTCGGCAACGTCCGCAACCTGCAGCGCGGCACCGAGGACAGCGGCGGCGTCGAGGTCGAGGTCGTCGCGTTCGGTCCGGGCATCCAGATGCTCAAGGCCGGCTCGCCGCTCGCGACGCGCATCAGCGAAGCGGTCGGCAACAAGGTCAAGGTCGTGGCCTGCAAGAACACGATGGCCGGCAACCAGCTCACCGAGGCGGACATGCTCAAGGACATCGGCTACGTGCCGTCAGGCGTGGTCGAAGTGATGCGGAAGCAGGAGCAGGGCTACGCTTACATTCGTCCGTGAATGCTTGAATCGACGATCGCGGATCGTCGCGTTTTGTCTTCGTCACGACCGACTCCATGAATCCACCCATCTCTTCGCACGCCTTGCTCGTGGCCGCGCTCGCGGTGTTCGTCGGCTGGCGCATCTATCGGCGCGTGCGTCGGCTGATCGGCCGGCAGCCGGTTCGCCCCGCGCGGCTCACGGCGACCGCGATCCTCTTCCCGTTGCTGGTCGTGTTGGTGGCGTTGCCGGGCCTGCGCGACAGCGTGATGCTCGAAGGCGTCGTGGCCGGCGTCATCGGCGGCATCGCGCTCGGATGGATCGGGCTGCGCCTGACGCGCTTCGAAGCGACGCCCGAAGGCTGGTTCTATCGACCCAATACCGCGCTCGGCGTCGCGATCTCGCTGTTGTTCGTCGGGCGCCTCGTCTATCGCTTCGGATCGATCTACGTCGCGAGCGGCAACCTCGACCCGGCGACGCTGCAGAACTTCGGACGCAGCCCGTTAACCGTCGCGTTGCTCGGCCTCGTGGCCGCGTATTACGCGACCTCGGCGATCGGCGTGCTGTCGTGGTATCGCAAGGCAAGCGCCGCGGCGAAACCGGCACCCGTGCCGACTCGCGCACCATTGGTCTGAGCGTCCGGCCGCGTGCGCATCGCGCTCTTCGACGCCGACCCTGCCGAACGCGCGATGGTCGCGCAGCTGCTCGAACGGTCCGGCTTCGACTGCGCCGTCTTTGAAGACGCCAGGGCACTGACGGCCGACGCACGAGTCCGGCCGTTCGATGCGCTGGTGGTCGACTGGAAGGGTTATCCAGCCGAAAGCGGATCCGTGCTCGGCAACGCGCGCGCGACCGCGACGCGCACGCCGACATTGATGATGGTCGCCAACAGCCGCGAGGACGACATCATCGCGGGCCTGTCGCGCGGCGCCGACGACTACCTCGTCAAGCCGATCCGGCCGTCCGAACTGATCGCTCGCCTGCAGGCGCTGCTGCGACGCGCCTATCCGGACGAGACGCTGGAGCGCTACGAGTTCACGCCTTACCGCTTCGAACCCGCGCCCTGCGTGGTCGTCGTCGGCGAGGAGCGGGTCGAACTCACGCAGAAGGAGTTCGATCTCGGGCTGCTACTGTTCCGCAACGCGGGGCGGCCGCTGTCGCGCAATCACATCCGCGAAGTCGTGTGGGGCGGCGATGCCCGGTTGACGTCGCGCACGATGGACACGCATGTCTCGCGCTTGCGGACCAAGCTCGGGCTCGGCACGCATTCGAGCTATCGCGTGCAGCCGGTGTACGGCTACGGGTATCGGCTCGATCGGCTGGATCCATGACCGGCGCGATCACGGATCGATCCACGGCGATGGGGCCTGGCCTATAATTCGCCGCCTGTAACGGCCTGCCCTGCAAGGACGTCACACCGCGCCGCCGGCCTCCTGCACGGCGCCGATGCGCCTCGAGGCGCGTCCCTTTGCGTTTCTATGAGAATTCTGACTCTCGGACTCAATCACGCGACCGCGCCGCTGGCGTTGCGCGAGCGCGTCGCCGTGCCGCGCGAAGAACTGGCGACGATGCTCGGTGCCCTGACCGCTCATTTCGCGGCGACGATGCCGCACGCGGTGGTCCTGTCGACGTGCAATCGCACCGAGCTGTACGCGGCCACCGACCGTTCGGAAGGCGACCTGCCGGCGCTGCGCGGCGAACTCGCACGCTGGCTCGCGACCCGTCACGACGTGGCCCACGACGTGCTCGATCCGCACTGGTACTGGCACCTCGACGATCACGCGATCCGTCACGCGTGCCGCGTCGCGAGCGGCCTCGATTCGATGGTGCTCGGCGAGCCGCAGATCCTCGGCCAGATGAAGGAAGCGGTGCGCGAAGCCGAGTCGGTGGGAACGCTCGGCACGCCGCTGCGTCAGGCTTTCGATCGCTCGTTCGCGGTCGCGAAGGCGGTCCGTTCGGCCACCGCGATCGGCTCGGCCAGCGTGTCGATGGCCGCCGCGGCGGTCCGCCTGTCGGAGCGCATCTTCGAGCGTCTTTCGGATCAGCGCGTGTTGTTCATCGGCGCCGGCGAAATGATCGATCTGGTGGCCACGCACTTCGCCGCGCGCAAGCCGAAGCTGATCGCCGTCGCCAACCGCACGCTCGATCGCGGTCAGGCGCTCGCGGCGCGGCTCGCCACGACCGCCGTTCCGACGCAGGCGATGCTGCTGTCCGAGCTGCCGCAGGAACTCGGCCGCTTCGACATCGTGATCTCGTCGACCGGCTCGACGTTGCCGCTGGTGGGCCTCGGCATGGTCGAGCGCGCGCTCAAGCAGCGCAAGCGCAAGCCGATGTTCATGGTCGACCTCGGCGTGCCGCGCGACATCGAGCGCGAGATCGGCGACCTCGACGACGTCTATCTCTACACCGTCGACGACCTCGGCCAGGTGGTCAATGCCGGCATGGACCAGCGCCGCGCCGCGGTCGGCGAGGCCGAGGCGATCATCGATCGCGAGGTCGGCCAGTTCATGCGCTGGCTCGAAGGCCGCACGACCGTCCCGGCCATCCGCGACCTGCATCAGCGCGGCGACGCGTTCCGCAGCGTCGAGCTCGACCGCGCCCGCCGACGTCTCGCGCGCGGCGACGATCCCAACGTCGTCATCGAAGCGCTCGCGCAAGGCATCACCAACAAGTTCCTGCACGGTCCGACGCAGCTGCTGCACGATGCGCCGGAAGACGTCCGGGCGCATCTGCTCGAATACCTGCCTCGCCTGTTCGGCGCGAAGGTAGACCGGTGAGCGTCGTCTCGACGGCGGCATGAAGGCGGCGTCGTGAAACCATCTCTCGCCGCCAAGCTCGATCAGTTGACGACGCGCCGGGCCGAACTCGAAAGACTGCTGTCGCACCCCGACGCGACCGCGGACCTCGATCGCTATCGCAGCCTCAATCGCGAGCACGCCGAACTCGGGCCGGTCGTCGAGAACCATGCGCTGTATCGGGCCGCGCTGGCCGACGAGCAGACGGCCGACGAGCTGCAGCGCGACCCGGAGATGAAGGGCTACGCCGAGGAGGAACTCGCCCACGCGCGTGCTCGTCTGGCCGACCTCGACGTCAAGCTGCAGCGCTTGCTGCTGCCGCGGGATCCGGACGATGCGCGTCCGCTGTTCCTCGAGATCCGCGCCGGCACCGGCGGCGACGAGTCCGCGCTGTTCGCCGGCGACCTGCTGCGCATGTATCTGCGATACGCCGAACGGCAGCGCTGGCAGGTCGAGATCGTCTCGTCGTCCCCGGCCGAACTCGGCGGCTACAAGGAAGTCATCGCACGCATCGCGCCGGGCGGCGGCCTCGAAACGCTGGCCCCCTACGCGAGACTCAAGTTCGAGTCGGGCGGCCATCGTGTGCAGCGCGTGCCGGTCACCGAGACGCAGGGACGCATCCACACGTCGGCTTGCACGATCGCCGTGATGCCCGAGGCCGACGACGTGGCCGACGTCGACATCCGGCCCGACGAGATCCGCATCGACACGTTTCGCGCGTCGGGCGCCGGCGGGCAGCACATCAACAAGACCGACTCGGCGGTCCGCATCACGCACCTGCCGACCGGCATCGTCGTCGAGTGCCAGGACGATCGCAGCCAGCACAAGAACAAGGCGCAGGCGCTGAAGGTCCTCGCGGCGCGGATCAAGGACAAGCAGGTCCGCGAGCAGCAGGCGAGCGAAGCCGCCACGCGCCGCGTGCTGGTGGGCTCGGGCGATCGATCGGAACGCATCCGGACCTACAACTTTCCGCAGGGACGCGTCACCGACCATCGCATCAATCTCACGCTCTACAAGCTGGAGGCGATGCTAGACGGCGACTTGGACGAGCTGACCAGTGCGCTGGTGTCCGAGCACCAGGCCGAGCTGCTTGCCGCGCTCGGCGACTGAGCAGCAGCCCATGGTGGTCGACCGGTTGCTCGCGGCCAGCGGCCTGCCGCGATCGGAAGCGCTGCTGCTGCTGTCGCACGTCACCGGCTGGCGGCGCGAGCGGCTGATCGCCGCATCGCGCGACCCGCTCGCGGACGAGGTCGTCGTCTCGTTTCGCGCCCTTGCAGAGCGCCGCGTCGCGGGCGAACCGATCGCGTACCTCGTCGGCCAGCGCGAATTCTTCGGCCGCACGTTCCATGTCGATGCCGACGTGCTGATCCCGCGGCCCGAGACCGAGTCGCTGGTCGACGTCGCGTTGCGATGGATCGACGCGCACTCGGCCGCGCGCGTGCTCGACCTCGGGACGGGCAGCGGCGCGATCGCGGTCACGCTGGCTCTCGAACGTGCGGGACTCGACGTCGTCGCGACCGATGTCAGCACCGCCGCCATCGCCGTCGCGCGACGCAACGCGGCACGCCTCGACGCGACGGTCCGCTTCGCGACGGGCTCGTGGTACGACGCCTTGGCCGCCGACGCGCGCTTCGACGTCATCGTGTCGAACCCGCCGTACATCGCCGGCGGCGATTGCCACCTCGTCGAAGGCGACCTGCGCTTCGAGCCGATCGTCGCGCTGACCGATCACGGCGACGGCTTCCAGGCGCTGCGACGGATCGTCGTGGGGGCATCGTCCCGACTCGCGATCGACGGGCTGCTGGCGGTCGAGCACGGGTACGACCAGGCCGGCGCGGTCCGGGCATCGTTCGTGGCCGCGGGATTCGTGGATGTGACGTCGCAGCGTGATATGGCGGGCATCGAACGCGTCACGTTCGGTCGCAGGCACGGATCGCCGCCGGCCGACGCCCCTTCCTGACGCGAGCGGCGATGCCTATAATCCTTCGATCGCGAAACGCCCGCTTGTGAAAGCGACGTCGCACGCCATCTGAAGCCTTGACGAACTCGCACCCATCACCCGCATGAATCAACGCTGGCTCCCCATCCTCGTCGCGACGTTCGCCCTGGTCGCCTGCACGCACAAGTCCGACGACTCGCCGGCCATGAGCAAGGCCAAGACCGACACCAACACGGCGATCGACGCGGGCAAGGGCGCCGTCCTGAATGCGGCCGACGCCGCGAAGGACGAAGCCAGGGTGCTGGCCGACAGGACGAAGGCCGCGGCGATCGAGGCGAAGGATTCGCCGGAGATGCGGAAGGCTCGGGCCGATACCCGCGCCGCAGTGGACGCCGCGAAGGAAAAGGTCGCCGAGGCCGCGGGCAAGACGAAGGAACTCGCCGGTAAGGCCAGGGACAACATCAGCAACTGACGACGCCGCCGCAGCGACCCATCGCGAGCAGCGCCCTCTTCAACGAAAGGATCGAACATGAGCAGCGAAACACAGACCGTCCAGGAATTCATCGCGCAGACCGTGCAGCAGAACCCGGTAGTCCTCTTCATGAAGGGGTCCGCGCAGTTTCCGCAATGCGGCTTCTCTGGACGCGCCATCCAGATCCTCAAGTCCAATGGCGTGAGCAAACTGGTCACGGTCAACGTGCTGGAAGACGACGACGTGCGTCAGGGCATCAAGGAATTCTCGAAGTGGCCGACGGTGCCGCAGCTCTACATCAACGGCGAGTTCATCGGGGGCTCCGACATCCTCGGCGAGATGAACGACAGCGGCGAGTTGAAGAAGGTGCTGGCCGCGCTGCCGGCCTGATTCATCGGTCAGGCAACACCGAAGGAAGCCGGCATCGCCGGCTTTTTTTCGCGCGATCGCCGTCAGTCCTGCGGATCGATCCACGCGTCGAACATCCGGTTCGCGGCGAGCATGAACAGATCGGGCTGCGCTTCGAAGGCCGCGTGTTTGGCGAACGGGATGTTGAGGAAATGCGCGCCGGCGACACGCCGCTGCAGCGTCAGCATCGACGCGGCCGTGGTCAGGTGATCGTCGTCGCCGCGCGCGATCAGCAGACGGCTCGCGATGGACGACACCCGGTCCCGGGGATGACCGGCCGCGCTGTCATCGAACCACATGCCGATCAGCGCGTCGGTCAGCCGGGCCGCGTCCGGCGCGGGGTTGAGCGCTTCGTAGCGCGCGCTGGCGTCCGGGAACTGCTCGCGCCAGGTCCGCGGTGAGGTCGCAGCGAGTTCGGGACGCGTCGGATCGTCGCCGTCGTACGCCCAGCGCGACCCGACCGTGACCAACACTCGCACGAGAGACGCGGGACGCATCGCCAACCGATAGCCGACGATGCCGCCATCGCTGAAGCCCATCAGCGCGCATTCGGTGACGCCGAGATGCGCGAGCACGGCGGCGACGTCTTCCTCCATGCAGCGATAGGTCAACTCCGCCGAGCCGAGCGTCGACCGGCCGTGACCCCGACTGTCGATGGCGATGATCCTGAAGTTCCGGGGCAGGTAGGGCAGCACATGATTGAAGTCTTCGACGTCCTTCAATCCCCCGTGCAGCAACACGAGGACAGGGCCTGTGGAAGCGCCGCGCTCCTCGACCCAGAGCGCGGCATCGGCGATCGGCAACACGGTTCCGGAACGATGATCGAAGGGATTCATGGTCATGGTGATCGTCAATCTTGCGAGGCGAAGGGAGCGCTTCCCGATGCGGGAACGAGGTTGTCGGAGGACCGGCCGATCGGCCGTACGAATGCCGCAACCTGAATGAGTCGTACACCGAGCCCGACAGCGGTGATGTGTCAACACAATCATCACGCACGTCGCAATCGCGACGGCTCGCAGTCCCGCCTACGACGCCGTGATCCCGCGTTGGTTCGCGGCTCAACCAGACACGTCGCCGATGTCCACCTATCTCGTGTTCTCGCACCTCCGTTGGGACTTCGTCTTCCAGCGGCCGCAGCACCTGCTGTCGCGCATCGCACGCTCCAGTCCCGTCCTCTTCGTCGAGGAACCGGTCCCGACCCAGGCTGCGCCATGGCTCGAGATGCGCGACGTCGCACCCGGCGTCACGGTGATCCGTCCGCATACCAACAGCGACGCACCCGGCTTCCACGACGACCAGCTGCCGGCGTTGCGCAGCCTGCTCGCACCGGTGTTTTCGCCACTGACGGACCCGGTGGTGTGGTTCTACACCCCGATGGCGTTGCCGCTGCTCGCCGACCTGCATCCGGGCGCGATCGTCTACGACTGCATGGACGAGCTCAGCGCGTTCGATCATGCGCCACGTCAGCTTCGGCAACGCGAACATGCGTTGCTGCAAAAGGCCGACATCGTGTTCACCGGCGGCCGCAGCCTGTTCGAAGTCAAGCGCGCCTTACATCCGGCGGTGTACTGTTTTCCGAGCAGCGTGGACGTCGATCACTTCCGGCAAGCGCGTAATGCATCGACGCTGGCATCGTCGACGATGGAGCGCGAAGGAAAGACGCCGCGGCTCGGCTTCGTCGGCGTCATCGACGAACGTTTCGACCCGTCCATCATCGCGGCGCTAGCCGATGCGCAGCCCCAGTGGAGCCTCGACGTGGTCGGTCCGGTCGTGAAGATCGATACCGTGTCGCTGCCGCAGCGGTCCAACATCCATTACCTGGGCATGAAGCCGTACGGCGAACTGCCTTCGTTGATCGCGTCGTGGGACGTCTGCCTGATGCCGTTCGCGCTCAACGACGCGACTCGGTTCATCAGTCCGACGAAGGTCCTGGAGTACATGGCCGCCGAGAAGCCGATCGTCAGCACCCGCATTCGCGACGTGGCCGATGCGTATGCCGACGTGGTCGAGATCGCCGACTCGCCGGCAGCGTTCGTGGACGCATGCCGTCGCGTGCTCACGGCGTCGCCAGCCGACGTCGACGCGCGCCGCAACGCGATGCGCGCCATCGTCGCGAAGACCTCGTGGGCCGACACCGCGGTGCGCATGCTGAACCTCATCGAAGCGCTGCCTCCGCATCGGGACGAGGGGAACGTCGCCATGGGCGACGTCGATGTCGCGGTCGATGGCGTCGCCCGCATCGCGCCGGCGCGATCGGCCGTCACGCGGATCGGTACGGCGATCATCGGCGCCGGACCGACCGGTCTCTCCGCGTCGTATCACCTGCCCGAGGACTCGGTCCTCTTCGAGCGCGGGCCCGGCGTGGGCGGCTGGTGCCGCTCGATCGTGGACAAGGGATTCACGTTCGATTACGCCGGCCACATCATGTTCTCGAAGGATCCGGTCGTTCACGATCTCTACAAGACCCTGCTCGGCGACAACGTGCACTGGCAGGATCGCGAGGCGTGGATCCACAGCCACGACGTGTACACGCGCTATCCGTTCCAGGGCGCTCTTTACGGGCTGCCGCCGGACGTGCTGACGGAGTGCCTGGTGGGTGCGATCGAAGCCCGCTTCGGGCCCATCGACGGCGCTGCCGCCGCACCGTTGCATTCGCTGCCGCCGGCGAACGACGCGTCCGTCGAACAACCCGACCCGAAGGACAGCATCGAGTCGGCGACTCCGCTGTGCGCGGTCACCGCACCGGCGGACGATTGCTGCGGTGACGGCGAACACGTACGGCCCGACACGTCGAGCGCCAAGTCGTCGACATCGAACATCGTGCCGATGGCCACGACGCCGCGCAACTTCGAGGAATTCATCCACAAGACCTGGGGTGCGGGTGTGGCGAAGCACTTCGGCATCCCGTACAACCGCAAGCTCTGGGCCGTGCCGTTGAGCGAGATGGAGACGTCGTGGCTCGGTGGACGCGTGCCGCTCCCGGACCTGGCCGAGATGATCGAAGGCGCGGTCAAGCCCTCGAAGAAGCCGGTCGGCCCGAACGCGCGTTTCGGCTATCCGCTGAGGGGCGGTTTCCAGGCGTTGATGGAAGGCTTCCTGCCGCACATCGCCGACCGGCTCGAATGCAATGCCGACATCCAGCACGTCGACCTCGACCGCCACGAACTGCGCGTCGCCGACGGTCGCACGTACGGCTACAAGACGCTGATCAGCACGATGCCGTTGCCGCGCCTGATCGAGATGATCGGCGACGCCGCGCCTGCTGCGATCCGTCGCGCCGCGTCCGCCTTGCGACACGTGTCGGTGCGCTGCGTGAACCTGGGCATCGGCCGCGCCAACCTGACCGAGAAGCACTGGATCTACTATCCCGGCCCGACGGTGTTCCACCGCGTCTTCGTGCAGGGCAACGCGAGTCCGCATTGCAATCCCGAAGGGGGCTTCGGGCTGACCTGCGAGATCACGCATGGTCCATCGAAGCCGTTGCCGTGCGACGGCGAGGCCTTGATCCAGCGCTGCATCGCCGACTGCATCAGCGTCGGACTGTTCAACGCCGACGATCCGGTCATCGTGGCGAATCAGGCTGACATGGAGTTCGCGTACGTGGTGTACGACCACGCACGAGCCGCCAACGTCGCGCTGATCCGCGAGTGGCTGGCGCAACACGACGTGTTGCTGGCCGGGCGCTACAGCGAGTGGGAGTACTACAACTCCGACCACGCGTTCCTCGCCGGTCGTCGGGTCGCCATGGAAGTGCGGGAGATGTCGGCGAAGGAAGCCAACACCGCCTGAGCGAGACACGCCGGGGCGCGCGGGGCTAGCGCGTCCCGGGTGTCGCGACCAAAGCGGTCCGTCGCTGCAGTTCGGCGGCGAACGACGGATCGATCGGACGATGTCCGTTCGCATCGGCGTAGTCCCACAGGCCGTTCGTGCAATGCCGATCGTCGTCCCATCCCGGGAAGTTGAGAATCGGATAGAGGCACACGCCTTCCACGCGATGCCCGGCTTCGCGCGCGAGGCCGACCTGGTCGCAGACATACGCGAGCCAGTCCGCGCGACCATCGCCTTCGCAGCCGGTCTCGCCAACGTAGACCGGCAGGTCGTAGCGGGCCGACCACTCCCCGAGCATCTGCGACAGCGGTCGATAGCGCGGGTCGGTCATCGGGATCAACGCGCTCGGGAAGAGCGGCGTCCCGAAGGTCCACTGGTTCCAGGGGTAGTAGTTGACGCCGATCAGGTCGACCATGCCTGCATGGCCGCCGAGCTGGGGCCACAGCCGACCGGTGAGCATGTCGAGCGCCTGGAACTGCGCCTGGCGCGTCCCTTCGGCATCGTGCATGTCCTGCGGGCGATCGGGCTCGGCGGCGACGTGGAACGCCGGATCGTGGACCACCACGCGCGTGCCCGGGCAGAGATCGCGGAAGGCCTCGACGGCCGCGATGCTGGCGCGCGCGAGCTGACACTTCAACTCGAAGCCGCGACCGGTGCAGAACGGATTGAACGCCTGCACGTCGCCGCCCGCCCAGGCCAGGAACGACATCTCGTTGACCGGCGAGATCCACGGGGCCTCGTCGCTCTCGCTCGCCAGCAGCGCCGCGAACGCGCGCGACATGGCCACGAAACGGCTCACGAACGACGGGGCGAACACATCGAGCTCGTCGGGCCAGCCGAAGTGCAGCAGGTCCCAGATGACCCGGACGCCGGTGCGTTGCGACGCGCGCAGGATCGGTAGCGCCGTCGCGAAGTCATGGATGCCCGACGCGCGTTCGACGCGATGCCATACCAGTCCCTCGCGCGCGCAACGGATGCCCTGCTGCACGAGCCGGTCGTAATCCTGGTCCACGAAGCGCAGATGCTGCGTGGACTCCAGCAGATCGAGCCGACGCCCGTCGCGCAGCCGATGACTCGAACATTCGAAGCCGGCCACGAAGAAGCCTGGCAACAGCGAGGTCGGCAGCAGCGAGCCCGACATCGGCGCAGCGTCGCGCGACGACGCGTAGCCCGATTCGACCGACCTCATGACCGCGGGCACTTAGACCTCGACCTTGAGAACCGAAGCGCGATCGGTGATCTGGAACAGCTCGCCCTTCGGCACGATCGTGATGCGGCCGAACTCCTTCAGCAACTCGCGGTAGGCCTTCGCGACCGGGCGCTCCTTGCGATCGAGGTCGTAGAGCCCGCAGGCGTTGACGTGGCCGTCCTTCTTCGCCAGCGCCGAGTCCCAGTCGATCTGATCGATCAGCGAATACCACGTGAAGCCGAGCACCGGCACGCCGACCCTGCGCATCTCGAGAATGTTGATCCATTGCTTCCATAGCCACTTCGGTGCGATCTCCGGATCGAAATGGTTGGTCTCGGTGTGCATCGTCGGCTTGCGATAACGCTCGTAGTAACGCCGCGTCATCTGGTACCAGCCCATCACGTCCTCGGCCTCGAACTCCGTGCCGTCGGGCAGCACGATCTTCTCGTTGCGACCGTAATAATCGTTGCCCATCACCTGATAACCCGGCGGCTCGCCGCGCATGAACCACGCGTATTCGTTCTTCGTCATGCCGTGCGACGTGAGATAGACGTACACGTCCGCATCGGGCGGATGGGCGTAGAGCAGGTCGAGCGAGGAAAAACGCAGCTTGTTCTGCAGCTCGATCTCGGCGTTGGGCGTCGACGTGGCGGAGTGGACGTACTCAGCCGACTCGCTCTGCACGATGACGCAGTCCGGACGATGCTTCGCGATGCGTTGCGTCGCGAGGATGCTCGCCGCGACGCAGTGCTTCAGCGCGGTCACGAAGCCGCGATCCGACTTAAGCTGCTCGTTCCAGAGACCGTCCTTCGCGCTGAGCTTGGCGGTCACGTAGATCTCGTTGACCGGCGTGTAGAAGCGCACCCACGAATAGCGCTTGGCCACGGCCTCGGCGTAGTTCGCGAAGTGCAACGGCATCTCGGGATTCTGGAAGTTGCCGAGCCAGTCCGGCAGGCCGAAGTGCAGCAGGTCGAGGATCGGCGTGATCTTCAGCCGCCTGATCTCGTTCATCGCCTCGTCCGCGAAGCTCCAGTCGTAACGCGACGGTCCGCGGAACACCTTGTGGATCGGCAATCCGTAACGCAGCACGTGCAGGCCCATCTCCCTGACCAGCGCGAGGTCCTTCTTGTAGTGCTTGTAATGGCCGCATTCTTCGAGCAGGTCGCGGCGGACGGAGCCGTGCCCGATGGTCGGGTACGAGCACTCGACGCCCGTCGCGAACATGAAGTTGCCCGGCGAGCCGCTCGGCAACCCGCTGCCATCGCTGCCCTTGGCGCCGCCGTACTGGTCGCCGTCGCCGGACTTGCCTGCGCGTTCGACGATCGACAGAAAACTCGACGCACTCATGAAGGCAGGGAACCCCGTCGACGTGCGATGAATCGGTCGGCGACGTGCAACGACAGCGCCATGATGGTCAACGCAGGATTGACCGACAGCGCGCTCGGGAAGATCGAGTTGTCGCAGATATGCAGGCCGGGCACGTCGTGGCATCGACCTTCCGCATCGACGACCGACCGCGACGGATCGTCGCCCATGCGGCAGGTGCCGATGACGTGCGCGAAACGCTGGAAGCGCCACACGTCGGTCGCGCCCGCTGCGCTCCAGATCGAGCGCATCGTGCGCTCGGCATGGGCCGTGAGTTTCAGCTCGTTGTCGCCCGCGCTGAAGTGGATGCGCGGCTTCGGCAGGCCGCGCGCGTCGCGCTCGTCGCTCAGTTCGAGCCAGTTCGACGCACTGGGCAGGCACTCGCCGAGGATGTTGATGCCGGCGACATGATCGAAGCGTGCGAGGTGACGCCCGAGTGCGTCGCCGTACAGCCCCTGGCCGCTGCGCGCGAGCTGGCTCGCGTAGGTCACCGGCATCACGCCGATGCTCTGCAGCAGATAGCCACCGGCGAAGTCGGCATCGGCCGGGCGATGGGTGTCTTCCGAGATCAGGCCGCCGGGGATGCCGCGCCACGGCTGTGTCGGCTCGTCGAAGAAGCCCCATAGCTGCAGGCCGGTGTGCGCCATGAAGTTGCGGCCGACTTCACCGGAGCCGTTGGGGAGGTCGTCGTTGAGCATCAGCAGTCGTGGCGTCTCGATCGCGCCGGCGCACAGGAAGACGTTGCTGCAACGCTGCCTTCGTTCCTGGCCGTCCTGGTGGTAGACGACGCTGCTGACGCGACCCGTCGCATCGCGTTCGATCCGTGTGACGAAGGCTTCGGTCCTCAGTTCCGCGCCGCATGCCAGCGCGGGCGGCACGAATACCACGTCGACGCTGCCTTTCGCGCCGGTCGTGCAGCCGGCCTGGCAGAAGCCGCGTTGCGTGCACGCATGACGCGGGGTCTGGCCGAGCGACGCGTAGGGTCGCGACAGCGCGGCATTGGGCGCGGCCGACGTCGCGATGCCGAGCGCGTCGCAGCCCTTCTGCATCATGCGCGCCGCGGCGTTGAGGGGGAGTGGCGGCAGCGGATAGCCCGCGTTGCGCGGCGGTCCCCAACGATAGTGTTCGGGACCGCTGACCCCGAGGATCGCCTCGAGTTCGTCGAAGTAAGGCTCCAGCGTCGCGTAGCCCAGCGGCCAGTCGGAGCCGACGCCGAACGTGCTGTTCAGCGTGAAGTCGTCGGGCTGCGGACGCGGCGTGTAGGCCGTGAAATGCAGCGTCGATCCACCGACGCCGATGCCCGAGTTGTTGTTGCCGAACGCGACGGGATCGCTGCCCGCCGAGAGGCGCTCGTCGGTCCAGAACAGCTTGGCCTGCGCCACCTCGTCGGTCGCGAAGTCGCGCGACGGGTCCCAATAGCGGCCGGCTTCGAGGATCACGACCGACATGCCGGCCCGCGCGAGGCGCCAGGCGAGCGGACCACCGCCCGCACCGCTGCCGACGATCACCGCGTCGACGACATCATGGTCCGCGAACGTCCGCGTCGAGCGGGCGGGTTCGGGCGCCGAAGCGGGCGGCTCGTCGAGCGGCACGTCGGCGAACGCGGTGCACCCCATCTTCAGCTGACTGACCGGATGGGCGACATGCGCCTCGGTCGCCGCGACGAGCACATCCTCGAACCACCGGCGCCCGTCGAAGCCATCGACCTCGTGGCGTGACAGGCGAGCGATCAGGGCATCGTGTCGCGGCTTGTCGAGGTCGATCAAGCGCTGCTCGCCGAGGGCATCGCGTAACGCCGCAAGGCCTTGCCGGTAGGCGTCGGCATCGGCCGGCAGCGTGTCGTAGCGCCAGCCGTCGCCCACGCCGCTGGCCAAGCGGCGATCGACCTGTGCCGCGGCTTCCGATCCATCGACGGCGGAGTCGCCGGGCAGCAGAGTCGTCATCAACGCGCCGAGCAGATCGCGCTCGTCGGCGGTGAGGCAGGCAGGCTGCGCGATCGATGCCTTGCGCAGTCGCGCCATCAACACCGCGCGCGTGGCCGGGCTGACGCGCGGACTGTCGATCCAGGCAGCAGCCTCGCCCCTTCGCAACACGTCGGTCGGGTCCTGCTCGCCCCGACCGAATCCCTCTGTCGCTTCCACGCGCTCAGCCGAGCTTGCCGCCGGTCACCTCGACGAGCGAGCCGGTCATGAAGGAACCGTCGTCGGACGCGAGCATCACGTAGACCGGCGCCAGTTCGTCCGGCTGGCCGGGCCGTTTCATGGCGACTTCGTGGCCGAAGTGCTCGACCTCGTCGGCCGGCATGGTGCCCGGGATGTTGGGCGTCCACACCGGTCCGGGCAACACGCAGTTGACGCGGATGTTGCGGTCCGCGAGCGACATCGCGAGCGACTTGGTGAACGCGTGGATGGCGCCCTTGCTGCTGGCGTAGTCGACCAGGATCTGGTTGCCGACGACGCCGACGATCGATCCCGTGTTGACGATCACGCCGCCGTCGACGAAGTGCGGCAGCACGGCCTGCGCCATGTGGAAGTAGCCGAAGATGTTGGTCTCGAAGGTCCGCCTGAAGTCCTCCTCGGGGATGTCCTCGAACTTCTCGTGCGCCATCTGGAACGCGGCGTTGTTGACGAGGATGTCGATGCCGCCGAGGTCGTCGACCGTCTGCGCGACCACGGCCTTGCACTGCTTCGATTCACGCACGTCGCCGCGAATGACGATGCAGCGGCGACCCTCGGCCTCGACGAGGCGATGCGTCTCGTGCGCGTCGTCGACGTTCTCGTTGAAGAAGATCGCGACGTCGGCGCCTTCCTTCGCGAAGGCGACGGCGACGGCGCGCCCGATCCCAGAGTCGCCTCCGGTGATCAGCGCGCGCTTGCCGCGCAGCTTGTCGGCGGGTCGATAGGCGGCCAGGCTCGACTGCGGCTGGCGCTGCATCTTCGACTGCGCGGCGGGATAAGGCTGCTTCTCGGCAGCGATGTCGGTCGACATCGGCCGTTCGATGGTCTGGCTCATGGGGGAGGTGGTCGATGGGTTGACGGCGACGCGATCATTGTCGCCAGCCGCCGCGCCCAGATGCATCAGCCGTCAGCGCACAACCCTGCGCCGTTTTGCTGAGGTTTGCCGCTGCGGCACCGTCCAGCGTTCATGCGCACGGTGCGGGCATTGATCGGTGAACGATCGTTCGCTAGACTGAGCGCACGCGTGACCCGCGGACGGCCGCTTCATCCGGTCGCGTCTCAACGAATCCAGTCGATCCATCCAGGAGAGCCCATGGCCCGCATCTGCTTCATCGAACTGCCCGCCGCCGATGTCGGCGCAGCGAAGACGTTCTACGGCACCGCGTTCGGATGGAGTCTCACGGACTTCGGCCCCACCTACGCGTGCACGATGACCGGCGACGTCGACCTCGGGCTGCAAGGCGACACGAACGAAGCTACCGTCGCCCCGTTGACCGTGATCGCCGTCGACGACCTCGAAGCCTCGCAGGTCGCGGTGGAGCGAGCGGGTGGCACGATCACGAGGCCGGTGTTCGCGTTTCCCGGCGGACGCCGGTTCCACTTCACCGATCCCAACGGACTCGAGCTGGCGGTGCTGCAGGCGGATCGATGAAGGTCGATCGGATGGCGGTCATCGAGAGACTCGCATCGAACTTCAGGAGGGTTCGTGGTGCCGGCTGTAGGAATCGAACCTACCACCTGATGATTACAAATCAACTGCTCTACCAAATGAGCTAAGCCGGCGCGGGGTCGATTCTAGCGGAGCGGGTTGGGTCGCGAAAGGACGTGGCCCCGCGCCGACTATTTGACGATCGTCAGATGCGGCCGGCCCTTCGGTCCATCGCCCGGTGGCGGCTCTTCGTCGTCGGTCTGGACGATCTTCAGCCCGTCGCGGGCACTGGTGGACTCGCGCTCCGGCTGCGTCTCCTCGGCCGAAGGCGGCAACACGGGCGCGGGCAACGCGGGGGGTTCGTGACCGCGGCCGATGGCCGCATCGGCCAGGTCGAACGCCATGCCGTGGCCGTTCTCGCGCGCGTAGATGGCGCTGACGTTGGCGATCGGTACGGAGATGGTCCGCGCCTTGCCGCCGAAGCGCGCCTGGAATTCGACCAGGTCGTTGCCGATCTGCAGCTTGCTCGTCGCCAGCGCGCTGATGTTGAGCACGATCTCGTTGTTCTTCACGAACTCCTGCGGCACGCGCGTCGTGGCGTCGACGTGCACGGCCAGGAAAGGCGTGTAGCCGCTGTCCGTGCACCATTCGTAGATGGCGCGGATCAGATACGGCTTGGTCGATGGTTCGGACATGGCGATCGATCGAGATCCGTACGATGCGACGGGCGCGAGGGAGACGGGCGAGGCGGTACGAAAAACCTTAGCGACGCATCACCTTCTCTGACGGCGTGAGGGCCTCGATATACGCCGGCCGCGAGAAGATGCGCTCAGCGTACTTCATCAGCGGCGCCGCGTTCTTGCCGAGCTCGATGCCGTAATGGCCGAGGCGCCACAGCAGCGGCGCGATGGCCACGTCGAGCATCGAGAAGTCGTCGCCGAGCATGAACTTGTTCTTGAGGAACACCGGCGCGAGCTGCGTCAGACGGTCGCGAATGCCGGCGCGCGCTTTCTCGTGCTGCTTCTCGTGGCCCTTGGCCGTGACGTTCTCGAGCGTGCCGACATGGACGAACAGTTCCTTCTCGAAGTTGAAGAGGAACAGCCGGGCACGCGCGCGCATCACCGGATCGGCGGGCATCAGTTGCGGATGCGGGAAGCGTTCGTCGATGTACTCGTTGATGATGTTCGACTCGTACAGCACGAGGTCGCGTTCGACCAGGATCGGCACCTGGCCGTACGGGTTCATGACCGAGATGTCTTCGGGCTTATTGAAGAGATCGATGTCGCGGATCTCGAAGTCCATGCCCTTCTCGAACAGAACCAGGCGGCAACGTTGACTGAACGGGCAGGTCGTGCCCGAGTAGAGAACCATCATTTTTATTCGTCCCTTGAATGAAACGGAAACCTGAAAAGACGGGGGCCGGGAAGCGAAAGCTTCCCGGCCCCCGGTCCAATCCATTACTTGACTTCTTTCCAGTAGGACGCGTTGAGACGCCAGACCAATATGAACGTGACACCGAGGAACATCAGGACCCAGACGCCGATGCGCTTGCGCGTTTCCTGCGCGGGCTCGGCCATCCAGCTCAGGAATGCGGTGATCTCGGCGACCGACCGGTCGTACTGCAACGGCGTCATCGTGCCCTGGGTCACCGGCTTGAACTTCTCGAATTCCTCGACGACCTCGCCGTCTTCGCCCTTCTTGTCCACGAACACCGCCTCGCGCGTGCCCTGGAGTTCCCACAGGATGTGCGGCATGGCCGATTTGGGATAAGCGAGGTTGTTCCAGCCGGTCGGGCGGCTGTCGTCCTTGTAGTAGGTGCGCAGGTACGAATAGATGTAGTCGGCCCCACTGCCCGCCTCTCCCGACTTGGCCCGCGCGATCACCGACAGGTCGGGCGGCGCCGCGCCGAACCACTCCTTGGCGTCCTTGGCCGTCATCGCGACGCGCATCAGGTCGCCGATCTTGTCGCTCGTGAACAGGAGGTTCTGCTTGATCTGGTCCTCGGACAGTCCGAGGTCTACCAGTCGGCTGTAACGCATCGACGACGCGCTGTGGCAGTTCAGGCAGTAGTTGACGAACAGCTTGGCTCCGCTCTGCAGCGCGGCCTGATCGTTCATCAGGTTGGGCGCATGGTCGAGCGTGTAGCCCTCGTCCGCGCTCCACGCCGCGCAGGGCAGGACGAGCAGTACGGCGAAACGCAGGGCGGCGAGGAATTTCTTCATGCGGAAGCTTTCGGACAAACGTCTACGGGTCGCGCGGCGGTGCGGTGAAAGGAAGCGGGATCAGTGCGGATGGAACGTGACACGATCCGGCGGCGTCTTGAACGTCCCGAGCGAGGTCCAGACCGGCATCATCAGGAAGAAGCCGAAGTAGTAGACGGTCAGCACCTGTGACAGCAGATTCTTGAAATCCGACGGCGGCGCGGTACCGAGATAGCACAGCACGACGAACACGACGAAGAAGACGCCGTACAGCACCTTGTGCCAGCCCGGCCGATAACGGATCGACTTGACAGGACTGCGGTCGAGCCACGGCAGGAAAAACAGCATGACGACCGCGCCGCCCATCACCACGACGCCCCAGAACTTCGCATCGAACGTCCGCAACAGGACCATCACGACCGCGGCGACGACCGCCACCGGAACCGCCCATTTCATCTTCGGCTTGGCGCGCAGATACCACAGCGCGAAGGCCAGCGCGACCGCCGCGACCATGACCCACGTGAAGACATCGGTCGTCGCGCGCAGCATCGAATAGAACGCGGTGAAGTACCAGACCGGCGCGATATGCGCCGGCGTCTGCAGGGGATTGGCCGGCAGGAAGTTGTTGGACTCGAGGAAGTAGCCGCCCATCTCCGGCGCGAAAAACACGATCACGGAGAAGATGAACAGGAACACCGCGACGCCCATCGCGTCGTGCACCGAGTAGTACGGGTGGAAAGGAATGCCGTCGAGCGGAATGCCCTTCGCGTCCTTGTACTTCTTGATGTCGACGCCGTCCGGATTGTTGGAGCCGACCTCGTGCAACGCGACGATGTGCGCGGCGACCAGGCCCAGCAGTACCAGCGGAACCGCGATGACGTGGAACGAGAAGAAGCGGTTCAGCGTCGCGTCGGACACCACGTAGTCCCCACGGATCCACAGCGACAGGTCCGGACCGACGAAAGGAATCGCCGAGAACAGGTTGACGATCACCTGCGCGCCCCAGAACGACATCTGACCCCAGGGCAGCAGATAGCCCATGAAGGCCTCGGCCATCAGGCACAGGAAGATGGCCGTGCCGAAGATCCACACCAGTTCGCGCGGCTTGCGATACGACCCGTAGATCAGGCCGCGGACCATGTGCAGGTACACGACGACGAAGAACATGGAGGCGCCGGTCGAATGCATGTAGCGGATGAGCCAGCCCCACGGCACCTCGCGCATGATGTATTCGACGCTGGCGAAGGCCACCGGGATGCCCGCCGCGTTGAGCGACGCGTCCGGCTTGTAATGCATCACCAGGAAGATGCCGGTGACGATCTGGATCACCAGCACCAGCAGCGCGAACGAGCCGAAGAAGTACCAGACGTTGAAGTTCTTCGGCGCGTAGTACTCGGACAGATGCGCCTTCCAGGTCGCCGTCAGCGGAAAGCGCGTGTCGACCCAGCCGAGCAGCCGCTCGGCGGCGGGTGCGTCCGCGGAAACTTGAATCGCCTTCGTATTCGCCATCTGTATCTCCGGACCTGCAGATGCAACTCAGTTGTGTCGTGCCGGCGTCGCAGCCGATGT
>CAZZWS010000002.1:50783-51673 GCA_964657795.1 Beijerinckiaceae bacterium
GCCGCAGGCGCGGCGTCAGGCCTTGGTCGGTTCGCCGATGATGATCTTCGTATCGCTCGCGAACTGGTAGGGCGGAATCGGCAGGTTGTCCGGCGCCGGCTTGTTCTTGAACACGCGGCCGGCCAGATCGAACGTCGATCCATGGCACGGACAGAGGAACCCGCCCGGCCAGTCGTCCGGCAGGCTCGGTTGCGGGCCCGGGGTGAAGCGCGCGTTGGGCGAGCATCCGAGGTGCGTGCACACGCCGACCGCGACCAGGTACTGCGGATTGATCGATCGATGTTCGTTGCGCGTCTGCGGCATCGGCGTGTATTCGGACGGATTGCGTTTCGATTCCGGATCCGCGAGTTCGCCATCGTGCTTCTTGAGACCCGCGACCATCTCGTCGCTGCGGCGCACGACCCACACGGGCTTGCCGCGCCATTCGAAAGTGCGGAGTTCGCCGACCTTCATGCCGGAGATGTCCGCTTCGACCGGCGCCCCTGCCGCCTTGGCGCGTTCCGAAGGCTCCATGCTGGTGACCAGCGGCGTCAGCACCGCGACGCCGGCAACGCCACCTGCTGCGCAACTGGCGACCAGCAGATTGCGGCGCGCGTTGTCGACGGGACGAGCCGGCCTGCCATCGTTCTTGTTGTCGGGAGTCGGACCGGAAGGGGTGCCGCCGATTCCGAAGCCGGGTGCGGGTACGACGTGGTCTGCGCTGGACATGCGGCTCCGGACCCGAGGTCTCGGCCTGCGTTGACGTGGGTGGACGGTCGCAGGGCAGACCGCCTCCGGAGAGGCGCCGCCGCGTGCGAACGGGCGAACATCACAAACGAACACTGCGAGCCGCGTGCGGCCTACGGATGCGATCGAAACGTGCATTCTTGCAAACGCGCGCCGAAATCAGG
>CAZZWS010000003.1:0-24160 GCA_964657795.1 Beijerinckiaceae bacterium
TGGGCAAGTTGCGCGCTGTCGCCGAGGAACACGGGCCGGACGCGATCGCCTTCTATCTGTCGGGGCAGTTGCTGACCGAGGATTACTACGTCGCCAACAAGCTCGCGAAGGGCTTCATCGGCACGCCGCACGTCGACACCAACTCGCGGCTGTGCATGTCGAGCGCGGTGGCCGGCTACAAGCAGACGCTCGGCGCCGATTCGCCGCCGACCTGCTACGAGGACTTCGATCACGCGGACCTGTTGCTGATCGCGGGTTCCAACACGGCCTACGCGCATCCGATCCTCTATCGTCGCATCGAGGACGCGCGACGTCGCGCGGCGGAGCAGGGCGGTGTCATGCGGACGATCGTCGTCGACCCGCGGCGCACGGACACCGCGCGCGAAGCCGACTTGCATCTCGCCATCACGCCGGGCACCGACGTCGCTCTGTTCAACGGGCTGCTGCATCTGTGCCTGTGGGACGACCGCGTCGCGACCGACTGGGTCGCCGCGCACACCGAAGGCTGGGCCGACCTGAAGCGCGTCGTGCGCGACTACACGCCGCGCTTCGTGGCCACGACCTGCGGCATATCCGAAGAGGATCTCGCCACCGCGGCTCGCTGGTTCGGCGAGGCGCGCGCCGCGTTGTCGATCTATTGCCAGGGCCTCAACCAGTCGGCCTCCGGTACCGCGAAGAACGCTGCGTTGATCAACCTGCATCTCGCGACCGGCCAGATCGGCCGACCCGGCGCCGGGCCCTTCTCGCTGACCGGCCAGCCCAATGCGATGGGCGGCCGCGAGGTCGGCGGCATGGCCAACCTGTTGTCGGGCCATCGCGACCTGTCCAACGCGACACATCGCGCCGAGGTGGCCGCGTTGTGGGGGATAGACGAGGTGCCGGCCACGCGGGGCAGGACGGCCGTCGAACTGTTCGACGCCATCGCCGCGGGCACCATCAAGGCGGTATGGATCGCGTGCACGAACCCGCTGCAGTCGATGCCCGACCAGCAGGGCGTGCACCAGGCCCTGACCCGCGCCGAACTGGTCGTGGTGCAGGACTGCTTCGCCGGCACCGCGACCGCCGCGTACGCCGACGTGCTGCTGCCCGCGGCGACATGGGGCGAGAAGAGCGGCAGCGTGACCAACTCCGAACGCCGCATCAGCCTCGTGCGGAAGGCCGTGCCGCCGCCCGGCGAGGCGCGCGACGACTGGGCCATCGTCTGCGACTTCGCGCGTCGCCTCGCTGATCGCATCACGCCGGAACGATCATCGCTGTTCGCGTTCGCCGACGCCGAGGCCGTGTGGAACGAGCATCGCGAGACCACGCGCGGCCGCGACCTCGACATCACCGGCTTGTCGTACGCCATCCTCGACCAGCGCGGCCCGCAGCTCTGGCCATTCGTGAGTGGCGCCAGCGAAGGCCGGAAGCGGCTCTACGAGGACGGCGTGTTCCCGACGCCGTCGGGACGCGCCCGCTTCGTCATGACTCACTACAAGCCGGTCGCCGAAGCCGTCGACGCGCGCTACCCGTTCGCATTGACGACCGGTCGCCTGCGCGATCAGTGGCACGGCATGAGCCGCAGCGGCACGGTGCCTCAACTGTTCGCGCACAGCGCCGAGCCCACCGTCGACCTGTCCGACGTCGACGCCAGGCGCCGGCTGCTGAGCGACGGCGACTTCGTCACGGTGGCGAGCCGGCGCGGCGCGCAGGTGATGCGGGTGCGCGTGTCGGATGCCGTCCGCGCGGGGCAGGCGTTCATCGCGATGCACTGGGGCGAGGAATACGTCGCGGGTCGCGGCGATCGGCACGGCGTCAACACCGTGACGTCGCCCGCCATCGATCCCGACTCCATGCAGCCCGAGCTCAAGCACGCTGCCGTGCGCATCGGCAAGGCCGATCTGCCGTCGCGGGTCGTCGCGTTCGGCTGGGTGCATGCCGACGAGGTCATCGAACGGATGGATCGCCTGCGTGCGCTGTTCGACCGCTTCTCTTATGCGAGCGTCGTGCCGTTCGGGCGCAACGACGCGGCGGGCTCGCACGTCGGCGTGCTGTTCCGCGCCGCCGACGAATCGGCGCTGCTCCCGGAGACCCTCGCCGCGATCGAAGAAGCGACCGGAGCCGAAGCCTCCGCCGAATTGCACTTGTTGAGGTACGACGACGGACGCCGCGGGCATGCTCGCCGCGTGCTGGTGCGGGACGGCGTGCTCCAATCGGTGATGCTGGTGGGCGACTGGTCCGCCGAGGTCTGGCTCAAGGAATATCTCGAGGCCGGCATGTCGGTCGCCGCGCTCGGCCGTCTGTTGCTGAAGCCCGGCAGCACGCCCCCGTCGGGTTTCAAGTCGCGCGGACGCGTGGTCTGCAACTGCTGGAATGTCGGCGAGAGCGAGATCGTCGCGTCGCTGTCGGCGATCGACGGCACGCCGGTCGAACGGCTCTCCACGCTCCAGCAGAAACTCAAGTGCGGCACGCAATGCGGCTCCTGCCTGCCCGAACTCAAGCGCATGGTCGCCGAGGTCAATGGCATGGTTTCTGCATAATCATGGCGATCTCGCCGGGCTCGATCGACACGATCGCAAGCGCGCGAAGAACGACACGGGCTGGACGAATACCGAGCGGTGGCATGGACGGATCGACGCTGGACTGCGCGCAGTACATCAAGGAGATCGGACGGGGCCGCGACAACGCGCGTGCATTGTCGCGCGACGACGCGGCTCTCGTGTGGTCCGCGCTGCTCGAAGGACGCATCGCCGATCTCGAGGTCGGCGCCATCCTGCTGGCCATGCGCATCAAGGGCGAGTCGCCCGAGGAAATGGCGGGATTTCTCGACGCCACGCATCGCCAGGGGCTGCGCCTGCCGGTCGCCGTCGATGCGGAGGGCAAGCCGGCGATCCCGGTGGTCATCCCCAGCTACAACGGCGCGCGCAACATGCCCAACCTGACGCCGTTGCTGGCCTGTCTGCTGGCGCGCGAAGGCGTGCCGGTGCTGGTCCACGGCAAGGTCGCGACGCCGGCCTCCGAAGCCGATCGCGCGTCGCTGCGATCGGCCCATGCGTTCGATGCGCCGTCGGGCTTTCCGAACGCGCCGCTGCCGCGCGTCACGAGCGCCGAGATCTTCGAGACGATGGGCCTGCCGGTCTGCCGCACCGCCGAAGCCGCGATCGGTCAGGCCGCGCGTGGCGAGCCGGTGTTCATGTCCATCACCGACCTCAATCCGCCGCTCGCGTGGGTACTTTCGCTGCGACGGATGCTCGGTGTCCGCGGTCCGGCGCATTCGCTGGTCAAGCTGCTGCAACCGTTCGCCGGCCCCGCGGTGCGGCTGGCCAGCTTCACGCATCCCGAATACCACGCGATGCTGAGCGACTTCTTCACGCGCTTCGAGCAGCCCGGCCCCGTGTTGCTGATGCGCGCGACCGAGGGCGAGCCGGTGGCCAATGCGCGACGTCCCGCCAGCATCGAATGCTTCGTCGGTGGCGTCGCGAGCCTGGTCGTCTCCGGCGAGACCGGCGTCGTGCGCACGTTGCCGATCCTGCCGGAGTCGAAGGACGCGGCGTCGACCGCGATGTGGATCCAGGCCGTGTTGTCCGGTGAGCGTCCGGTGCCGGAAGCGATCCAAATACAATGCGAGGCGATCATGGCGACGCGCGCGGCGCTGCGCGATGCGCCGGGCTCGCCGGTGAATCAGGAACAGGCGGTGGCATGAAGCATATCGACGACAGCGCGATGGAACACGAAAGACGACGCGAGGGTCGCGTGACTCTCGTGGGCGCCGGTCCGGGCGATCCCGATCTGCTCACGCTCGCGGCCGTCAAGGCCATCGCCGCGGCGGACGTCATCCTGGTCGACGATCTCGTGCATCCCGATGTCCTCGTCCATGCATCCGCGCACGCGCGCATCGTGCGGGTCGGCAAGCGCGGTCCTTACTGCCGTGCCGGGCTGGAGCGCACGGTCGAAGTGCTTCGTCCGTCGACGCCGCAGGCCTTCATCGAACGCCTGATGATCGTGGAGGCCGGACGCGGCCTCGACGTCGTGCGGCTGAAGGGGGGCGATCCGTTCGTCTTCGGCCGCGGCGGCGAGGAGAAGGCCCATCTCGAACAGGCCGGCATCGCCGTCCGCGTCGTGCCCGGCATTTCGAGCGGCATCGCGGCGCCGGCATCGATCGGCATCCCGGTCACGCATCGCGACTGGAGCCAGGGCGTCATCTTCGTGACCGGACATCGCCGTCGAGGTGAGGGTGGGGAGGGCTTCGCGCCAGACGTCGACTGGGCCAGGATCGCGGCCACCGGCCTGACGATCGTGATCTACATGGGCGTCGGCCGCGCCCGTGCCATCGTCGACGCGTTGACGGCCGCGGGCCTCGCCGCCGACCTGCCCGCCGCGGCGGTGCAGTCGGCGTGGACCGGGCATCAGCGCCAGGTCGTGGGCACGCTCGCGACGCTGCCGGACGACATCGAGCACGCCGGCATCGAGAGCCCGGCCATCCTCGTCATCGGCGACGTCGTCCGTTGCGCGGACCGGCGCTGGGTCCAGATGGCCGGCGAAAGCGCGCGGCACGCATTCGGCTGAGCACGCGATCGCGGTACCGTGCATTTCGAACCTCCCGCGGCGCCGTCATGTAGAATCCCGCCCCACTCGAAAGAGGGCGCGCCGAGCCGGTCTCGAGAACGCGCTCGTGAGTGAAACGCCGATCGCGGCGCCCATTGCGACGCGACGACGCACGCTCAGGAGACGACATGGCAGATGCGACCCGGCTGATCAAGAAGTACCCCAATCGCCGCCTGTACGACACCGAGACCAGCACGTACATTACGCTCGCGGACGTCAAGCAGCTGGTGCTGCAGAACGAGAAGTTCGAGGTCGTCGACGCGAAGTCGCAGGAAGACCTGACGCGTTCGATCCTGCTGCAGATCATCCTCGAGGAAGAGGGCGGCGGCGTCCCGATGTTCACGTCGCCGATGCTCGCGCACATGATCCGTTTCTACGGCAATGCGATGCAGGGAATGATGGGCATGTATCTGGAGAAGAACATCCAGGCCTTCATCGACATCCAGGAAAAGATGAAGGACCAGTCGAAGAACCTCTACGACGGGAAGGCGTTCGCGCCGGAGATGGTGACGCAGTTCCTCGCGGGCCAGGCGCCCATGATGCAGTCGATGATGGGCAGCTACATGGAACAGAGCAAGAACATGTTCATGCAGATGCAGGAACAGATGCAGAACCAGACGCGCTCGATGTTCGGCAGCGCGTTCAACTTTCCCGCGCCGGGCAATGGGGCCGTGGCCGCGACTGCCATGCACGGCGCCGTCACGGCGCCGCCCCCGGAGAAGTCGAAGAAGCACGGCACGTGAATCGCGTTCCCGTTTCAGGGGATCGACGCGCCCGGTCGATGGGCTCCCGATGAACAGCAGCGCCTCTCCGCCGCGCGTCGGCTTCGTCTCGCTCGGTTGTCCGAAGGCGCTCGTCGACTCCGAGCAGATCCTCACGCGCCTGCGCGCCGAAGGCTACGAGACGTCGACGACCTACGACGGCGCGGACCTCGTGATCGTCAACACCTGCGGCTTCATCGACGCGGCCGTGCAGGAGTCGCTGGATGCCATCGGCGAGGCGCTGGCCGAGAACGGCAAGGTGATCGTCACCGGTTGCCTCGGCGCGAAGAAGGATGCCGCCGGCGACGACATCGTCGCGAAGGTCCATCCGAAGGTGCTCGCGGTCACCGGCCCGCACGCGTCCGCGGAGGTGATGCAACACGTGCATATGCACCTTCCGAAGCCGCACGATCCGTTCGTGGACCTGGTCCCCGACCACGGCGTCAAGCTGACGCCGAAGCATTACGCCTATCTCAAGATCTCCGAAGGCTGCAATCATCGTTGCAGCTTCTGCATCATCCCCTCGATGCGCGGCGACCTAGTGTCGCGCCCGATCGGCGAGGTCATGCGCGAAGCCGAGAGCCTGCTGAAGAGCGGCGTCAGGGAGCTGCTGGTGATCTCGCAGGACACGAGCGCCTACGGCGTCGACCTGCGCTATCGCACCGACTTCGTCGCGGGTCGGCCGGTGCGCACGCGGATGACGGAGCTCGTGCGCGAGCTCGCGACGCTGACGGAAAGGGAAGAGTCGTGGGTCCGGCTGCACTACGTCTACCCTTACCCGCACGTCGACGAGATCCTGCCGTTGATGGCCGACGGCAAGGTGCTGCCGTATCTCGATGTGCCGTTCCAGCATGCGCATCCCGACGTGCTGAAGCGCATGAAGCGACCGGCATCCGGCGAGCGCAATCTCGACCGTATCCGCGCGTGGCGCGCCGCATGTCCCGACCTCACGATCCGTTCGACGTTCATCGCGGGCTTCCCCGGCGAGACCGAGGGCGAGTTCGGGTATCTGCTGGACTTCCTCCGCGAAGCCGAACTCGATCGCGTCGGTTGTTTCGCGTATTCGCCGGTCGACGGCGCGACCGCCAACGAGCTGGCCGGCGCGTTGCCCACCGAGGTCCGCGAGGAACGCCAGGCCCGGTTCATGGCCGTGCAGGAAGAGATCTCCGCGCGCCGCATCAGGCGCCACGTCGGCAAGCTGCTGCGCGTGCTGGTCGACGACGTCAACGCCGACGGCGGCGTGGCGCGTTCGTATGCCGATGCGCCGGAGATCGACGGCAACGTCTTCATCGCGCCGCCGCAGTCGGTCAGCGGCCGCATGGCCTATCGCCAGAAGGTCAGGCCCGGTTCGTTCGCGACTGTCCGCATCACCGGTGCGGATGGTCACGACCTGTGGGGCGACCTGGCCTGATCAGGACGCGGAGCGACGCGTGCCGACCACGGCGCCGCCCACGACCAGCATCAGCGCGACCACGATCGGCCAACCGAAGCGCGCGGGATCGCCGAGACCGAGCAGTATCGTCGACAGGACCGGTGTCAGATAGGCGAGCGTGCCGATGGTCCGCGCGTCGCCACGGACCAGCGCCGCGTCCCACAGGAAGAAGGCGGCGCCCATCGGACCGATGGCCAGTGCTGCCATCGGCAGGATGTCGTCCGTCGTGAACGTGTAGGGCGCTTCGAGCGCCGCGTGGCAGGCGAGCGCGGTCAACCCCGACGACAGGCAGAAGAGCCCGACGGCCGCCGTCGGAAAGCTCGTCCCGCTCTGGCGCAAGCGACGCCCCAGCAGCGAGTAGGTCGCCCAGATGAACGCCGACAGCATCGCGGCGGCGTAGCCCCACACCGCTTCGCCACCGACGAGTGCGTCTCCATCGGGCATGCGGCCCGCGTCGACGGGGCCGCTCGTGATCGCGACCACGGCACCGGTGAAGCCGAGCACCCCACCGATCACGTGCCGGCGCGTCAGGCGCGCGCCGCGCAACACCCGTGGCGCGAGCAGCACCATCAGCAGCGGCCACAGGTAGTTGACGAGGTTGGCCTGTAGCGGCGGTGCCAGCCGCAGCGCGACGAAGAGGAAGAAGTGGAAGCCGAACAGGCCGTAGATGCCGAGCGCGAACACCGGCGGCGGCACGCGCCAGCGCCGCCACGTGGGCGATGCGAGCAGACCGACGATCGTCAGCGCGGTTCCCACGAGAAGGAAAGGCGGCACCGCAGCGAGCCGGACGCCGAGCGATGCGAGAGTCGCCCACAACGCGATGGCGGCGAGCGCGAGGACGTTGGCGGGGGAGACGGCGATTCTCATGGATCACGCGTCATGAAAGACGCCTCATCGATGACGCAGGCATCGTAGGTGGCCCGCCAATCCGAAGGATGGATGCGTCGTCGTCCGATACGGATCACCGCGCGCGTTCCCGATACTTGCGGCTCTTTCTTCCAAAGGGTGAACCATGCTTCGCTATGCGCTGATCTTCTTCATCATCTCGTTGGTCGCGGGCTTCTTCGGGTTCACCGGCGTCGCGGGCGGTGCCCGCTCGATCGCCAAGATCCTGTTCGTCCTGGCGTTGATCGGCTTCGTGATCTTCCTCATCATCGCGTTCACCGCGGGCAGCCTGGTCTTCTAGGCACCCTGCTTCACGAAAGGAACATCATGGCCAACACCAATCACGACGACGTCTGGAATCGCATCAAGGATATTCGTTTCGCGATGCTGACGACTTTCGACGAGGACGGCGGTCTCACCGCGCGGCCGATGACGACGGTACAGAAGCAGTTCGACGGCACGCTGTGGTTCTTCACGTCGCGCACATCGCCGCCGGCGTTGGCCGTGACGACGAATGCCACGGTCGGCCTGCAGTATGTCGACACCGGTAGCGACGTGTACGTCTCGTTGTCGGGCGATGCGTCGCTCGAGACCGATCGCGTGCGGATGCAGGGGCTGTGGAGCCCGATGGTCAAGGCGTGGTTCCCTCAGGGTCTCGACGATCCCGATCTCGTCCTTCTGCGTGTTGACGTGCACAAGGCCGAGTACTGGGACGTCAAGGAGAGCAAGCCGGTGCAGCTGTTCAAGATGGCGCGGGCCGCCATCACCGGCAAGCCACCCCTGGATCTCGGCGAACATCGCACGGTCGCGCTTTGACGCGCGCGCCGATGCACTTCGAGGCCTGTGCTTTGAGGAATACGCTCTGAGCGCGCTGCGCGCGACTGCAGCCGGGCGGGTCAGCGGATCATGAAGTTCAAGGATTACTACGACGTGCTCGGCGTGACACGTGACGCGTCGGCGGACGACATCAAGAAGGCGTACCGCAAGCTCGCCCACAAATATCACCCCGACGTGTCGAGCGATCCGGAGGGCGAGGCCAAGTTCAAGGACGTGGCCGAGGCCTATGCCACCTTGAAGGACGCCGAGAAGCGCGCTGCCTACGACGAGCTGGGGCGGCATCGGCCTGGCGAAGACTTCCAGCCGTCGCAGGGCTGGCAGGAACATTTCGGTGGCCGCGGTTTCGGTGGCCATGGAGGCGGTGGCGGCGCTCGCTTCGAGGATGTCGACTTGTCGGACCTCTTCGCCGCGTTCGCAGGCGGGGGCCGCGGCGCGACCTCGGCATCACGCGGGCCCACACCCGGTCAGGATTTCGAAGTGCAGGCGACGGTCACGCTCGAGCAGGTCCATGCAGGCGCCGAGATCGACATCGATCTCGCGATCCCCGAGACCGGTGCGGACGGCCTGCCCCGGCGCGTGTCGAAGACCTTCCGGGTCAGGGTTCCGAAGGGTGCCGAAGACGGCCAGCGGCTGCGTCTGAGCGGCAAGGGCGGCCCTTCGCGCAACGGAGGTCCACCGGGCGATCTCTACCTCGTTCTCGCGCTGCAGCCGCATCCGCTGTATCGCGTCAACGGCCGTGACCTCTCGATCGACCTGCCGCTCGCGCCATGGGAAGCGGCGCTGGGCGCATCGATCGAGGTCCCCACATTGGCCGGCGCAGTCGAGATGGCCATTCCCGCCGGCACCTCGTCCGGTCGCCGGCTCAGGCTCGCGAGGCGCGGCTTGCCAACGGCCGCCGGGTCCGCGGGTGATCTCTACGCCGTCGTGGGGATCGCGGTCCCCGCGACGTTGTCGACGCGTGAACGGGAGCTGTACGAAGAACTGAGAAAGGTGTCGAGCGCCGACCCCCGGGCGCGTTTCGGTGCCGAGGGCGAGGGGAAATCATCGTGACGATCGAACGCACCGAAGTGCTCTGGCTCGAAGCGCGCGGCGGCTACACGCTGCACGAACTGATCGAGATGTCGGGCCTGCCGCAATCCGTCATCGACGAGTTGATCGAATGTGGCGCGTTGCCGGCGGAGGACGCGGTGCCGCAGCCGACCCAGCCTTCGGCGTTTCGCTTCGCCGCGGAGAGCGTCGTGCTGGCGAGAGCCGCGCGACGCCTCCGCGAGCATTTCGAACTGGAGCATCAGGGACTCGCCGTAGCGGTGTCCTTGCTGCGTCGGGTCCGCACCCTGGAAGCGCAGTTGGCGGAAGCGGGATTCGCCAAGCGCTGAGTGCATCCGTCGGCAGGAGCGGACACGCCATCGAACGATGCGCGCTCAGCCGTCGCGCAGGTTCGGCTGGTTTTCGGTAATGGCGGAATGATGATGCTCTTCCTTCGCTTTCTCGGTGCCGACGCGTTCGATGACGAGATAGGCGATGACGATGGTCAGCGTGCCGACGGCGAGTGCGGGAATCAGGAGTTCGTTGGTCATCGGGGTCTCCGGTTGAAATGGAGTCGTGACGATCGTCGACAACGCGATCGGTGACCATCGGACGCGCGCGCATCGAATTCGACGCCTTCGATACGCGTAAGACCTCCGTTCGCCGTCCCGTCTGTCAGCAGGCGCCTCAGCGACTCAGGCGGATTCCGACCGCAATGACATCGCCGCATCCATACGGACGGCGAACAACGTTCAGCGCCAAGCCGCGGCCAGCCGGCGGCGGCCGGGGGATCGTGCTGCTCGGCCTGCAGTACCGAGCCGTCCTGACTACATCGAAACCTTGAACAGCCGAGAACGGTCGGTTTCGGGTTGGCATGGACGCCCGATGTGGCGCGCCGGCTTACGGGTATCGAATCGCATCGTTGAACACGTTTTCGCCGTCTGCGCAGCAGAATCGCGCCTTCGGCGCCAGTGCGCTCCAGAAAGCCGGCAATCTTCTTTTCTTTGTGATGATGGCTTCGCGGACCCACAATTGGGGTCGACGGGGAGCAGGACTTCCTGAAAGTCGTCTGGCGGCCACTTGTTCCGCGCGAGGAGCGCTAGCAATCGTTGATGCGAAACGTAGGTGCATTCAACCGCCAGCGCGCGCGCCTCAAGCATGAACAAGACGTCCGGCTGGTTTGTGATCTCGCGTGCGTGGATCGGTGAAATGCCACGCGCCTCAAGAGCCTGAGCGAATAGCGAGAGCGCTACTTGCTCTACGTCCCTTCGTTTATGTTGCATAGACGTATGACATTGGTCACGCTGCTGCCTTGGGCAAGGATGGCGTCTAAGAAAAAGGGCCTACGTCTCCGTAGGCCCTTGATCGCTGCGTGTTTCTGGTGCGCCCGGAGCGATTCGAACGCCCGACCCCTTGGTTCGTAGGCGGAAAAGTCTTGCATAATTATGTAATAAATCAAGCCCTTAGACATGCGCGCAGGTCTGCTTACGAAGGACGGCCAGCCTACACCATCCGTTTTGCATACAACTTGGCTACATAGGAAGGTGAAGCGACGGTCTAGTACCCGCTCCCTTCTTCTTCGCTTGCCTTATCTGTGCTATTAGCTCTGATTAATGCAAATTTGAGGGGTAAGAGATATCGATCGAGAGGAATGTACTTTTTATGAAAGTCTTTAAGCAGAAAACTAACATTTCCGGATGCGAGTTCGCTAAAACCAGGCGCAGTACGGATGTATTCCTTTCCAACTGGCGGTAGCCATTTATTGACACGACCCTCGTATGCCAACAGCCAGTGCTCCGACGATAAAGCGTCTAGACTCATATGTGCGGCCCAAGTGGGAAATGTTGTTGCTCTCGGCACCAGACCTTCGGCTCGTGCATTGAGAGTCAGGAGTGCGACTATAGAGTTGTCCATCCGAACAACTTCCTTCAAGGCCCCGTCTTGAAGTTTCAAATTAAATAGGAGGTGTCCCCAAATGGCCCAAGCTATTTCACTTGTATGCCCTCGTGCCGCATGAACGCTCACAATAGTAAAAAGCAATTCATCTAATTCATTGAGTTCTAAGACGTACCCCGCAGTTTTATAAGCGAAAAGTATGTCTAGAACTAGCGGGAGTACTTGGGGTTCGACTTGTGCCCATTGACAAAGCAGTCGCTGATACAAGGACCAGTTCTCTATAGCGACATAACAAGTTGCCATCCGGACCACAAACTTAATGACGCCCTCGCCCGGGTATTTAGCTCGTAGGTCTAAGGAGAGGTCGAATAGATTGATGAGGTCACTCCGTTGTGTCCGCGGCTTCGCTGAATTTGAGACGTTGAAGGGGCGTAGCTGGCGTGGCCAGTCCTGATCAAGAGGAGCTGGAAGCTCGAAGATTCGGGTTTTGCTCTCGTTTGCGCTAAGCTCATACGCCGATAGAATTTCCTGAAAAGCTGAGAGTCCGCTTTCGGCGTCGGTAAAGCTTCGGTAAGAAAATTCATAATCGTCAACATAGCGGAAATATCGTTTCCCAACTGCGTCAATTAGCAGCAGGTCTAGACTGGTTAGGATTGCTTCTGCAGCTAGAAATGATGTATCTGGACCGATCGGAATTCCTTTGGTTTGACGTGACTGAGCTCGTTGTATTAGTGCGTCGAGCTGATTGCCGACAGATGCAGAATATGCAGTGTTCGCTTGAGCAACAGTTTTTGTGTGCAATGCCCAAGGAATAGAGTGGGTGTAGATTGACGGATAACATCCTTGAATATCGGTACGAACGGCGTAGCGCATTCCTAAACGCGACCGCGCTCGTCGTTCTGGAAGATCGCTGAGTTTGCTTGACCACTCAAAAGCGCGCTTCTGTGTTGCGCTTAAAATGCGCAGGGGTCGGCTCAAAGACTGCTGCGCCTTGGCATAATGGGCTTTAAGTGTTGGCCAGTTAGCGGTAAAAACCTCAGACTGTTGAAAATAGTTGACGGGATTCGGAATTGACAAGACTCGCCTTAATCCACCGGCGCGTGCCAAGTTGTATAAGACAGGACGGGAAGCGTAAGTTGGACCCTTTGCCGGATTGAATGTGAAAGGGGCGCTAGTTGGAGGATTCCTGTGAACAAATGAGGCGAAAGACCGGCTGCTGAAAAGATATGGTAACTCGGTAGGAAAATAGCCGTGCGATAAAAGTCTATTCATGGTGACTCGTCTTTTTTTGGACGTAGGATGGGCTGGCGATATTTCTTTGCAGACCGACGGTATCTGATAACGATCTACCGTGCCCGCGCCATGTTGCCCCGCAGCCCCGCACGGCGGGGTGCGTCGGTAGGGGCCGGGTCGGTAGACCTTCGCCGCGCAGGGGCGAACCCCGTAGCCCGACGCAGGGCATGGCGTCGCGGTAGGAACGTCGCATAGGACGCAGTAAATCGTGCAAGTTGCTTGACGCCGGAAGTCAGGCTGAAGATAATTTTCGAGCTGCGGCGCCGACCTCATGTGTACGCATGAGCGATGAGAAAGTGCCGAGTGACTGACGCCTTGATCGCGTCTCCGCAGCGGCTACGAATCCCGGGATTGTTGCCCCGGACGTCCGGTCGTAGTCGTCCGTCGCCCCCTACAGTGAATAGCAAGGACTCCATGACATCAGCCAACCCGCGCTGATCGGAGTCCTTTGGGTCATCGATCAGTGCTCTATCGGAGTATTGATCGTGCTTTTACCGGAACGGTGTGGGCGGGCTGCGCCCGCCACGCCACCCATGCGCGCAGCGCAGGGTGGAGGGGCGGCGGCAGCCGACCTTGGGCTTGTCTCTTCTCAAACAAGTGGACCGACCGCAGACCTTATCCGGGTTGATCCGGTGGGATTGCGGCTCAAGCGCATGAAGTGCCGCGTGCTAACCGGGGCGCGCCTACATGTCTCGCAGGTCGAACGCTGGCGGGTGGCTTTCATAACGCTGACCTATGCGCCTGACTGCATCTGGGACAAGCGGCACATATCGGACTGCCTCAGGTGTATGCGGCGCTGGGCCAAGAGCCAGGGGGAGCTGCAACTGCGGTATGTATGGGTGGCCGAGATGCAGCGGCGCGGCGTCATCCACTATCACCTCATGGTTTGGCTTCCCGACCACGTACGCCTCCCGTTTGCCGACAAGATCGGTTGGTGGCCTCACGGGATGACAAACACCGAGTGGGCACGCGACGCGGTCGGCTATGTCGCGAAGTACGCAAGCAAAGGCGACAGCGGGCCGCGATTGCCGAAGGGCGCCCGCATGTATGGCGTCGGCGGGCTTACCGGCTTGGCTCTCGACGAGGCGCGCTGGTGGGCCCTGCCGTCCTGGCTACGCGAAGTAATCACGCCTGGAACGAGGCTGCGGCCGAACAGGGGCGGTGGCTGGGCCGACCAAGGTACCGGCGAGCTGTACAAGTCGCCGTGGCGCGTGCTCTTCCGGGGCGGGTTCGTGTTCATCACCCGTTCGCCGAGGGTCATCTAGTCATGGACACCCTCGGCCTCAAAGAAGCCGCAGCGTTCCTTCACATCCACGCGCAGACCCTGCGCGATCGTGCCGCTGCCGGGGACGTCCCTGGCGCGAAGATCGGCCGCGCCTGGGTCTTCCTTCAGGTTGACCTCATCGAATACGTCCGCTCACAATACGCGGCGCGTGTGTCGAAGGGTGACCATACAGGAGTAGTCGTATGTCACTTTTCAAACGAAAAGGCTCATCGTTCTGGTGGGTCAAAGTCGTCGTCAAAGGACGCCGAGTACAGCAGTCTTCTGGGACTACCGATCGCCTCCGGGCGGAAGAATTCCACGACAAGCTGAAGGTGTCCTTGTGGGAGCAGGAACGGCTCGGCATCAAACCGGATCGTGTCTGGCAGGAAGCGGTAGTCAGGTACTTGGGCGAGACTTCGCACAAGGCTTCGCAGGACGCGGACAAGTCGCACTTCCGCTGGCTGGACCCGCATCTACGGGACGCGTCGCTCAAGGACATCAAGAGAGACTGCCTCGAGAAGCTGATCCAGGCGAAGCTGAGTGAGGGAGTCAAGCCCTCGACCGTCAACCGCATCCTCGAAGTAGTTCGGGCGGTGCTTCGCAAAGCCGCAAACGAATGGGAATGGATCGACCGGGCGCCGTCCTTTCGCTTCTTGAAGGAGCCGACGCATCGGGTTCGCTACTTGACCCACGCGGAGGCGGATCGGCTCGTAGTCGCGTTGCCGCTGCACCTGGCGGCTATGGCGAGATTCGGGCTGGAAACGGGGTTGAGACGGGCGAACGTGACGGGGCTTCTCTGGGAGCAAGTTGACCTTGCGAGGCGCTGCGCGTGGATCCATCCCGATCAGGCGAAGGCTCGAAAGGCGATACCGGTGCCGCTGTCGGCGGTGGCTTGCGAGGTGATTGACCAGCAGGCCGGTAAGCACGAGACGCACGTCTTCACGTTTCGTGGCAAGCCGGTTACGCAGGTGAACACCAAGGCTTGGCGCAAGGCGCTCGATCGCGTGGGCATCGAGAATTTTCGATGGCATGACCTTCGCCACACTTGGGCGAGCTGGCATGCACAATCGGGAACGCCTTTGCCGGTGTTGCAGGAACTGGGAGGCTGGGGATCGTCGGAGATGCCACGTCGTTATGCGCATTTCGGTAGCGAACACCTGATGCCCTATGTCGAGCGTCAGGCGGTGTACCGGTCGGAGAGCTTGGCGGGCAAATAGCCACATTCTGGCTACAGCAAAGAAAAAGGGCCCGCCGATCTCTCGGCAGGCCCTTCTTGAATCGCTGGTGCGCCCGGAGCGATTCGAACGCCCGACCCCTTGGTTCGTAGCCAAGTACTCTATCCATCTGAGCTACGGGCGCAGCGGCGCGGATATTAGCACAGCGCCGATCGCCGGCCGCCTCGTCCGACCGAGCCTAATCCCACGTCGGGTTGGTCCATCGTCCGACACGGCGCGACCGGTACATCCGGCTGAATGACGCTTCCGCGCAAGGTCCTGCTTTCGTCAGGAGAAGCGCTCGATGCCAAGGAGAATGTGATGACCACGGATTACGCAACGACCGCAGACCAGTCCGATGTGGTGGACGTCCTGAACGAACTGATCGAGGTCTGCAAGGACGGCGAGTACGGTTTCAACGAGTGTGCGGAGCATGCCAAGTCGTCCGCGATCAAGAGCGCGTTGTCGTCTCGCGCGCGCGACTGCGCGAGCGGCGCGACCGAGTTGCAGGGACTTGTGACGAGCTATGGCGGCAAGCCGGAGACGGGTGGCACGGCAGGCGGCGCGATCCATCGCGGCTGGGTGTCGGTCCGCTCGGCGCTGACCTCGAAGGACGATGTGGCCGTGCTCGAGGAAGCCGAACGCGGCGAGGACTCGGCGTTGAAGAAGTATCGCGAGGCTTCGTCGAAGAACCTGCCGGCCGATGTGCAGGCGGTGATCCACAAGCAACTGCATGGGACGCAGTCCAATCACGACCAGATCAAGGCATTGCGTGACAGCGTGAAGGCGATGTCCTGACGTCGAAGCCGTGACCGCGGCGTCACGATTGCGACGTCGTGACTGCGGCATTCTGACTGCGGCGTCGTAACTGCGGCGTCATATCGACGTGACCCCCGTTCGGCTCCATGCCGACGGTGGACGAAACGGCACCTCCGGGTGCCGTCTCTCGTTGTGGTTCCGGTATGGCGCCTGCGCAGAGGGCGTGCGCGTTCCCGTAACATCGCGGTCCGCCGATCGGCGCGGAAGCCTCGTCAGGACGGCTCGTCCGGCGTCGGCAACGATCTCAGCGAGACCTTCATGAACGCCGTCGTCCGCACCCGCATCGCCCCGTCCCCGACCGGGTTCCTCCACCTCGGCACGGCCCGCACGGCCATCTTCTCGTGGGCCTACGCGCGACACTTCGGCGGTCAGTTCGTCCTGCGCGTGGAGGACACCGACGTCGCCCGCTCGACGCCCGAAGCGGTCGACGCGATCATCGACGGCCTCGCTTGGCTGGGTCTCGATGCCGACGAAGGCCCTTTCTTCCAGATGCAACGCCTCGACCGCTATCGCGAGGTGGTCGACGGCATGTTGGCCGCGGGGACCGCCTACCGCTGCTACTGCACGCTCGCGGAACTCGAAGCGACCCGCGAGGCGCAACGCGCGCGCGGCGAGAAGCCGCGCTACGACGGCCTGTGGCGTCCCGAGCCCGGCAAGACCTTGCCCCAGGTGCCGGAAGGCGTGCCGCCGGTGATCCGCTTTCGCAATCCGACGGATGGCGAGGTCACCTGGGACGACCTCGTGAAGGGAACGATCACCATCGCCAACCGCGAGATCGACGACCTGATCATCGTGCGGCCCGACGGCGTGCCCACGTACAACTTCTGCGTGGTCGTCGACGACTGGGACATGCGCATCACGCATGTCTTTCGCGGCGACGAGCACGTCAACAACACGCCGTGGCAGATCAACATCTTCACGGCGCTCGGTGCACCGCTGCCACTGTTCGGCCACGTGCCGGTGATTCTCGGCGACGACGGCCAGAAGCTGTCGAAGCGACGCGGCGCCGTCAGCGTGTTGGCCTATCGCGAAGACGGCTATCTGCCCGAGGCAATGGTCAACTACCTCGCGCGACTTGGCTGGAGTCATGGCGACGAAGAGCTGTTCAGCAGCGCGCAGCTCGTCGAGTGGTTCGACACGGCGCACCTGGTGAAGAGCGCGGCGCATTGGGATCCGAAGAAGCTCGCGTGGGTCAACAATCATTACCTCAAGGCCGCCGACGACGAGCGACTGGCCGCGCTGCTGCTGCCGTTGATGAAGGAGCGCGACGCGGTGGCGGACCCGACCCATCTCGCTGCGGTCGTCGCGTTGATGAAGGACCGCTCCAACACGCTGGTGGAGTTGGCCGATGGCGCGATGCTGTTCTATCGCGAGGTCGAAGTCGAAGCGGCGTTGCGCACGACGCCACTGGATGCCGCGATCGTGCCGGCGTTGCAGACCTTCGTCGAACAGGCGGCCAGGATCGAATGGAATCGCGTCGCGATCGCGGCCTTGTTGAAGAGCGTGCTCGCGACGCACGGCCTCAAGATGCCGCAGCTGGCGATGCCGTTGCGCGTGCTGGTGGCCGGTCAGAAGGAGACGCCGTCGGCCGACGCGACGCTGGAGCTCTTCGGCCGGGATCGCGTGCTGCACCGTGTGCATGCGGGCATCGACCTGCTGCGGGGCTGAGTACGCGGGCTCGAATCCCCGCGGGGACGCCACGCTCGCGCGGCCTTTTCGCGACAGGTGGACGGCGCCTTTTGCAGAGCGATGCAATTCGCATATAATCGCGGCCTTCGTCGGGGGTATAGCTCAGCTGGGAGAGCGCTTGCATGGCATGCAAGAGGTCAGCGGTTCGATCCCGCTTACCTCCACCAGACGAACAGCAGTACGTCGCCGCGACGCTCGTCACGCGACCTTAGGCAACGCAGTCCCCATCGTCTAGAGGCCTAGGACACTACCCTTTCACGGTAGGTACGCGGGTTCGAATCCCGCTGGGGACGCCAGAGATACCCTGCGTTCGCGCAGCAAAGCGATCCGATAGCAGATGTTGCGAGCTTCCGCCGATCCATCGAGTTCCATCTTGTCGATCACGCTGGCCACTGTCTCGCGCAACTGGCGGGTTGCACCCTGTTCCTGCTGGTAGCGCATGTCTTCGAGAAGCGTGGTCAGCATGCGGCGTACGTCACCCTCGGTGATGCAGCGTAGGTCCACGCCGACCGCGTGCGCGCTCCGCTGGCGAGACAGCTCTGCGGTCCCCGTCCGCTCGGCCTGGAACTCGGCCACGCGCCGCAGATTCGGCTCGGCGTTATCCGCCTCGGCCGTCAGATCCACGGGGCGGTTGATCTTCTTGGTGATCGACACCGACGATCGCACGAGCGCCGGAGTGATCTTCGTGTCACGCCGGCACCACCGTTCAAGTGATGCCGGGAAACACTCGTCGTACAACTTGCGAGGATGTTAGGCAGCTTGTTTACGCGGCGCGCGCCGCGCCCGTGCGGCGGCTGTCGACGCGTGGCGGTCGTCGCCCACCTCATCGCGCAGCAGTTCGCGAAACCACCGATGCTCCGGGTCGGCATCGTGCAGGGCGTTCCAGGCGATGCACAGGTCGATCGGCGCGAGCCCGGCGTCGAAGATACGCAGCGGCACGTGCGCCTGCAGCGGCTCGATCAGGCGCCGCGGCGCCAGGGCCATGCAGCTGCCGCTCAGCAACGCGATCAACGGCAGCACGCTGAACTGCTCGACCAGGACCACCTCGTGCCGCCCGGCCGCGTCCCGCCCCAGCGGCGGCAGGCCGACGCCGCCGTGCGTTAGCCAATCGGCCCGCAGCAACGCCGGCGTCAAGGCCGGCTGGAAGCGCACCAGCGATTGCGCTGCCAACTGCGCGGCGCTCGGCCGCCGCGCCTCGTACAGCGCGTGGCCCGGTCCCACCATGTAGACGAACTGGTCGCGCAGTACGTGCAGCGTGCGTACCTCCGAAGGCACCAAGGCGCCGAGCAGCGCGCGCGGCGCGAACATCAGGTCGACCTCGCGCAGGCGGTGCTTCTCGACGGCATCCGCCGACTGGTCCACGAAGTGCATCGAGACGCCCGGCGCCTGCTCGGCCAGCGCCTCGATCAGCGGCGGCGCGAGCACCACCGGCGAATAGTCGAAGGTCGAGATCACGAAGCGCCGATGCAGCTTCAGCGGCTCGAAGGTGGCGGGGGCCACCAGGCGGGCCAGCGCGGCGCACGCCTGCTCGACCGGATCGATCAGCGCCAGCGCGCGCGGCGTCAACTGCATGCTGCGCCCGACCTGGACCAGCAGCGGATCCTTGAACGCCACGCGCAGGCGCGCCAGCGCCGCGCTGACGGCCGGTTGCGTCAGGTGCAGCTCGCGTGCGGCGCGTGACAGGTTGCGCTCGCGCAGCAGGGCCTGAAGCACTGGCACGAGATTGAGATTGACGCTGCGCAGTGACATGGCTGGCCTCTTCGGAGATATCAATTCGAATGATAGGTCGCCTACACAACATTCAGTGGTGCGATTGCTGAACCGCGTTTATCGTCCCCCGACTCGCTCGTTCGGCGAGCCGTTCGAAATGGAGAAAAACAATGACCCCCGAACTTCCTCGCCGCCCCCTCACCGAAGACGAAATCGCCGCCTTTCGACGCGACGGCGTCGTCTGTATCCGCCAGTTGTATTCGCCCAAATGGGTCGAACGGTTGGTGGGCCTGCTCGACCGCGTCTACGACACGCCTTCGCCTTTCGGCCCGCCGCCCGTCCCCGGCGTCCCGCCGTCGAAGTTCCGCAGCGACGTCTTCCTCTGGCACCTCGACGACGCGGTGCGCGACTTCGTCCTGCAGGCGCCCACCGCGCATGTGGTGCAGCAGGCGTTCGACTCGAGGAAGATCAACTTCTTCTACGACCAGATCTTCATCAAGAAGCAGCTCACGCCCGACCCCACGCCCTGGCACCACGACTACAGCTTCTGGCCGATGGTGGGAAACCAGATCGCCTCGATCTGGACCAGCGTCGACGCGGTAGACACCGAATCGTCGGCGCTCGAGTTCGTCGCCGGTTCGCATCTCTGGGACAAGGAGTGGAAGGCGGTGGGCGCCGACGGCATCGTGTTCTCGTCGAGCCAGCTCGAGCAATTGCCCGACATCGACGCCGACCGCGGCCGCTTCGACATCGTGAGCTGGGCGCTCGATCCGGGCGACGCGCTGCTCTTCCATGCGCGCACCGTGCACGGCTCGCGCGGCAACCGCTCGCCGCATCGGCAGCGCCGCGCCATCACCACCCGCTGGTGCGGCGACGACGTGATCTACCGGCAGCGCGAGCGCGGCATGCCGATCCCCTGGGCCCACGGGCTGCAGGACGGCGACGCCCTGTCCGGCCCGATCTTCCCGCAGGTGCTGCCCGAGATCGACCTCGCAGCCCTGGCGCGCCGGTTGGCCGGCCCCGTCCCGCCGGACCCGCTCAAGGTCGCCGAAACCATGCGGCGGGTCGCTACGGCCGAACGGGTGCCAGTGCGCATGGAGACCTTCTGAGCGTGGCGGGCTCGCCGTAACGGATGTTCAATCGCGACGGACCGTTCGGGTCGGGCCTCTTGGGATTTAAGAGTCGGAACGCCAGGCCGAGAACAACGCTGCTTCGACATGACTTGGCCTTCAGAGCCAGCCCATTGGCAAGTTCTACGCTGACTGACGTCTCTTCCGAATCCACGGCGGTTCAGAACTCGAGTCGAGGTGGCTTGTCGGCCGGCCCGCGAGGGCCGGAAGGAGAAGCGACGAAGTGGTCGATATTTACTGAAGCGCAAATCGCGTATGCGTTGCGGCTGGCTGATTTGGGGCGCTGGTGGTTGACGTCCGTCGGCAGATCGGCGTGTCCGAAGCGACTTGCGATACGTGGAAGAAGAAGTGCGGCGCGACACTGGCTGGCGCGATCCCTTGCCTTCGGCCAGACGACTGCGACGCGGGGTGATGTTCGAGACGGCGTGTAGGTCGCATCACGATCCGATCGGACCTCGAATTCGCAACGACGGGCAACACAATGCGTCAGGTCGGTGGTCGACGGTATCGGTGGCCGCCCGGGGCGTCATTGGTCGTCTGCACGTCTCGTCGCTTCATCGGCCAGGACTGGCCGCGGAGATCGCGGGGCTCGAATAGCCGTCGCCGGCGAGCCCGCCGCCCAGCACCCGATACAGCGTCACCCGATTCGACAGCGCGAGCAGGCGGGTGGACACCAGCGTCTGCTCGGCGGCATAGGCCGTGCGCTGGAGATCGAGCGCATTGAGGAAGGTGTCCACACCCTGCTGGTAGCGGGCGTCGGCCACTTCGTAGCCTTGCGACGAGGCCTTGAACAGGGCCTTCTGCGCGTCGACCTGCTCACCGATCGTGCCGCTGCGTGCGAGCGCGTCGGCCACTTCGCGGAACGCCGTCTGCACGGTGAGCTCGTAGGTCGCGACATAGAGCTGCTTCTGCGCTTCGCTGTAGGCCAGGTTGGCGCGGTTCAGGCCGCCGTCGAAGATCGGGATCGACAAGCTCGGCGCCAGGGTCCAGATCGAGGCACCACCGGTGAACAACGAAGACAGGGCGGCGCTCGCCACCCCGGCACTCGATGTCAGCGACAGCGACGGGAAGAAGGCCGCGCGCGCAGAGCCGATGTTGGCGTTGGCCGACCTGAGCTGATGTTCGGCGGACAGCACGTCGGGACGTTCGAGGAGGACCGTCGACGAGAGACCGGCCGGTACCGACGCCACGGTCAAGTCGTCGTCGGGGAGCCGGTCGGGGATCAGCGCGTCGTCGAGCGCCGTGCCGCACAGGAGTTCGAGTGCGTTGCGGTCCTGTGCGATCGTCGTCGTGTAGCTTGCGACGTCGGCACGCGCCTGCTGCATCACGGTCTCGGCCTGGCTCACGTCGACCATCGACGCGGCGCCGGCGTCAAGCCGGTTCTGCGTCAGCGCCACCGTGCGGCGCGCGCTGTCCTGCGTTCGCTGCGAGATCGCAAGCAGTTCGCTGTCCGCGGCCAGTGTCAGCCACGCGCTCGAGGTTTCGGCGATGAGGCTGATGCGTGTGGTGTTGCCCGTCTCTTCCGCAGCCAGGTAGGTCTCGAGTGCGGCCTTCGTCAGGCTGCGGGTCTTGCCGAAGAGATCGAGCTCGTAGCTGCTCAGGCCCGCGGTGGCGCTGTAGCTCGCGCCGATCGCCGACGTACTGCCGCCTCCGCTGGTCGACGTCAGGCTGCGTGCCCTGGTGCCGCTCACGCCCGCGGTGATGGTCGGAAAGAGGTCGGCGCGCTGCGCACGGTACGTTGCGCGTGCCGACTCGATGGTGGCGATGGTCTTGCGCAGGTCGCGGCTGTTGGCCAGCGCTCGTTCGATCACGGTCCGCAGGCGAGCATCGAGAACGAAAGTCTTCCACGGTACCTGGCTCGCCGTCGATGTCTCCACGGCCGGCTGCGCGTAGGCGACACCAGCGGGCCATGTAGACGGTATCGGAGCGGCGGGTCGTTGGTCGATCGGCGCCAGTGTCGAGCACGCGCCCAGTAGCAGCAAAGTCGACGCGATCACCGGCCGGAAAATCATGGTTGGACTCCAGCGACGGCCGGCGCCGCATCGGGTCGCGGCTTGCGCTGGTCCCCGAAGAGACGGCGGACCAGCACGAAGAACAGCGGCACGAAGAAGATGGCCAGTGCGGTCGCGGTCAGCGTGCCCCCGACGATGCCGGTGCCGATCGACACGCGGCTGTTCGCGCCCGCGCCAGTCGACACGGCCAACGGCATCACGCCGGCGATGAAGGCGAGCGAGGTCATCAGGATCGGGCGCAGCCGCAGCCGCGCGCCTTCGAGGGCCGCATCGATCAGCGAGCCGCCTCGCAGGAAAGCGGCCTCCGCGAACTCGACGATCAGGATCGCGTTCTTCGACGACAGGCCGATGGTCGTCAGCAGCGCGACGCGGAAATAGACATCGTTCTCGAGGCCGCGCACCTCGGCCCCGATCACCGCGCCGATCAGGCCGAGCGGGATCACCAGCAACACGGCGAACGGTACCGACCAGCTCTCGTACAGCGCGGCCAGGCAGAGAAACACGACGAGGATCGACACGCCGTAGAGCATCGTGGCCTGGTTGCCGGCGAGGCGTTCCTGGTACGACAGGCCGGTCCACGAGAAGGTGCTTCCGGCAGGGAGTTTCTTCGCCAGCGCCTCCATCGCGTCCATACCGGTACCGGAACTCGCGCCTTCCGCCGCGGAGCCGTCGATCTCGTAGGCGACCACGCCGTTGTAGCGCGAGGTCGACTCGGGGCCGTAGGTCCAGTGTGTGGTCGCGAACGACGAGAACGGTGTCATGCTGCCGGCCGTGCCGCGCACGCGCCAGTCGTCGAGGTCCTCTGGCTTCGACCGAAACGGCGCATCGCCCTGGACGTACACCTTCTTCACGCGACCGCGGTCGATGAAGTCGTTGACGTAGGTGCCGGCCCAGGCGGTGGTCAGCGTGGTGTTGATGTCGGCCTGCGACAGTCCGAGCGCATAGGCCTTCCGATGGTCGATGTCGACCTTGAGCTGCGGCGTGTCCTCGAGCGCACCGCTGCGCACGGCCGACAGGTCGGCGTCCTTCGAGGCTGCGCCGATCAACTGGTCGCGCAAGCCCTTCAGTGTCGTGCGATCGGTGCCCGCCGCGGCCTGCAGCTCGAAGGCGAAGCCGTTCGACTGACCGAGGCCCTGGATCGGCGCCGGGTTCAACGCGAAGATCTGCGCGTCGCGCACCGACTGCAAGGCGCCGGTCGCGCGGCCCGAGATCGTATCCGCCCGATTGGCGACGCCGGAGCGGTCGCTCCAGTCCTTCAGTGCAACGAAGGCGAGGCCTGCGTTCTGCCCGCTGCCGCTGAAGTTGAAGCCCGAGATCGTGAAGATCGCGTCGGTGTTGTTCTTCTCCTGGTCGAGGAAATAGTCCTGCACCTGTTTGCCGACGGCCGACGTGCGCGCGATCGACGCGCCGACCGGCAGCGTGTACTGGACCATCGCCTCGCCCTGGTCCTCGTCGGGCAGGAAGCCGCTCGGCAACCGCAGGAACAGCAGGCCGAGCACGACGACGATCGCGCCGTAGCCGATCATCCATGGCAGGGGAGTCGCGAGAATGCGGCCGGTGCGCTTCGCGTAGCGCGACCGCAGGCCGTCGTAGGTGCGATTGAACCAG
>CAZZWS010000003.1:24170-30232 GCA_964657795.1 Beijerinckiaceae bacterium
CCGTCGTGCCGTGCTCGGCGGGTTTCAGAAGGACCGCGCACAAGGCCGGCGTCAGCGTCAGGGCCACCAGCACCGACAGCGCCATCGACGACACGATGGTGATCGAGAACTGCCGATAGATGACACCGGTTGAGCCGCTGAAGAAAGCCATCGGCAGGAAGACTGCGGCCAGGACCGTCGCGATGCCGACCAGCGCGCCGGTGATCTCCTGCATCGACTTGATGGTCGCGTCGCGCGGCGACAGCTTCTCGTCGCGGATTAGTCGCTCGACGTTCTCGACGACCACGATCGCGTCGTCGACCAGCAACCCGATCGACAGGACCATGCCGAACATCGTCAGCGTGTTGATCGAATAGCCGAATACCGACAGAACGCCGAACGTGCCGAGCAGCACGACCGGCACCGCGATCGCCGGGATCAGCGTGGCGCGCCAGTTCTGCAGGAACACGAACATCACCGCGATGACCAGCACGATCGCTTCGATTAGCGTCTTCGCGACTTCCTCGATCGAGACGCCGATGAACTTCGTGCTGTCCTTTGGATAAGCCACCGCATAGCTGGCCGGCATCCCGGCCCTGGATCCCTCGACCAGCGTGCGAACGCGGGTCGCGGTCGACAGTGCATTCGCGCCCGGCGCGAGCTGTACGGCGATTCCGGATGCCGGATGTCCGTTGAGCAGCGTCGTGTTGCTGTAGCTTTCGCTGCCCAGCTCGACGCGCGCGACGTCTCCGAGGGTGACCGCGTTGCCGGAGGTGTCGGTCTTGACGAGGATGGCGCGGAAGTCGTCGACGGTCTGAAGCTTCGACTGCGCGGTGACGGTCGCATTGAGTTCCTGGCTGGGCGAGGCGGGCAGGGCGCCGATCTTGCCTGCCGACACCTCGGTGTTCTGGGCCTCGATCGAAGACTGGACATCGGACGGCATCAGGTTGTAGCTCGTGAGCTTCGAGGGATCGAGCCAGATCCGCATCGCGTACTGAGCGCCGAACACCTGCACGCCGCCGACGCCGTCGGTCCGAGCGATCGAGTCCTGCAGGTTGCTGACGAGATAGTCGGCGAGGTCGCTGCCGGTCTGCTTGTCGCTGGTGTCGTAGAGCGCCACGATCAGCAGGAAGTCGGTCTGCGATTTCGTCACCGTGACGCCGAGCTGTTGAACCACGGTCGGCAACCGCGTCAACGCCTGCTGCACCTTGTTCTGGACCTGCACCTGCGCCGTGTCGGCGTTCGTGCCTTGCTCGAAGGTCACGTCGATGCTGGCCGTGCCGGCTGAACTGCTCGACGACGAGAAGTAGAGCAGTCCGTCGATACCGGTGAGCTGCTGCTCCAGGATCTGCGTGACGCTGTTCTCCACGGTCTCGGCGGATGCGCCGGTGTAGGTCGCTGCGATGCGCACGGTCGGCGGCGCGACGTTCGGGTACTGCGCGACCGGCAGCGTGAGGATGGACGCAACCCCGGCCAGCATGATGATGATCGCGATGACCCAGGCGAAGATGGGGCGATCGACGAAATACCGGGAGAACATGATCAGGAGGTGCCGACCGGGGCCGGGTTCGCCGGCTGACCCGAGGTCGCGTCCGGCTTCGCTGTCGCGTCAACGGCGTTGACGACGTCGCCGACCTTGACTTTGCCGAGTCCGTCGACCACCAGACGATCGCCGTCGACGAGTCCGCTCGACACCAGCCATCGATCGCCGATGACGCGCTGCGTGGTCACGACGCGCTGCTCGAGCTTGTCGGCAGCGCTCACGACGAGCGCCGTCGCGTTGCCCTTGGCGTCGCGCGTGATGCCTCGTTGCGGCGCGAGGATCGCCTTCGGATCGATCGCCTCGTCGAGGACGGCTCGCACGTACATCCCCGGCAACAACGTGCCGTCGGGATTCGGGAAACTCGCACGCAAGGTCACCGAGCCGGTCGCCTCGTCGACGGCTACCTCGGCGAACTGGAGCCGTCCGGCACGCGCGTAGTCGGATCCGTCCTCGAGCTTGAGACGGACCGCGGCGCTGCCTGCGGTCATGCCGCCCGCGCTTAACGCCGTCCGCAGTCTCAGCAGCGCCACGCTCGATTGCGTGAGGTCGACATAGATCGGGTCGAGGGCACGGATCGTCGCCATCGCGTCGGTCTGGCTCGTGGTCACGAGTGCGCCCGGCGTGACGCTCGAGGTCCCGATGCGTCCGCTGATCGGCGCCCGGACCTGCGTGTAGTCGAGGTTGATGCGCGCGGATTCTGCGCTTGCCCGGTTCTGCGCGACGAGCGCTAGCGCCTGCTGGTAAGCCGTGAAGGCATCGTCGGCGTCCTGCATAGACACGCTCTGAATTTTCGACAGCGCGGCATAGCGTTCGCTCTTCATCTTTGCCGCGGGCACGGCCGACTGCGAACTGAGCAGCGTGGCCCGGGCCTGGTCGTCAGCCGCCTGGTAGGTCGCCGGATCGATGACGTACAAGACCTGACCGGCCCTCACGAGACTGCCTTCCACGAAGCGCCGTGCCTTCACGATCCCGGTCACCTGGGGCCGTACGTCGGCCTTGAGCGATGCGGTGACCCTGCCGGACAGTTCGTTCTGCAACGCCACCGACTGCGGATGCAGCGTCACGAAGCCAACCGATGCAGGGGGCGGAGTCCGATTCGTGGGTTGCTGTTGGCAGGCCGCGAGCAGGGCCGTGACGAACAGGACCAGGACAGGTGTTTTCATGGGCCAGCGAATTCAACGTGTCGGGGAAAGCGGCTAGACTAAGCGAGAATGAACGCTCGTTCTCATTTTTGATTTGGCGGTTTGTCGCGAAAGGTCACTGGATCGTGAAACAGATATCGAGTCGACCAGTGAAGGCGTCGATGGAAGAGCGGCATGAATTGCGGCGGGCGGAGATCGTGGACGCTGCCAGAACGTGCGTCGTGCGTCACGGGTTCCATGCGGCCAGCATGGCGCAGATCGCCGCCGCCGCGAACATGAGCGTGGGCCAGATCTATCGCTATTTCCCCAACAAGGAGTCGATCATCCAGGCCATCGTCGCGCGGATCGTCAATCGCAAGCTCCGGTGGATGGTGAACGACGCTCACACACCTCTGGATATGAATCTGCTCGCGACGCGACTTGTTCGAGGGGACCCTGGCGAGCGCGATGATCGCGTCCTTCTGCTCGAAGTCACCGCAGAAGCGACCCGCAATACGGTCGTGGCGTCCATCGTGAGGCAGGCGGACGCGCGGATCCGCCAGCAGGCCGAAGCGAACGTCGCGCGAGCGTTTCCTGCGATGCCCGAGGACGAGATTCGTGCGCGCGTCGAATTGATCGCCGTGCTGCTGGAAGGGGCGGCTTTTCGCCGGGGAACTCGGCGGGTCGTCGATCGAGTGACGCTGTCCGCCCTCTATCGCGACGTGATCGACCTACTGTTTTCACCGCCCGTTGCCGCCCACCCGAGACAGAGATCGACAGGCAGCCGATGACAGTCATCCGGACGCGTTCATCGCCTCGCTTCAGCCGCTAATCGAGAGAGCCATCCATCGCGATCGGACCGAGACGACGGCGTGTCTCGCCCGCCCTTAGCATGACGAGGACGATCGCATCGGCTTGTCGCTTGGTGAAAGAGTCAGGTTGCCGCAGCGTCGAGCACGACCGACAGCACGCGGTCGCGGGGGATCACGAAGTTGCGACCCGCGACGATGCCGTCGATCGCGAGATCGGGGGCGGACTGCAGGTCGACCACCTCGGCGACGAGGGCATCGGGGCTCAAGACCGCTTCGACGAGGCAATAGATCCACATTCCGTCGGTCCGGCGCTGGATGCGAACGATGTCTCCTTCGCGCGTGTCGATGGACGGCATACGCGACTCGCTCCGACGCGCGAGACCATCGAGGTACTTGAGCGGGCGCCGCGGCTTCGTCGAAGGCCGCGTCAAGGCGGAATGGCTATGCATGGTTCGTTCGGGTCCGGATGGCCGACCTCCCGTAATTCGCAAGAATCGCTCCAGGCTGTCGCGCGTTCGTGCAGTCAATCTTCCTCTTGACCGCCGGCACAGCGGAAGTTCAACACTGTGCCCGGCGCTCCGCGCTGGTGCCGTTTCAGTCTCGATTCAGGTTCGCGACAGACACGGCGCCCATCGTCGCGGCCCCTGTCTTCCGTGTTCCATTCCCATGCGCCGTGCGACCCGCGTTCTGCCATCGACCTGCTTCGTCCTGCTGCTGGCGCACGGACCACAGTGTGCCGCGGTCGTCGTCGATCCGTCGCTGCCGCCGTACGCTGAATGCGAGGCGGCGAGCGGCACGGTCGTCGTGGCCGGCAACCACGCGACCGACGACGCGATGGCGCGCTGGGCGCAGCGCTTCAGCGTGTTGCAGCCGAACGTGATGATCCGCGTCCTCACCGATACGACGCTGACGACGGACGCCTTCGACGCCGCCATCGCAAGCAGGCAGGTCGACCTGATCCCGTCGGCGCGCGAGCTGGTTCCGAAGGAGGTCGAGGGAATGTCGCGCGTGCTCGACGGCGATCCGCTCGTGGTGGCGGTCGCGACCGGCAGCTACGCTGCCAAGAGCGGAACGCACGCGATCGCGTTCTACGTCAATGCCGACAACCCGCTTACCCGCATCTCGCTCGCGCAGCTTCGAGAGATCTACACGCCCGGCGGACGCATCACGCGCTGGGGTCAGCTGGGGCTCGGCGGCGATTGGGCCGATCGGCCGATCCACGTCTTCAGCGTGCCGGTGTCGGATCCGAACGGCAACCCGCTCGGCATCATCAACGACTTGCAGCACCGTGTTTTCCGCAGCGATCACGGCTTGCGTCGAAGCATCTACCAGGTCGACAGCAACGGTCCGGCACTCGACCAGCACATGTTGAATCGCATCGTCCGCCAGGTCCGCGACGATCCGCTCTCGATCGGCTTCAGCGGCTTCGCGTTCGCCGTCCCGGGCGCGAAGACGCTGGCCATCGCCGAGACCGACGCCGGTCCATGGTACGCGGGGACACCGGCCGAAGTCGCGAACCGCACCTATCCGCTGACGCGCACGATCTATCTCGCCGCACGCCAGAAGGCGGGGACGCCGTTGCGTCCCGCCACGCGCGAGTTCCTGCGCTTCGTGCTGAGCGCGGACGGCCAGCGCATCTTCGCCGAAGGACCCGAAAAGTACCTGCCTCTGACGGCCGAGGTCGCGTCGCGGGAAGCTGCACGCATCGCATGCGAGAAGTGATGCGGCCTTTCAGGCGCCCCGTGGAATGTCGATGACCATCCGCAGGCCGGGACCGTCGGGACGCTGCAGCGCCTCGATGCGCCCGCGATGCAGCTTGACGATGCTGCGCGAAATCGCGAGCCCGAGTCCGCTGCCCTTGTCGTTGCCGGCGGAGTTGAAGCGCACGAAGCGGTCAAAGATCTTGTCGCGCTGATCCGCCGTAAGTCCCGGTCCGGTGTCCTCGATCGAGATGCGCCATCGGTCGACGGTCAGAACCGACTCGACCTCGACGCGACCGCCGGACGGCATCGCATTGATCGCGTTGACCACGAGGTTGAGCAGCACCTGACGAATGCGGTTTTCCTCGAACGCGATCGTGCCCTGACCGTGGTGACGGCATTCGAGCTGCTGCTCGTGATACTCGGCGAGCGCGCTTGCGTCCTGCGCGAAGCTGCTCATGAACGGGGCCGGGTCCTGCTCGCGAAGGTTGACCGTAATCGCCTGCGCGTCCGCGCGCGACAGGAACAGCAGTTCGTCGATGATCTGGTTGATGCGTGCGAGCTCCTCGAGTTGCACGTGGATCGCCTCGCGCTGGCCCGGCTCGAGATTGCCGGTGACGAGCAGCCGTTCGGCATGCAGGCGCACGAGCGACAGCGGCGTCTTCAACTCGTGCGAAGCATCGGCGGTGAAACGACGGATCTGCGAGAACGAGGTCTCGAGCCGGTCGAACATCTGGTTGAGGAAGCGTGCGAGCTTCGACAGCTCGTCGCGCACGTCGCCGACCGGGATACGCTCGTCGAGGTTGTCGGACCGGATGCGATTGGCCGTCTCCTGGATGATGCGGACCGGCTTCAAGACGAGCTGGCTGATCCCGAAGCCGATTCCGGCGCTGACCACCAAGGTGAT
>CAZZWS010000003.1:30242-48220 GCA_964657795.1 Beijerinckiaceae bacterium
GCACGACATAAGCGGTTCTTGGCTTCAAGAAAGAGGTGATGGCGAGGAGGATGAAGAAGATCTCGCGGTAACCCGCCATGACGTCGTGAATCGGAGTCATCGGTGCAGCGACCGTCACGTCGAAAGGCGGGAGGTGGAACTCCGACACGCGCAACTCGCCGATTCCTGGAACCTCGGCCATGTATGCACGTTGCCCCGGGATGTCCGGGATCGACTGTCCCTTGAGATTGTTGGATCGAAAGAAGCGATTGGTCATCGGACCGTGCATGTCGATGTAGAACAGCGACGATGCGGATTCGGTGGACTCGCGGATGCGCTGGTCGATCACGGCCGGTGTCAGCGTCTCGTAGTTGGGACCGAGAATGGACTTCAGCTGGCGAAAGTGCGCTTCCTTGAGGCCATCGAGCTGGTGGATCAGGTAGTTCTGGAGCAACACATGACCTGCGACGAAAAGACCCGCGATCGTCGCGGTCACGGTGACGGCGTACCACACCGTGATCTTCGAGCTGATCGACTTCATAGCATGTGGTATCCGACGCCACGCACCGTCTTGAAGAGCGGCTCCTTCTTCACGGCCTCGAGCTTGTTGCGCAGGCGGCTCATGTAAACGTCGAGCAGGTTGGTGTCGACGTCGTAGTGCGACGCCCAGATCTTCTCGGAGATCAGCGTGCGGGTCAGGATGCGGCCCGGGTTCTGCATGAAGATTTCGAGCAGCGCATATTCGCGGCTCGTCAGCTCGATCGACTTGCCGTCGATCTGGACCGTGTGGCTCACCAGGTCGATGCGCACGCCGTGATGCTCCAGCACCGACTGCTTGACCGACGACTGGCGACGCACGAGGGACCGCACGCGGGCGAGGAGCTCCTCAAAGCTGAAGGGCTTGGGGAGGTAGTCGTCGGCGCCGACGTCAAGGCCGCGGATGCGATCCTCGACCGAGTCGCGCGCGCTCAGGATCAACACGGGCTCGTTGAAGCCGCTGTTGCGCCACCGCTTGAGGAGGTCGACCCCGTCCCCATCGGGCAGCCCCAGGTCGAGCACGATGACGTCGAACGGCGACTCCGCGACCGCATCGAGCGCCGCTTTGCAGGTACCGACCCAACTCACCGTGTAGGAGCACTCCTTGAGCCCTCTGACGAGAAACTGGCCCAGGCGCTCCTGATCTTCGACGACGAGAATTTTCATCTCGAAATCCTAGCCCAGTTCCCTCGATGCGAGGCTGAACGAGAATTCAGGAAGACGACAGGAATGCGTCAGTTTGCGCAGGTACGTTGCGTCCGTCGGAAGCCAGATCCAGCGCCAGGGAAAACGAGCTGTCTCGAGTTACGACCGAATAAGAAGAGCAAGCGGAGCACCGCTGCAAAACAAGAGGGAAGTCCGGACCACCGGACGATCTGGAGACATGGAGATGAAATCTCGTTCGTTCGTGATGCTGGCCATGGCGTCGTCGCTGGCCATGGCGTTCGCAGCCCGCGCCCAGGATGCCGCGCCGATCATGCCGCTCGGTAATGCGCAGGCCCTCGTCGACCGCACCGTCGCGCAATATCCGGAGCTCTTGGAGCTCGACGTGCACGCGAAACCACGCGGCGCGAAGGACAGCGTCATCGTCGCCGCCAAGGCGGGACAGCGCGTCGGCAAGAAGTCGGACGCGGACGATCTCGAGGTCGTCAAGACCACGGCGACACGCGTCGAGATCAACGAGGGCGGCCAGCACAACGTCGAGGTCGAACTGCCGCTCTTCGATGCGCGGCATCGCGTCATCGGCTCCGTCGAGATGACGTTTCCCTATGTCTCCGGATTCGATCGCGCCGCACTCGTCCTCAAGGCCGAACGCATCCGCGACGAGCTGTCCGCGGGGATCCCGGACAGCGCCAGCCTGACCAGTCCGGCCGGCGTGCTGGCGGCCTCGAGCGGCGAGGCGAGCAATCGTAACGTGGCCGAGGACTACAACCGGGCGGAACTGGGCAACCAGCAGTCGCTGCCGATGACGAAAGCGGTCGTCTCCGGGCGCGAACTCGAGAACGCATCGCAGGAAGGCTATTCCGAGGCCGTCAAGAACGTGGCGGGCGTGGCGCCGGCGAACTCGAAGGGAAGCTCCAACGACTCGATCTACATCCGGGGCATCAAGCTCAACCTGTTCTCCAACTATCGTCTCAACGGTGGATTGCCCACGGCCGGCGTGCAGACGACGCCCAACGAAGACAAGGCGCGGGTTGAGACACTCAAGGGTGCGAATGCGCTGATGTTCGGCGTGGCGAGTCCCGCGGGCGTCATCAATCTCGTCACGAAGCGGGCCGAGGATCGCGACATCACGAGTCTCGGACTGAACGGCAATGCGTTCGGTCAGTACGGCACGTCGCTCGACGTCGGTCGGCGCTTCGGGGACCAGAAGGAAGCCGGGCTGCGGTTGAACCTGTCCGCCACGCATCTGGAAAACGGCGTGCGCGACCTGGGCGGCCGCGGCGACTTCGAGAGTCTCGGCGGCGATTGGGAGATCAACGATCGCATCACGGTCTCCGGCGACTACGAGCATTACGCGCGTCGCGTGCCCGAGCAGGCGGGCATCAGCATTCCCGCCGTGGTCAACGGCCACGTGGTGACGCCTGACGTCCCGGATCCACGCAAGCTGCTGTCCGGCACATGGGCGGTCTACACGCCCCGGACGACCAACATGCAGGGCCGCATCGACTTCAGGGTGACGAACAACTGGAGCGTGCTTGCCGAGGGCGGCCGGTCCGACGCCGAACGCCAGCGCTACACGGTCCGGATCAACAACTACAACGTGCAGACCGGTGCGAACGGCGTCGTGGCACTCAACTACGTGCAGCAACGGTATCGCAACGAATTCGCTCGCGCGGAGACCTTGGGCGACTTCGACACGTGGTTCCTCACGCATCACCTCACGGTCGGCGCGTCGCAGAACGAGCGTGACAACTCGACGCCGTTCCAGTTCAACACGACGGGCCGGCAGCGACAGAACATCTACGATCCGATCGTCCTCGCCGCGCCGGTGTTCAACGTGCCCAACCAGCAGTTGGCCAAGCAGGTCAGCAAGGACACGGGCGTGTACACGTACGACACGATCACCGTCCTTCCCCAGGTCAAGCTGCTCCTCGGCATCCGCCGCACGATCGACAAGGAGAACAACGGTACCCGGACGTCGACGGTCTCCGTCAAGACGCCGGCGTACGGATTCCTTTACGACATCCTGCCCACGACGACGATCTTCGGTAGCGTCATGCAGGGTCTCGAAGCCGGGGCGACGGCGCCGGTCAACGCGGTCAACGCGTTCGAGATCCTGGCGCCGGCGGTCTCGAAGCAGAAAGAGATCGGCGTTCGCGACTCGTTCTTCCGTGGCCTGTCGATCAGCGGGTCGTATTTCGAGATCACGCGCGCCAATCCGGTGACCAATCCGATCACCAGGATCTATGCGAACAGCGGCGTACTCGACTATCACGGCGTCGAGGCGACGATCAATTACGACGTCACGAAACGCCTGAGCGTCAATCTCGCGGCGCAGTGGCTCAAGGTCATCCAGAACTCTCCGGGCGATCGGACGGTGGACGGCCTGATCCCGGAAAACACCGCGAAATGGGTCGGCAACGTCGGCTTCGCCTACCGTCCCGAATTCCTCGCCGGCTTGAGCTTCAACGCAGGCGCGAACGCGATTTCGCATCGGCAGATCAACAACCAGGATCAGGGTTCGATCCCGGGCTACGTGCTGTTCACGACGGGCGTGGGCTACAACACCCGGATCTATGGTCATCGCACTTCGTTCCAGGGCTCGATCGACAATGTCGGCAACCTGCGCTACTGGAACTCGGTGCAGACGGGGACCTTCGGCACCGGGATGGATCGCACGTTCCGACTGAGTGCGCGGACCGACCTGTGACGAAATGCTGATCCTGTCGGGATTCCTCCCGGCCTCATCGATCACCTCATGCTTCTGATGCCCATGCCTCGCTTCGTTGCAGGCCAGTTCGTGTCGTTGCTGGCCTTCGTGCTTGCCCTTTTCCTGATGCCCTCCCCGGTGCTCGCGCAAGGGGGGCCGCCGGTCGTCACCGACGATCCCGGCACGCCCGGCGACGGCAAGTGGGAGATCAACCTCGCCGCGATCTATGCGCGCACGCATGGCGGCCGACGCGAACTGGCGTTGCCCGACGCCGATATCAACTACGGCCTCGGCGAGCACCTCCAGCTGAAGGCGGACATTCCGTACGTCTTCGTCGGTGACGATGCCGTCGGAGGAAAGGGTCACGGGCTCGGGGCGGGGAATTTCGGCGTCAAGTGGCGGTTCCTCGACGAGGACGACGCGGGGGTCGACATGTCCACGTATCCCCAGTACACCCGCAACATCCTGCGTTCGAGCGCTCGCCGCGGTATCTCGTCGAACGACAGTTCGTTCTTCCTGCCCGTCGAGATGTCGAAGGCGTTGGGCGGCTTCGGCCTCGACGCCGAACTCGGTCGCAACTTCGTGCAGCGCGAGTTCGACACCTGGGAAGCGGGGGTGGTCGTCGCCCATGCCTGTGGCGAGTCCGTCGAGTGTCTTTTCGAAGTCCACCACTCGTTCGCGGCGCACTTCCACCAGACGCTGCTGAACGTCGGCACGCGTATCAAGATCACCGAATCGCTCGGCCTCATCGGTGCGGTGGGCCGGGACTTCGGCGGACCGAAGGACGACCGTCGCAGCGCACTGGTCTACCTCGGTCTGCAGTTCACGCGCTGACGTCAGGCGGCTCGTGCCTCGTGTTCGAACGATCAAACAGCAAGGAGACCCAATGAAGAAGTCAGCCCCGTACGCCCTGGTTCTGACGGCGACGATCTGCGCCGGGATGTCGGCAACGGCGGTGGCCCAGACGAGCCAGCCGATGTTCGAGATGGTCCTTCCCACGACGCCGTCGAACAAGCCGCAGACCGAGGCCCAGGCGGAATCGGGTCGCGAGCGCGGTCGCGACCTTCCGGCGCCCGAGGTCCTGCAGCCGAGTCTGGACAAGGCGCTGCCGTCCTTCACGCCGCGTCAGGATCGCAACATGAGCGCCACGTTCAAGGGCTCGGCATCGGACGTGCTGGTCGTGCTGGCCAACAAGTGGATCGACCAGTTCAGGACCTACTACCCGAACGTGAAGCTCGTCATCGATCCGCCTTATGCGGGCAGTCTCGGTGCGGTCGAACTGGTCAAGGAAAACCGGGATTTCGTCTTCGTCTCGCGGGAACTCAAGCCCGACGACGTCAAGGATTTCAACGCCAAGTTCAAGTACGCGCCGACCAGCATCCCCGTGTCCGGCGGTTCCTACCGGCATTTCGGCGCCCTCGACGCCGTGGCCATCTTCGTCAACAAGGCGAACCCCATCGAGCAGATCACGTTCGACCAGCTCGACGCGATCTACTCGAAGACCCATCACCGCGGTGGCAAGGCCATCACGAAGTGGGGCGAGCTCGGCGTGACCGGCGAACTCGCCGACAAGCCGATCACGCTGGTCGGCCTGCGGCCCTGGAACGGCTTCGAGGAGTTCGTGCGTCAGCGCGTGCTGAGCGTCGGCGACCAGCGCGGCGAATGGCGTGACGACATCAAGTACGAGAAGCTGGTCTTTCCGGTGGCGACGGACATCGCTGCCGATCCGGCATCGATCGGCTACTCGGGCATGGCGTACATCGATGCGCCTGTGAAGCTGATCCCCGTCGTCGAGAAGGCCGGTGGTCCGGCCCTCGCGCCGACCTACGAAAACGTCGCGATGGCAACCTATCCGCTGAGCCGCCTCACGTTCTTCAACGTCAACAAGGCGCCGGGCAAGCCGCTGCCGCCGGCGATCGAGGAATTCATGCGCTTCGTGCTGAGCAAGGAAGGCCAGCAGGTCGTGCTGGACCACGCCAGCTACGTTCCGTTGCGCGCCGGCCAGGCACAGACGAGTCGCGCGCTGCTCGGCAATTGATCGAGCCCGCCCGAACACAGTTACCCAAGCACTCACGGAGGAAGACATGTTGAAGTCCGCACGAATCCCGCTAGCCCTGGCCCTCTCGGCCATTTCCCTTTCGACGGCTTTAGCCGCGGACCCGCCGAAGAAGAACTGGACCCCGCCGGCCCAGACCATCTACGGCCAGAAGCTCGCCGACGAGACGATGACGAAGCATCCGGAACTGCTGAGCATCACTCTGCACGGCGTGCCGCCCGGGCTCGAGAATGTCTACACCATGTTCGCCGGCTCGTACCACGACCGCGTCGGCAATCCCGACGACCCGGACGATATCGACGTGATCAAGAAAGGCATCACGATCCTCGATCCGCGCTGGCATCGGACGAACGACACCGACAAGAAGTTCGTGATCCTCATGCCGATGCGCGACAAGTCCGGGGAGAACATCGGCCTCGTCGTCTACGCGTTCAAGAATCCACCGGCGCAGGCGAACGTCAGCAAGGTCGAGGTCGAATACCTCGAGAAAGCCAACAAGCTCCGCGACGAGCTGGCCAAAGAGATTCCCAGCTACAAGGCGATGTTCGACCCGGCCAAGTAGGGCCGCACATTCGGCCGGCGATGTCGACGATGCGTTTTCGTCACTGGTGCATCGTCGTCGCGGCGATGGCGGCGACGATCAGCCGAGCCGAGTCGCCGGCTGTCGATCCGGCTCTCCCGGCCTATGTTCCGATGCCGCGCGCATCGGTCGACCCGGGAACGCCGATCACGATCGTCGGCTACAACGACATGCGCGAACTCCTCGAGCCGCTGGCCGCCCGTTATGCAGCGACTCACGACGGCCTGCCCGTCGTGCTCGAACTGCCGGGGACGCGCTTCGCGCCGCAGGCACTCGCCTCCGGCCGATCCGCGCTCGCGCCGATGGGCGCGGAACTTACGCCGCCGCAGGCCGCTGCTTATCGCGCCGAAGCCGGCCACGATCCGATCGCGTTCCGCGTGGCGCATGCCTCGCTCGACCCGCGCGCGTTGAGCGGGCCGCTCGCGATCTTCGTGCACGCAGACAATCCGGTCGTGTCGCTCTCGATCGCGCAGCTCGCGTTCATCTATTCGGGAGGCGCGACGACCTGGGCCGCCCTCGGCCTGTCGGGAACGTGGGCCGAGCGACGCATCCATCCGCGCGGCCTGCGACCCGGGACCGCGCTCGCGGCCGACCTGCAGCGCGCAGTGTTGGACGGCGCACCGTTCACGGACGCGCTGATCGGCGTATCGCAATCGGCCGAAGTGGTCCGGGATGTCGGCGCGGATCCGCTCGCAATCGGATTCGCGGCCGCGATGCGGATGCAGCCCGGCGCGCGGATGGTCCCGATCTCGCGCGGCGGTGAGCCGGCCACGCTGCCGACCGTCGAGACGATCCGCGAAGGCCGCTATCCGCTGGATCGGCACCTCCTGGTGTACGCACGTCGTCCGCTGTCGCCGTTCGCACGCGACTTCGTCGAGTTGCTTCTGTCGAGTGAAGGACAGGCTGCGGTGGCGGCCACGCCGCAGCACTATGTCCCGCTGTCGGCCGCCGAGGCGGAGGTCGAACGCGCGAAGTTGGAACGGCCGTGACCCGCATCGATGCTGCATGAACAACAATTCAGGGACGGTTCAGCATGCATTCAGACGCCGCGCCTAACGTGCGGTGTCGACGAAAGACGCACGCCGCAGACGCGGCGGATCGTGCCTCCAGGATCGACAACCAGACACGCCGATCGATGCGTGCGGACCATTCGGAGACGAAGAGATGATGAACGTCGCACGCGGTCTCGTCCGCATCGCGTTGCCGCTGCTGCTGGCGAGCCTCGCCGCGCAGTCTCGGGCCCAGGGCACGCCGTCGAAGGACACGCAGGAAGCGTTGCGCGCGCAGGCCGATCGGGCCGGCGTGATCTACAAGCGCGGCAAGACGGCGCACTACACGAAGCAGTTCGACCTGAGCGGCATGCCGCACTACGTGCCGAAGCAGCAGCTCGACGGCTGGATCAAGCTGCACGGCAACAACTACCTGAGCGATGGACTGCTCGGCGAGCTGTGGCAGACCGGCTTTGCGAAATTCCAGCCGGGCATCCGCCTCGGCTTCTACCTGCCCACCTCCGCGCTCGCGTTCGCCGCGTTGTACTACGACCAAGCCGACCTCGTGATGGGACATCGTCCCGGCTTCTACGACCTGCTCGCATACGAGCGCGTGAAGAACTTCGACCCGGTCGAGATCACGGCGGTCACGGGTTCGTACGACGTGGGCGGCTGGGAAAACTCGATCACGATCATCGTCAACGAGAACAATCCGTTGAAGGGCATCAACCTCGACCAGCTCGACGCGATCTTCGGCGCCGCGCGCGATGGCGGCTGGGCCGGCACCAACTGGCGCACGGACTGGGCCCGCGGTCCGGAGAAGAACATCCGCACCTGGCGCCAGCTCGGCGTGACCAGCGGCGAGTGCGCCGACAAGCCGATCAACGTCTACGGCTTCAGCATCCGCTACAACACCGCGACCGACTTCTCGGACAAGGTACTGAAGTCGAGCGACAAGTGGAACGAGGCCATCCACGCGTACGGCAACATCGTGAACGCCGACGGCACCCGCTACGTCGAGGCCGACCAGATCACCGACGCTCTCGCGAAAGATGTCTGCGGTATCGCCTACAACCGCTTCCGTGGCGAGCGGCCGAAGATCCGGCGCCTGCCGGTCGCACCCGGCTCGAGTACTGCCTACGTCGAGCACACGCTCGACAACGTGCAGAACCGCACATATCCGCTGATCAACGAGCAGTATTTCTACGTCAGCGTGAAGCCCGGCACGCAGATGGATCCGAAGGTCAAGGAGTTCCTGCGCTACGTGCTGAGTCAGGAAGGGCAGGCCGACATCATCAAGGACGGCAAGTACCTGCCGCTGACCGCCGAGGTCGTTCGCGAACAGTTGAAGAAGCTTGGTGACTAGGAAAAGTCCGGAGCCCGCCGTGATGTCGGGTTCGGCTTTGCGCTGCATCGTGTGCGCGCCGCGAAGACCCGGCGCATCTTATTCAAGAAGGACATCGATGTTTTCTCACATCCGTGATTTCGCGGTCGACCCCCGCGCGCGTCGTATCTTCGCGGCAGCGTCGATCGCGCTGTGCCTGCTTCCCGCCGCCCACGCTGCAGACCAGTCCGAGAAGGGTCGCAAGGCAGACAAGGACTCGGTCGAAGTGCAGGAGGCGCGCGAGAAGTGGGTCAAGGCGAAGGGTTACCGCGTCTACTACGAGAAAAAGTTCGACCTATCGGACCTGCCGGCCTACAAGCCCGAGCAAAAAGTTTCGGGAACCATCCGCATGTGGGGCTCGAACTATTTCACCGACAGCCCGTTGATGGACTGGTGGATCGCCGACTTCCAGAAGCAGCAGCCGGACGTGAAGTTCGACGTGCACCTGAAAACGACGCTGCACGCGATCCCGGGTCTGATCTTCGATCGATCGGATATCGGACCGATGGGCCGCCAGATCACGTGGGACGAACTGCTCTCTTATCAGCGCGAGAAAAACCACCTGCCCGTCGGGGTCGTGGCCGTGACCGGCAGCTACAACGTATCCGGTTGGAATCCTCCGATCGGCGTGTACCTGAACGCGAAGAACCCGCTGTCGAAGCTTTCGCTCGAACAGCTCGACGGCATCTTCGGTGCGATGCGATCGGGCGCGTGGCGCGAGCTGACGTGGGACAAGTCGCTCAGCCGCGGTCCTGAGAAGAACATCCGCACGTGGGGCCAGCTCGGCCTGACCGGCGAGTGGGCCGACAAGCCGATCCACGTCTACGGCTACAACCTGCAGTTCCACTTCCCGCAGGAGATCGAGTCGCGCGCGTTCGGCGGCGTGTCGGGCAAGTGGAACGAGAACCTGATCGAGTACGACAACGCCGTGCAGCCCGATGGCCGTCTCAAGCTCGCCGGCGAGTTCATGCTCGAAGACCTGGCCAACGATCCGTACGGCATCGTCTATTGCGCGGGCGGCAACGCGTGGCTGACACCGGCGGTCAAGCCGATCGCGCTGTCGGTCAAGACCGGTGACCCGGCCTACGAGCTCACGCTCGAGAACGTCCGCGAGCGCACCTACCCGATGTACGCCGACGTCTTCTTCTACATCGACCGCGACCCGAAGAAGCCGGTCGAGCCGAAGGTGAAGGAGTTCATGCGCTACATCCTGAGTCGCGACGCGCAGGCACTCGTCAACAAGGACGGGAAGTACCTACCGCTCACGGCCAAGGTGATCGCGGAAGAAATGAAGAAGCTGCAGTGACAAGGCCGGTCACGCGCTTCCTGCACGGTACCCACCGGTCATCCTTACTCGACATCATGAATCTTCCATCGACTCGCGCGTCTCGTGTCGCCCGCTGGCTGTGCCGTGCGGCTGCCTTCGGCGCCGGCCTCGGCATGGCCGCCGCCGCGTTCGCCTACGAACCGGCGACCTACGACCTCAGTGCGCTGCCTGCGTACCAGCCCGACCAGCTCGCGCTCGGCGTGGTACGCATCTACGGCACGCCGCTCGAGAGCCTCGTCGGGCAATGGGCCAACGCATTTCGCGCCAAGCAGGGCCACGTCCGACTCGAGTCCTACCTGATCAACACGTCTCAGGGATTCGCGGGCCTGATCAGCGGACGCGCCGACATCGGCCTGATGGGCCACCGTCAGTGGCTTACGGCCCGCAAGGCGTTTCACAAGCGCTTCGGCTACGACCCGCTGGAGATCCGCTTCGCAAGTGGCTCGTACGACGATCCGGAGGGATCGACGCCCGGCCTGATGTTCATCGTGCACAAGAGCAACCCCCTTGCGAAGCTGAGCCTCGAGCAGATCGACGGCATCTTCGGCGCGCAGCGCACCGGTGGCTGGGACGGAATCAACTGGTCGACGAAGGCGGCCCGCGGCCCCGAAGGCGACTTGCGAACCTGGGGCCAACTCGGCCTCACCGGCGAGTGGGCCGACAAGCCGATCCATCCGCGCGGTTCGGACGTGACGCTGAGCAACTGGGCCGACCTGATCGAGCGCGAAGCCTTCCACGGCGGCAAGAAGTGGAACCCGGCGTTGTTCGAGGGTCCGCGCGCCGACATCTCGCTGAAGGCCATCGGCAAGACGCGCGACCAGGAAATCATCGAGGGCGTGCAGGAAGACCCGCTCGCGATCGGCTTCATGTTCCAGCGCGTCATCAATGCCACCAAGTCCGACGTCAAGGTGCTGCCACTCGGCCGCACCAACGAGGGGCCGTTCATCGTGCCCAGTGCGAAGACTTTCTTCGATGGCTCGTATCCGCTGCACAACGGCGCCTACCTCTACGCGAACCGCGTCCCCGGCCAGCCGCTCGCACCGCGCGACCGCGAGTTTCTCCGCTTCGTGCTCAGCAGGGAAGGCCAGCAGATCGTGGCCGACAGCCGCATCTTCATCCCGCTGAACGCTGAGCAACTGGCGATCGAACGCAAGAAGCTCGACTGATCCGGACCTATCCCATGGCCTTCAAACCGATCTCCATCTTCGCGGCGACCCTGTTGGTCGCCACCTGTATCGCACCGCTGCACGCGGCCGAAGCGCTCCCCGAGTACAAGCCCGGGATGCAGGTCTCCGGCACCCTGCGCGCGAGCGGCAACGACCACATGGCCGGTCTCTTCAAGCGCTGGCAAGCGGGTTTTCGCAAGTATCAACCGGGGGTGGCTTTCGTCGATGCGCTGTATGGCACCGGGTCAGGCATGTATGGCCTGGAGATGCGCACCGCTGACATGGCCTTGATGTCGCGGCCCATTCATCCGTTCGAGCGTTACGGTACTTACGAACGCTCATGGACTTATCCCGTCGAGCTCGAGGTCGCGACGGGAAGCGCCGAATTACTGCACGACTCGCCTGCTTTCGCACTGCTGGTCCACAAGGACAACCCGCTCGCCGGCCTCACGATTCAACAGGTCGACCGCATCTTCGGCGCGCGGCGTGGGGGCGGCTGGAAGCAACTGAGTTGGGATCCGGGCGCGGCGATGAAACCAGCCGACGAGATCCGCACGTGGGGCCAGCTCGGCGTCAAGGGCGCGTGGGCCGACAAGCCGATCCACGTGTACGGACCACCTTTGCTGGGCGCCGGTGCGGTGACCTTCTTCCAGATGCGCGTCATGGGCGGCGGGGCGATGTGGAACGAGGACCTCCGCGAATACGCCGACCGCACGCAGATGGTCGCCGACCTGGCGCGGGATCCCTACGGCATCGCGTACGCGCCGATCGCATACCGGAATGCCTCGGTCAAAGCGTTGCCTCTCGGCGAAATTGACGGCCGCTTCGTGCCGCTGACGAAGGCGACCGTGACCGACCGCTCGTATCCGCTCGCCCGCCCGGTCTACATCGACTACACGATCGACGACGTGCGCAGCGACATCGCCGACCCGCGCGTCGATCCCAGGCTGCGCGAGTTTCTGCGCTACGTCCTGAGCCGCCAGGGTCAGGACGATGTCCGCCAGGAAGGCAGCTTTCTGCCGCTGCCCGCTACCGTCGTGCGGGCCCAGCGCGAGAAGCTCGACTCGAAAACCAATCCACCCGAGAAGGAACTGCTCGGGGATTGACCCGATCGGCCGCTCGTCATCTTCGCCTCAGGAATCCGCCCCATCATGCTGCTTCGCTCATTCGCCCCATCGCTCGTCGCCCTGGCCGCCTGCCTCGGTGCGGTCCAGTCCGTTGCCGCCGCGGGGACGCCGTATGTCGTCCGCATGAGCGTCGACGAGGACCCGATCGTGCCGCACCTCGCCGATACGCTCGGCTACCTCAGGGACGAGGGCGTCAAGATCGTCCCGGTCAAGGTCGAGGACTTCTCGAAGGAGGACTACCTGATGCAGGCTCCGATGAACAAGGGGCAGATCGACGTGGCCTACCACTGGTTCAACCACACGATCTTCGGCGCACGGCATGGACTGCCGATCAAGGCGATCATGGTGATCAACGACGCGCCGGGCATGACCGTAATGGTCGCGAATCGCGCGAAGGACCAGATCCGATCGGCCGCCGACTTCAAGGGCAAGCGGGTGGCGGAGGGTGCGGGTTACGGCACCAAGAGCGTCATCGACGCCGCACTGACGACGAGAGCTGGACTGCCGATCCACAGCTACCAGTCGGTCTTGCAGGAATCCCAGGGTCGGCAGGAAGCCGTCATCAAGGGCTTGAACGACGGCGCCGTCGACGTGATGACGTTTCAAGAGCCGATCACGTCGGCCGTGATGGCCACCGGCCAGGCGACGGTCCTGTACGACCTCAATACCCGCGAGGGCACCGCGCAGGCGCTCGGCGCCAGCTACCCGGCGCAGTCGCTGCTGGCGAGCCCGAAGTTCCTGTCGGCCAAGCCCGAGGCGGCCCAGCATCTCGTCAACGCGTTCGTGAAGACGATGCGCTACATCAACAGCCATTCGGCCGACGAGGTGATCGCGAAGCTGCCGGCGAACTACTTCGACGGCAAGGATCGCGCCGCCGAGATCGCCGAGATGAAGGCCAACCTGCAGACCTTCGCGAAGGGCGACTACGCGTTCTCGCCGGACCAGGTCAAGGTGGTGGTCGATTCCATCACGAAGTACGACTTCGACAAGAGCGAGGAAGGCCGGTGGCGCGCGACGGGGAATGGCAAGGTCGTCGATGTCCAGCTATACGACAACCGCTTCGTCGACAGCGCGATGAAGAACATCCGGTAGTTCCAGCGTCTTTCAGAGACTTTGGCCGCGATTCGTCGCGGCTTTTTTTCGCTTTTCCCATGGATCGACCTGTCTGAACGGAAGTTCAGAAAGGGTTCAGATTCCAGACAGGCCGTGTCCTTATCGTCTGGACCTGCCAACGATAAAGAGACACCGACCATGCGCATCCGCGTCCTGGCCTCCTGCATCGCCTGCATCGCCTCGATCGCTTCGACTGCTTCTGCGCAGATGGTCTCGTCCGGCAAGACCTACGGCCAGGAGCTCGTCGACCAGACGATCGCGCAGCACCCTGAGCTTCTCGTCGTTGCCATGCACGTGTCGACGCCGACACTACCCGGCTATCCCATCGTCGCATCCAACATCGGTCGCTACGGCAAGCTCGCCGACAAGGACGATCTACGCGTCATCACGACCGAGAAGCCCAATCTCGAGACCTCGCCCGACCAGAAGCGATACGAGGTCCAGCTGGTCATGCGCGACGTGTCCGGCAAGAACCTCGGCGCGCTCGGCCTGGTCTTCAAGTACCGACCCGGTGACGATCGCGCTGCTCTCGAGAAGACTGGCATCGCGATCCGGGATGGGTTGCAGCGGCGCGTGATCTCCGCCGCAACGCTGCTCGAGCCGCACCCGCTGATCTCGTCGGCGACGACCAAGACCCACGCCCAGAAGATCGTCGACGCGGTCTACGAGGCGCACAAGGATCTCATCGTCATCGCCATGCACGTCGACCTGCCGAAGGACGGCGGCAACGTCATCCTCGCGTCGACCTTCGGTCGCATCGGCAAGAAGGGCGATGACGACGACCTGCGCGTCATCCGCACTGGCGAGGTCAAGTCAGCCGTCTATGCCGAAGGCAAGCGCTGGGGCGTCGCGATGCCGATGTACGACGTGACGGGCAAGACCATCGGTGCCGTCAACTTCGGCTATGCCTTCAAAACGGGCGATGACGAAAGCGTGCTGCTCGCGAAGGCGACTGCGATCCGAGATGAATTGAAGACGCTGAGCACCTCTGCAGGAGATCTCGCCGAGCTCGATCCCTGAGCCGGCTCCCGATCCACCCGCGCGCCCCATCCATCCCACGGACCAACACCTCATGAAGACACGCATCGCCGTCCTGCTCGCCGCGCTGGTCGCGGTCGGCAGCCACGCCCCCGCTCGCAGTGCCGACATCCTCACACTCGCCGGTCGCACGGAACTGCCCGGCTACACCGGCGACTTCGATCACTTCGCGTACGACGCGAAGAGCAACCGGCTGTGGCTGGCCGCGGAGGACCATCAGACGCTCGACGTGTTCGACCTCAAGTCGGGCAAGAAGCTCAGGAGTGTCGAAGGGATCGTGGACACCCCGCACGCAGTGCACTTCGTGCCAGGGTCCAATCGGCTGATCGTCACCGACAGCGGCGGCGAGCCGAAGGCGCCGAAACTGATCGACGCGACGAGTTACAAGGTGACGGGCGCTCTGAAGCTCGCCGCGCCCGGCGCCGACGAGATGCGCTACGACCCGGGCTCGAAGCGGCTGTTTATCGTCAACGGCGGTCGGGACGCGAAGATGACCGAGACCTACCTGTCGATGGTGGACCCGGTCACGCTCAAGACCTACGGCGACCTCAAATTCGACACCGACAAGGTCGAAGCGATGGTGATCGAGGAGAAGGGCGACAAGCTCTTCATCAACGTCACCGGCAAGAATTACCTGGCAGTCGTCGACAAGAAAACGCTGAAGGTGCTCGACACCTGGCCGATCAAGGAAGCCGAACAGAACGCGCCCCTGGCCTTCGACGAAGCGGGCAAGCGCCTCTTCATCGTCACGCGCAAGCCGTCGAAGCTGGTGATTCTCGATGCCGAGAGCGGTGCGACCGTCGCGAGTTTCGATACACCGATGAAAGTGAATCAGGTGATCTGGGACGCCGTGACGAAGCGCGTCTTCGTGTTGGCCGGCGAGGGCTTCATCTCGGTGTTCCAACAAAGGGGCGTCGACCATTACGACGAGTTGCCGCGAATCGCAACGACCGTCGGGGCGAAGACCGGGATTCTGATTCCCGAGCTGCGACGCCTCTATGTCGCCGTGTCACCCGGCGAAGGCAAGACCGGCGCCGCGGTCTTGCGCTACGACCTCGCCCGCCCAACGCCTGACTCTACCCATTGAGACCGACCATGATCCACAAGCTGACCTGCCTTGCGCTGGCGCTGTCCCCCGCGGCTGCGACATCGGCGGCCGTTGCAGGAGACACGTTCTACCGCCTCGAATCCGCGATCACGCTCAAGAGTGAAAAGCCCGACTGGGACTATCTCTCGTACGACGCGGCTCGTGGCCATCTCTTCATCGCCCGTCGCGGCGAAGGACTCGTCGTGTACAGCAGCAAGTCGAAGAGGATGGTGAAGACCATCGACCAGTCCGACGATGCGGGTGCATCGGTGCTGGTGCCCGAGTTCGATCGGGGCTATACGGCCAACGAGGACGGCACGACAACGATCTTCCAGCTGTCGACCTTGAAGACGATCGACCGCGTGTCCTTCGGCAAGGACGCCGATGCCGGCATCTACGATCCAGCCACGAAGCAGATCGTCTTCACGATGGCCGACAGCAGCGCGCTTGCGTTTCTTGACGCGAAGACCGGCAAGCCGGTTGGCATGCTCACCTTGGACAGCAAGAAGCTCGACGGCATGGCGGTCGACGGCGAGGGCAACCTCTTGCTCGCGCTGCGTGACAAGAGCACGGTCGTGAAGGTCGACGTGAACGAGCACAAGGTCGTCGGCGAATGGAAACTCGCGCCTTGCGAGCAGCCGACCGGCATGGCTTACGACAAGGCGACGAAACGAGCGTTCGTCGGTTGCCGTGGCAAGTCACCGATGCTGACCGTGGTCGATGCGACGGCCGGCACGGTCGTCGCCACGATGGACATCGGCCGCGGCAACGACGGCGTCGTGTTCGATCCTGTCACGAAGAAGGTCATCACGTCGAACGGCGTCGACGGCAACCTCGTCGTCTACGAACAACTCGACGCTGACCACTACAAGCTCGCCGAAGCCACCACGACGCGTCCATACGCGCGAACGATGGCCTACGACTACGGCACTCACAAGATCTACCTCGTCACCGCGGAAGGCACGGCGGACCCGTCGAAGAAGATCAATACCGGCGTGACGACCTTCTATCCGAACCGCTACTTCCCGGACACGTTCACCGTCCTGACGATGGCGCCGAAGTGATCCGCATCCCACTCGAAAGAATGTCCATGAAACAACTTTTCGCTGGTGCCGTCCTCGCTTTTTCGACTTGCGTCGGCGCTGCCTTTGCGCAGGCTCCGGCCGCATCGCCAATCATCATCAAGTTCAGCCACGTCGTCGCGGCTGATGCCCCGAAAGGGAAGATGGCTGAAAAATTCAAGCAGCTCGCCGAGGAGCGCACGAAGGGCAAGGTGAAGATCGAGGTCTACGCGAATTCGGCCTTGTACAAGGACAAGGAGGAACTCGAAGCCCTGCAGCTCGGTGCGGTGCAGATGCTGGCGCCATCGCTGGCCAAGTTCGGACCGCTCGGCGTCAAGGAATTCGAAGTGTTCGACCTGCCTTATATCTTCCCCGATGAAGCCGCGTTCCATCGCGTCGCCGACGGCCCGATCGGCAACGGGCTACTGACCAAGCTGGAGCCGAAGGGGATCAAGGGCCTCGGCTTCATCGACAACGGGTTCCACGCGATGGCCGGCAACCGGCCGATGAAGAAGCCGGCCGACTTCAAGGGCATGAAGATGCGCATCCAGTCGTCGAAGGTGCTCGACGCGCAGATGCGCGCGCTCGGCGCCATCCCGCAGGTGATGGCCGCGTCCGAGGTCTATCAGTCGATGCAGACCGGCGTGGTCGACGGGACCGAAGGCGTGCCCTCGGGCCTGTATACGCAGAAGCTCAACGAGGTCGCGAAGTACATGACGCTGTCGGACCACGGGCATCTCGCCTATGCGGTGATCGCCAACAAGAAATTCTGGGACGGCCTGCCTGCAGACGTGAAGCCCGCACTCGAGAGCGCCGTAAAGGACGCGATCGCGTTTGGCGACGAGGCCGCGAAGAAGGACAACGTCGATGCGGTGACGGCCATCCGCGCCACCGGCAAGACCGAGGTGACGGTGCTCACGCCGGCGCAAAAGGAAGAGTGGCGGCAGGTGCTCCTGCCGGTCCACAAGGAAGTCGAGGGCCGCATCGGTAAGGATCTGATCCAACAGGTCTATCAGGCCACCGGTTTCGGCGGCGCGAAGTAGGCGACCCGCGAAAGCGCGCGGCTCTCGTCGGTCGACCGGACGCCGCTCGACCGCCCGAAACGATGATCAACAGATTTCTCAACCACCTCGAAGAATGGATCATCGCGTCGTTGATGGG
>CAZZWS010000004.1:0-45515 GCA_964657795.1 Beijerinckiaceae bacterium
CCTGACGCCGCGTCCTCATCGTCGAGGCGCGTCGCTGCCGCCGATCCACCCCCGGAGCACATCATGCGTACCAACTACTGCGGTCTCGTCACCGCCGAACAACTCGGGCAATCGGTCGTCCTGACCGGGTGGGTCCACCGCCGCCGCGACCACGGCGGCGTCATCTTCATCGACCTGCGCGATCGCGAAGGGCTGGCCCAGGTGGTCTGCGACCCGGACCGCGCCGAGACCTTCGCGACGGCCGAGTCGCTGCGCAACGAGTTCTGCGTCGAGATCAAGGGCATCGTCCGCAGCCGGCCCGCCGGGACGGCGAACGCCGCGATGAAGTCGGGCGAGATCGAGGTGCTGGCGCACGAGATCACGGTTCTCAACGCATCGGTGACGCCGCCGTTCCAGCTCGACGACGACAACCTGTCCGAGACCACGCGCCTCACGCATCGCGTGCTCGACCTGCGGCGTCCGATGATGCAGAAGAACCTGATGCTGCGTTATCGCGTCGCGATGGAGGTGCGGCGTTATCTCGACGACCAGGGCTTCATCGACATCGAGACGCCGATGCTGACGAAGAGCACCCCCGAGGGCGCCCGCGACTATCTCGTGCCGTCGCGCGTCAACCCCGGCATGTTCTTCGCATTGCCGCAGTCGCCACAATTGTTCAAGCAACTGTTGATGGTGGCCGGGTTCGATCGCTACTACCAGATCGTCAAGTGCTTCCGCGACGAGGACCTGCGGGCCGACCGTCAGCCCGAATTCACGCAGATCGACTGCGAGACGTCGTTCCTGAACGAGGTCGAGATCCGCGACATCTTCGAGAAGATGACGCGCCACGTCTTCAAGACCGCGATCGACGTCGACCTGCCGCGGTTCCCCGTCATGCCGCACAGCGAGGCGATGGCCCGCTTCGGTTCCGACAAGCCGGATCTGCGCGTCGCGCTCGAATTCACCGAGCTCACGGACGTCATGCGCGACGTGGACTTCAAGGTCTTCGCGGGCGCGGCCAACAGCGATGGCGGCCGTGTCGTCGGCCTGCGGGTGCCGGGCGGCGGTGCGATGGCGCGCAGTGAAATCGATGCATATACACAGTTCGTCGGCATCTATGGCGCGAAGGGACTGGCGTACATCAAGGTCAACGATGTCGGTCAGAAAGATCCCCGGTCAGGCCTGCAGTCGCCGATCATCAAGAACCTCCACGACGCCGCGTTGAAGGCGGTCGTCGAGCGCACCGGCGCGGTCGACGGCGACCTGATCTTCTTCGGCGCCGACAAGGCCAAGGTCGTCAACGACGCGATCGGCGCGCTGCGCGTCAAGATCGGTCATTCGGAGTTCGGCAAGCGCGCCGGTCTGCTCGCCGAGGGTTGGCAGCCGTTGTGGGTCGTCGACTTCCCGATGTTCGAGTACGACGAGGCCGAGGGCCGCTTCACCGCCGCGCATCATCCGTTCACGGCGCCGAAGGACGGCGACGAGGACCTGCTCGTCACCGATCCGGCGAAGTGCACGGCGAAGGCCTACGACCTCGTGCTCAACGGCTGGGAGATCGGCGGCGGCTCGGTGCGGATCCATCGCGAGGAGATCCAGAGCAAGGTGTTCCGCGCGCTCAAGATCGACGCGGAGGAGGCGCAGTCCAAGTTCGGCTTCCTGCTCGACGCGCTGCGTTACGGCGCGCCGCCGCACGGCGGCATCGCGTTCGGCCTCGATCGCCTCGTGACGATGATGACCGGCGCCGAATCGATCCGCGACGTCATCGCGTTCCCGAAGACCCAGCGCGCGCAGGACCTGCTGACCGAGGCGCCGAGCGCGGTCGACGAGCGCCAGTTGCGCGAGCTGCACATCCGACTGCGCAGCGCCGATCGCGTCGCGGTGCCGGGCGAGCGTGGCTTCAGCAACGCGGAAACGCGAGCGGCTTGAACGGGTGGGCGGCGCGTTCCGGTCACGCGTCGTCCGCCGTTTCGCTGATGACATCCACGCCTCCGACAGACCGGCCGTACAAGATCCCGCGGTCGGTCCTCGTCGTCATCCACACCGCTGACCTGCGCGTGCTGCTGCTCGAACGGGCGGACCGTGCCGACCACTGGCAGTCGGTCACCGGCAGCGTCGACGCTCTCGACGAGCCCCTGTTCGAGACCGCGGTCCGCGAGGTCGGTGAGGAGACCGGCATCGCCGCGCGCACGGACGGCGAGCTGGCCGACTGGAACCACACGATCGAATACACCATCTATCCGCATTGGCGCGCCCGCTACGCGCCGGGGGTGACGCGCAACGTCGAACACTGGTTCGGCCTCGCGCTGCCGGACGACTTTCCGGCCCGCGACGTGGTGCGCGTTGCCCCTCGCGAGCATTTGCAATACGCTTGGCTGCCCTTCCGGGAGGCCGCGGCGCGGTGCTTTTCGCCGAGCAACGCCGATGCCATCCTTCAATTGCCGCAACGATGTCAGACGCGCCCGACCTTTCCCTGACGGATCTCACCGACGAAGCCGCGTCGCTTCTCCGCGAGCGCGATGCCGTCGCGCCGATCGCGATCGAAGCCGTACCGCCCGCGGCGCGTCGGCTGCGGATGGCCACGTACAACATCCACAAGGGCGTGTCGGCGATGTCGCGTCACAACCGCATCCATGACCTGCGCGCCGGCCTGCACGCGCTCGAAGCCGACCTCGTCTTCCTCCAGGAGGTCCAGGGCCGCAACGACCAGCACGCGGGCCGCTTCGCCAACTGGCCGGACATCGCGCAACACACGTTCCTGGCCGGCGATCGCTGGGCCGAGTCGATCTACGGACGCAACTCGGTCCGCGACGACGGCGACCATGGCAACGCGGTGCTGTCGCGTTTCCCGATGCTGTCGCACGAGAACATCGACATCTCCGACCATCGCTTCGAGTCGCGCGGCCTCCTGCACTGCGCGCTCGACTTCGACGGCACCGAGGTCCACTGCATCTGCGCGCATCTCGGGCTCTTCGAAGGCAGCCGCCTGCGCCAGGCCGACGCGATGATCGCGCGCATCCGCAGCCACGTCCCGACCGACGCGCCGCTCGTCATCGCCGGCGACTTCAACGACTGGCGGCATCGTCTCGGCAAGCGTCTCGTCGACAACCTCGGCGTCCGCGAAGTCTTCTCGGGTCACGAGACGCGCCGGGCCGCGCTGGTGCGTCGGTTGCGCAAGTCGCTGGAGTCCGGCGTCGATCGTCCCGTCGCAGCCTCCGAGCCCAGGAAGCTGGCGCAACCCGCGCGCACCTTCCCGAGCGCTTTTCCGCTGCTGCGCCTCGACCGCGTCTACGTCCGCGGACTGCGCATCGCATCGGCGCGCGTGCTGTCCGGGCCGACGTGGGCCCGGCTGTCGGACCATGCGCCGATCGTCGCCGAACTCGTGCTCGACGTCGTGCCCTGAATCGGGAATCGATGGCATCAAGACGACTCTTAACGGGGATGGACGCAAGGCGCACGAGTCGCTCGATAGCCTTAGCTATCGGGCGGCTCGTGAAACGCGGCGATCGCCCGGTTCCGGGTCCCGACTCAGGGCACCTGTGAGTTTCGAGGGCGGCAACCGCGTCGACCTGCTGTGCGGCGGCATCGAGTACTTCCCGGCGTTGATCACCGCGATCGAGCAGGCCACGAAGGAGGTCTATCTCGAGACCTACATCTACCACGACGACGACACGGGCCGTCGCATCACGGACGTGCTGTGCGCGGCGGCCCGTCGCGGCATCGAGGTCCACGTGTCGGTCGATGGCTTCGGATCGACCAATCTGGCGCCGGCCATCGCCGCACGTTTCGAGGAAGCCGGTGTCGAGCACGTGGTGTTCCGGCCCGAGAACTACTCGTGGCGCAGCGGCATCAAGTGGTTCGACCGCAAGCGCCTGCGGCGGCTGCATCGCAAGCTGGCCATGATCGATCGCAAGGTCGCGTTCTGCGGCGGCATCAACGTGCTCGACGACCTCGCCGACCCCAATCACGGGCCGCTCGAAGCGCCGCGCTTCGACTTCACCGCGCGTGTCGAAGGACCCATCGTCGGTCATATCTCCGCGTTCATGATCAACCAGTGGCTGCGGCTCGACTGGGAGCGCATCGCGAAGAAGCGAGCCGGATTGCAGGAAGCGATCGACACGTGGTTCTCGCGGCGCGAGTGGGCCCGGACGCGGGCCGCCGATGCCGACGTGCGCGTGTCGTTCGTGACGCGCGACAACGTGCGCAACCGCCGCCGCATCGAGCGCGCGTACCTCGCGGCGATCCGTCTCGCGCAGCACGAGATCCTGCTATGCAATGCTTACTATTTTCCGGGCCGTCGCTTCCGCAAGTCGCTGGTCGCGGCCGCGCGCCGCGGCGTGCGCGTACGGCTGCTGCTGCAGGGTCGTCCCGAATATCCGGTCCAGCATTTCGCGAGCCAGGCGCTGTACGACGAACTGCTCGCCGCCGGCATCGAGATCCACGAATACACGCGCAGCTTCCTGCATGCCAAGGTCGGTGTCGTCGACGATGCGTGGGCGACGGTCGGCTCGTCGAACATCGACCCGTTCAGCCTGCTGCTCGCGCGCGAAGCCAACCTCGTCATCCGCGACGCGGCGTTCGCCGTCGAATTGCGCGGGCATCTCGAGGCCGCGATCGAACACGACGCGACGCCGGTCCGTCTCGAACATCGCGTGAAGAACGGGCCTCTGATCCGCCTGATGCACACGGCGTCGTACGCGGTGCTGCGCTTCGGCGTGGCGCTGTCGGGCGTGACGGGTCGATACTGAGATGAAGCCCGACGACCTCGTCGTGTTGCGGCCCGAGGGCCTCTACTGCCCGCCCGGCGATTTCTACATCGACCCGTGGCGGCCGGTCGATCGCGCAGTCATCACGCACGCGCACGGCGACCACGCGCGGACGGGGCACGGCCACTACCTGAGCGCCGCGCCCGGCGAAGGCGTGCTGCGCACCCGCCTCGGATCCATCGACCTGCAGTCGCTGCCTTACGGCGAGGCCATCGTCCATCACGGCGTCCGGCTGTCGCTGCATCCGGCGGGACACGTACTGGGCTCGGCACAGGTCAGGCTCGAACACGGTGGCCCGAGTCGTCGACAAGTCTGGGTCGCTTCCGGCGACTACAAGTTCATGGAGCGCACTCGCGACGAACGCGATATCGACCCGACCTGCCCGCCGTTCGAGCCGGTCCGCTGCGATGTCTTCATCACCGAGTCGACCTTCGGGCTGCCGATCTATCGCTGGCAGCCGCAACGGGAGATCTTCGCCGGCATCGACGCATGGTGGCGCGCCAACGCGGCCGCCGATCGCGCGTCGGTGCTGTTCTGCTACGCGTTCGGCAAGGCGCAACGCGTGCTGGCCGGCATCGACTCGTCGATCGGTCCGATCTTCTGCCACGGCGCGGTCGAGCCGCTGAACCGCGCCTATCGCGAAGCCGGCGTGGCCTTGCCGCAGACGACGCCGGTCTCCGAAGTGACCGACAAGACGCTGTTCCGCCGTGGCCTCGTCATCGCGCCGCCGTCCGCCGCCGGCTCGACCTGGATGCGTCGCTTCGGCGAGTACAGCGACGCGTTCGCGTCGGGCTGGATGCTGCTGCGGGGCGCACGGCGGCGACGCGCGCTGGACCGGGGCTTCGTGCTGTCGGACCACGCGGACTGGCCGGGCCTGCACGCGGCCATCGCGGCGACCGGCGCCGGTCGCGTCATCGTCACGCACGGCCAGGTACCGGTGATGGTCCGCTGGTTGTGCGAGAACGGGCTCGAAGCCGAGGCCTTCGAGACCGAGTACGGCGACGACGCCGATCCCGAACTCGAGGCGACAACTCAGCAACCCACGGCTCGAGGTCTCATCGAGCAGCCGAGCGACGCCGTCACGGCGTCGTGACCGGCGGCGTCGCCTCCCGTCGCGCGCGCTGGCCGGTCGTCGCACGCAACGCGCCGATGGCGGTCTCGACCCGGTACGCCTGGACCCGATCGCGACCTCGCTCCTTGGCCGCGTGGAGCGCTTCTTCGGCCGCGGCCAGCAACTCGCGAACCTCGTCGACGTCGCTGGCTTCGGCGATGCCGATGCTGACGGTCACGCGGACCGACACCGGACCGCCATGACCCTGCACATGGAACGGCCCTTCGGCGATCACGCCGCGCAACTGCTCGGCGAGCACCAGCGCTTCCCGGCGGTACTGCGGAACCAGGATGGCGAATTCGTCGCCGCCCGAACGCGCGAGCCGCTCGGTGCGACGCAAGCGCGACGCGAGCCGCCGCGCGACCTCGCGCAGGATCGCATCGCCCGCGACCGGTCCCCACTCGTCGTTGTGCTGTTTCAGATGATCGACGCCGATCAGCATCAGCGACAGCGCCGTCGCGTAGCGCACGCGGAACGCCCACTCCTCGACGAGCTTGTGATCGAAGTCGCTGCGATTGGCGACGCCGGTCAGCTCGTCGGTGGTCGCGGACGCGATCAGCCGCGCCTCGAGCGCGCGGCGCGCGGCGAATTCGATCTTCAGCAGCGCCCAGAACACCAGCGACAGCAGGCTGACCAGCGTCAGCGAGCCGACCATGATCCAGGTCGACTTCTGGCTCGCATCGCCCTGCGTGTTGCGGTAGCTGCGCAGTCGCGCGCTGGCTTCTTCGCGCATCGCGGCGATCATCTCGTCGGCCTCGTCGCGCGTCCCGGCCGCCGCCGCGTCGGAGCTGCGCACGCCGAGACCGAACAGGCGATTGATCAGCGGGGCGAGACGCGACAGGCGTTCCGACTGCGCCGGCTCGTCGCCGGTCAGCGGGCCGAGTGCCGCGAGGTTGAGACGCGCCTGGAAGCGCGCGTTGTCGTACCGGTCACCCTTGTACCGGTCGCCGTCGCTGCCGTCGCGGACCCGGTCGCGGGCACGCCCGGCCGCCAGGTCGCGACCGGCCATGTCGCCGTCGCGCAGCGCGAGCTGCAGCCTGTCGAGCGTGGCCGCGATCTCGATCGTCCGGAACGAGCGTTTGCCTGCTTCGGCCGCCTCGTTGTTGACGTGGTGGACCACCAGCGCCATCACGGCCAGCACCATCGCGCCCAGGATGCTGGTCACGATCAGTCCCTGCTCGATCAGGCTGGCCCGCGGCTTCATCGGCCGGAAGATCGAGCGGAGCGGTCGCGGGATTTTGCGCATCGTCGAAAGCTATCATGCCGTCCACGACGGACCGTCGCCGCCGATGCCCGGCACCCGTCCGGCCGTCGCGCGCCAGCGACGCCGCGCTCGTCCCCGACCCCATGAAGTCCTTCGCCCGGCTCTTCGCAGACCTCGACCAATCGACCGCGACCCGCGCGAAGCAGGCGGCGCTGGTGCGCTACTTCGAGGAGATCGCGGTGCGCGCGCGAACAAGCACCGCCGCCGGCGACACGGGCGACGACGAGGCCGAGCGCGATGCGGCGTGGGCCGTCTATTTCCTGGCCGGGGGCAAGCCGCGCCAGACCGTGCCCACGCGTCTGATGCGCGAGACCGCACGCGACATCGCCGCGCTGCCCGAGTGGCTGTTCGACGAGAGCTACCAGGCGGTCGGTGACCTGGCCGAGACCATCGCGCACGTGCTGCCGCCGCCGTCGCGCACGTCGGACCTTGGCCTCGCCGCATGGGTCGAGGACCGGCTGCTGGCGTTGAAGGGCGCGCCGCCCGAGGTCGTGACCGAGCGTCTTGCCGACTGGTGGGACGAGCTCGACACCGGCGAACGCTTCCTGCTGATCAAGCTGATCGGCGGCGCGTTCCGCGTCGGCGTCTCGAAGCTGTCGGTCACGCGCGCGCTCGCGACGGTGTCGGGCGTGGACCCGAAGATCGTCGCGCACCGGCTGATGGGGTACACCGATGGCCGCTCGCGTCCGGACGCGGCGGCCTATCGATCGTTGATCTGTCAACCATCCGGCGAGACCGATGGCGAGCGTCCGGCCGAGCTGCGCGGGCAGCCGTACCCATTCTTCCTGGCCCATGCGTTGAACGAGCCGGTCGAGCGCTTCGACGCGCTGCTCGGCTCGCCGCACGACTGGCAGGTCGAATGGAAGTACGACGGGATCCGTGGCCAGCTCGTCGTGCGCGGCCGCGAGGCGCATCTGTGGTCGCGCGGCGAGGACCTCGTCACCGATCGCTTTCCGGAACTCGCCGCGCTGGTCGACGTGGTCCCCGACGGCAGCGTGATCGATGGCGAGATCCTGGTGTGGCGCAGCGACGACAAGACGTCACCGGCCTCGTTCGCCGACCTGCAGACCCGCATCGGCCGGAAGTCGTTGTCGAAGAAACTGCTCGCCGACACGCCGGTCGTGCTGGTGGCCTACGATCTGCTCGAGGAACACGGCATCGACCTGCGCACGCGACCGCAGGCCGAGCGTCGCGCACGTCTCGAAAAGCTGGTCAACGGCATCGATCATCCGTCGCTGCGGCTGTCGCCGGTGCTCGACGCCGACACGTGGCAGGCCTTCGCGACACTGCGCGAGGAAGCCCGCGCGCGGCGCGTCGAGGGCTTCATGCTGAAGCGCCGCGACGCGCAGTACGGCATCGGACGGACCAAGGACGTCGGCGTCTGGTGGAAGTGGAAGATCGATCCGCTGACCGTCGACGCGGTGCTGATCTATGCGCAACGCGGCCACGGGCGACGGGCGTCGCTGTACAGCGACTTCACGTTCGCGGTATGGGATCGTGCGCTCGACCCTGGGGACGAAGGGCCCGATGGAAGCAGGCCGCGAGCACTGATCCCGTTCGCGAAGGCCTACTCGGGCCTGACCGACGAGGAGATGGGCAAGGTCGACGCCATCGTCCGCAAGACCACGCTCGAGAAGTTCGGGCCGGTGCGCAGCGTCAGGCCGACGCAGGTCTTCGAGCTCGGCTTCGAAGGCATCCAGCGCTCGAGCCGCCACAAGTCGGGCATCGCGACGCGCTTCCCGCGGATGCTGCGCTGGCGGACCGACAAGCCCATCGAAGAGGCCGACACGCTGGCGTCGCTCGAAGCGTTGATGGCCGACGGTCCGGCACCCGTCGTGCGCGAGATACCGACCATCGACGATCCCGAAGCGCACGGCGCGCACGCGATCGACGACGCGGGCCCATGACGACGATCGCACCGGTCCTCTACGGCGTCGACTTCACGAGCGCGCCGCGACGCGCGAAGCCGATCACGGTCGCGCGCCTCGTGGCGATGGACGCCGTTGATGGCTGCGCGAGCTTCGCGCTGGTCGGGCTCGAAGCCTTCGAGGACTGGCCCGCGTTCGAGGCCTTCCTGATGCGACCGGGTCCGTGGATCGCCGGCTTCGACATGCCGTTCGGACTGCCGCGGGAGCTGGTCGAGGGCCTCGGATGGCCGCTCGCGTGGCGCGATCTGATCGCGCACTACGCATCGCTGGCCCGGCCCGTCATCCGCGCGCTCTTCGTCGACTGGTGCGCTACGCGGCCGGTCGGCGCCAAGTTCGCGCACCGCGCGACCGACGGTCCGGCGCGGTCGAGCTCCTCGATGAAGTGGGTCAACCCGCCGGTCGCGTGGATGCTGCATGCCGGCGTGCCGCGATTGATCGCGGCAGGCGTGAGTGTCCCCGGCCTCGACGACGATCCGACCACGGTCGATGCGACCCGCGTCGCGCTCGAGGCCTACCCCGGCTATCTCGCTCGCGCCGTCACGAAGGCGTCGTACAAGTCGGACACGCGGTCGATGCAGACGCCCGCACGCCGCGATCAACGGGTGCGCATCGTCACCGCGCTCGAGCACGGCGACCATCCGTTCGCGTTGCGGATCGTGCTCGACGACGCCCAGCGTGCGGTGCTGATCGACGAAGGCAGCGCGGATCGACTCGATGCGTTGCTGTGCGCCGTCGAAGCCGCGTGGGCCTGGCGACGGTACGTTGAAGGCCATTCGCGCTACGGCCTCCCGGACGCCATCGATCCGCTCGAAGGATGGATCGTGGGCGTGCCGCGATGACGCCATGAGGAGACCCCGTCGCGAGACCGGCGGCTGGGGGCTGCCGTCGACGCTCGCCGGTAGCGAGCATCTCGGCAAGCAGCTCGATCGCAAGAAGCGCGAGGCCGCGGCCGCCGCGCGCAAGCTGGCTCGTGCGGAAGCCCGGACCATCGAAGCGACCGACGACGCCCCGCCGAAGGCCGCGCCGCGCGAACGCCGCAAGGCTCCCGGGCCGATGCCCGAACCCGAAGCCATCGGCGCCTGGCTCGCGTCGCGCGGCATCGTCCCGTTCCCGTTCCAGCGCGAGACCTGGGATCACGTCACCGCCGGTCGCTCGGGCCTGCTGCATGCCACGACCGGCGCCGGCAAGACCTGGGCGGCGTGGCTCGGCGCCCTCCGGCTCGAACTCGACCGCGCAGCCCGCGACGGGCCGCCGACGGTCCGCAAGCTGCGTCTGCTGTGGATCACGCCGATGCGCGCGCTGGCCGCCGATACGACGCGTGCGCTGGCCGACGCTGCCGCCGGCATCGGCCTGGACTGGGACGTCGAGATGCGCACCGGCGACACCGACGCGGCGACGCGTGCCCGTCAATCGCGCCACTTGCCCGAAGCGCTGGTGACGACGCCCGAGTCCCTGACGCTGCTGCTCGCGCGCGTCGATGCGCGTCAACTCTTCGACAGCGTCTCGGTCGTCATCGTCGACGAATGGCACGAGCTGATGGGCAACAAGCGCGGCGTGCAGACGCAGCTCGCGCTCGTGCGGCTGTGGCGCTGGAACGAGGGTCTGATCGTATGGGGCCTGTCGGCCACGCTCGGCAACCTCGCGACCGCGGAGCACGCGCTGCTCGGAATCGACCGCAAGGGCAAGCCGCGGCGCGGCGTGATGGTCAAAGGGGATACACCCAAGGAAATCATCATCGACACGCTGATCCCCGCGTCGATCGAACGCTTCCCGTGGGGCGGCCACCTCGGCATCAAGCTGGTCGACGCGGTGGTGGCCGAACTCGAGAAGGCCTCGACGACACTCGTCTTCACCAACGTCCGCAGCCAGGCCGAGATCTGGTACCAGACGCTGCTCGCCGCGAAACCCGAGTGGGCCGGCATCATCGCGCTTCATCACGGCTCGCTCGACCGCGAGGTGCGCGACTGGGTGGAGGCCGGGCTCAAGGCAGGCACGCTGAAGGCCGTCGTCTGCACGGCATCCCTCGACCTCGGCGTCGACTTCCTGCCGGTCGAACGCGTTCTGCAGATCGGTTCGGCCAAGGGCGTCGCGCGGCTGCTGCAACGGGCCGGTCGCTCGGGCCATGCGCCGGGCCGGCCGTCGCGCGCGACGCTGGTGCCGACCAACGCGCTCGAACTGATCGAGGCCGCCGCGGCGAAGAGGGCGGTCGCCAGACGAAACATCGAGCCACGCCTCGCGCCCAACAAGCCGCTCGACTGCCTGGTCCAGCATCTCGTGACGATCGCGGTGGGTACCGGCTTCGTCGCCGACGACCTGTTCGACGAGGTCCGCACCGCGTGGTCCTACCGCGACCTGACGCGCGAGGAGTTCGACTGGGCGCTGGCGTTCGACGAAGGCGGCGGCGCGTCGCTGTCGGCGTATCCCGACTATCAACGGATCGCACGCGACGCCACGAGCGACGAGCCCGACGTCTATCGCGTGCCGCGCGTCGACCTCGCGCGCCGCCATCGCATGAGCATCGGCACGATCACCGCCGACACGTCGATGTTCGTCGCGTGGCTCGCGACCAGCGCGCGCCTCGGACAGATCGAGGAAGGCTTCATCGCGCGGATGAAGCCGGGCGACGTGTTCGTCTTCGGCGGCCGCGTGCTCGAACTCGTGCGCGTGCGCGACATGACCGCCTTCGTGAAGAAGGCGACGAAGAAGCACGGCCTGGTGCCGACCTGGCAGGGCAGCCGCTTCGCGCTGACCTCCGAGCTCGCCGACGCCTCGCTCGCGATGCTGCATCGCGCGGCGCATGCGAGCGACGCGTGGTTCGCGCGCGAGCCCGAAATGCGCGCCGTGCGGCCGCTGCTCGCGCTGCAGCAGCGCTGGTCGTCGCTGCCGGTGACCGGTCGCCTCGTGTGCGAGGTGATCGCGTCCGGCGAGGGCCATCACTTCATCTGCTATCCGTTCGCCGGCCGCCTGGTCCACATCGGCCTCGGCGCGCTGCTGGCCTGGCGCGCGGCGCGCGAGAAGCCCGGCACGTTCTCGATCTCGAGCAACGACTACGGCTTCGAGCTCCTGTCGGCCGAGCCGTTCGACTGGGACGAGCTGATCGCGGACGGTCTGTTCTCGACCGAGCGCCTGCTGGCCGATGTGATCGCGTCGCTCAACGCGAGCGAGCTCGCGCAACGGCGCTTTCGCGAGATCGCCCGCATCGCCGGCCTCGTGTTCTCGGGCTATCCCGGCGAACACAAGTCTGGACGCCACGTGCAGGCGAGCGCGAGCCTGTTCTACGAGGTCTTCAGGAAGCACGACGCCGGCAACCTGCTGCTGACGCAGGCCGAGACCGAGGCGCTCGAACAGGAGCTCGAGATCGGACGCCTGCGGACCACGCTCGAACGCCTCGCGACCTGGGACCTGTGCGTGATGCGACCGCCGCATGCGACGCCGTTCTCGTTCCCGCTGATGGTCGAGCGCTTTCGCGAGGAGGTCACGACCGAGCAACTCGCGGCGCGCATCGCGCGGATGCTGGCCGAGCTCGAAGCCGCGGCGGCCGAGGACGCGGTCGACGGCGGAGCCCGCGAACGCCCGCGCGAGGATGCGGATGCGGCATCGGCGGCCGCGAAGCACAAGCAGAAGAAGGCCGGTCGCCAGCGGGGCTACATCAAGCGCGTGCGGACGTCGGGATGAGCCAGCCGATGACATCCTCCGCGCGTCCGGTCGCGCCGTCGCGGGTCTTCATGGTCGCGGTCCTCGGCATCGCCGTGTTCTCGTTGATGGACGCGGTGATGAAGGACCTGGTGCTCGCGATGGGCGCCTACACCGCGCTGTTCTGGCGGAGTCTCGCCGGCGTCGTGCTGAGCGGCGCGGTCTACGCGAAGAGCAGGCCGACGGGGCCGACCCGTGCCGCGCTGCGGGTCCATGCATGGCGCGGCGCGATCTCGACCGTGATGGCGCTGAGCTTCTTCTGGGGCCTCGCGCGCGTGCCGATGGCGCAGGCCGTCGCGTTGACGTTCATCGCGCCGCTGCTGTCGCTCTATCTCTCCGCCGCGTTCCTGCACGAACGCGTGACGCGCCGCATGCTCACGGCGTCGGCGCTCGCGCTGGTCGGCGTCGCGATCATCCTCGCCGGCCAGTGGCAGGCCGGTCTCTCGGACGAGGTCGGACTCGGCACGATCGCGATCCTCGCGTCGGCGGTCTGCTACGCGTTCAACATCACGCTGATGCGCAAGCAGGCGCTCGTTTCCGGCCCGATCGAAGTGGCCTTCGCGCAGAGCCTGGTCGTGGCGATCTGCTTCGCGATCGGCGCGCCGTTCATGGCTGCGTTGCCGGACGCCGAGCACATCCCGATGCTGATCGGCACCGCGGCCCTCGCGACGGTCTCGCTGATGCTGCTCGCGTGGGCCTACGCGCGCGGACAGGCCAACGACCTGTCGGCCAGCGAGTACACATCGTTCGTGTGGGCCGCGCTGTTCGGCTTCCTGTTCTTCGGCGAGACGGTGTCGTGGTTCACGCTGCTCGGCGCGGGGTGCATCGTGGCGGGTTGCGTGCACGTCGCGCGGGCCGGGCCGACGGTGCTGGCGAGTCCGGAGGCGTCGCCGTGAACCGCATCGCCAGCCCACGCTCGCGCTAAGATCGATTCGTCCACACGCGTCGCGCACGATCGCGAGACTGTGGATGCAGCGCTTTCCGCGCTGGCCGAGCGACCTCATCGAGACAGACCATGAGCCTTCATCAGCAACTCCAGCGGCGCGCCGCCGACGGCAAGCCCATCCGCATCGCGCTGATCGGTGCCGGCAAGTTCGGCTCGATGTATCTCGCGCAGATCCCGCGCACGCCGGGCGTCCATCTCGTCGGCATCGCCGACCTGTCGCCCGACGCGGCGCGCGTCAACCTCGCGCGGGTCGGCTGGCCCGACGAGCGCACGCGGGCGACCAGCCTCGACGCCGCGGTCCGCGACGGCACCACGCACATCGGCGAGGACTGGCAGGCGCTGGTCGCGCATCCGGCCGTCGACCTCGTCGTCGAATGCACCGGCCATCCGATCGCCGCCGTCGAGCACTGCCTGGCCGCGTTCGCGGAGCAGAAGCACGTCGTCAATGTGACGGTCGAGGCCGACGCGTTCTGCGGCCCGCTGCTGGCGCGTCGCGCGGCTGAAGCCGGCGTGATCTATTCGCTCGCGTTCGGCGACCAGCCCGCGCTGATCTGCGACCTCGTCGACTGGGCACGCACCTGCGGCTTCCCGGTCGTCGCCGCGGGTCGCGGCCACAAGTGGCTGCCGCACTTCAGCGCGTCGACGCCCGAGACCGTGTGGGGCAACTACGGCCTCACGCCCGAGCAGGCGCAGCGTGGCGGCCTCAACCCCAAGATGTTCAACAGCTTCCTCGACGGCTCGAAGCCATCGATCGAATGCACGGCCGTCGCCAACGCGACCGGCCTCACGGTGCCGAGCGACGGCCTGCTGTATCCGCCGGCCAGCGTCGAGGACATCCCGTTCGTGACGCGTCCCATCGGCGAAGGCGGCGTGCTCGAACGAAAGGGCATGGTCGAGGTCATCTCGTCGCTCGAAGCGAACGGCCGCGCGATCCCGTACGACATCCGCATGGGCGTGTGGGTCACGGTCGAAGGCGAGACCGACTACATCCGCAACTGCTTCGAGGAATACAACGCGCACACCGACCCGACCGGCCGCTACTTCACGCTCTACAAGCGCTGGCACCTGATCGGTCTCGAGGTCGGCATGTCGGTGGCGAGCGTGGCGCTGCGCGGCGAGGCGACCGGCGTCGCGACCTGCTGGAACGCCGACGTCGTCGCCACCGCGAAGCGCGACCTGAAGCCGGGCGACGTGCTCGACGGCGAAGGCGGCTACACCGTGTGGGGCAAGCTGCTGCCGGCCGAAACGTCGGTGCGCATCGGCGGCCTGCCGCTCGGCCTCGCGCACGACGTCAGGGTGATCCGGCCGGTCGCGAAGGGCGCGAGCCTGGCGTGGAGCGACGTCGCGATGGACACGTCGACGTCGGCGTACGCCATCCGCAGGGAGATGGAAGCGCTGTACGCGACGCCGTTGTCGCGCGCGGCCTAGCTCATCGATGACCTCGTCGACGAGCCACGTCGTCCGCTTCACGACACCGTCGATCGATGCCTACCGGCAACTGCGGGTCGCCGCCGGGATGAGCGACAGGACGATCGACGCGGCGACGCGCGGCCTCGCGAACACGTTGTTCGCCGTCCAGATCCTGGTCGACGACGAGCCGGTGGGCATGGGACGCGTGATCGGTGACGGCGGCTGCTTCTTCCAGGTCGTCGACGTCGCCGTGCTGCCCGCGCATCAGGGCAAGGGACTCGGCAAGGCCGTGATGCGGGCGATCGTGGACTGGCTCGAAGAACACGTGCCCGCGAGCGGTTACGTCAGCCTGATGGCCGTCGGCAAGGCCCATGCGTTGTACGAGCAGTTCGGTTTCGCGTCGACCGCCTCGGTCGGCATGATCTACAAGCCGGTGCGATAAAATCCGACGCATGCAACACACCCGCATCGCCGGCCAGACCCTTCACCTCGCGCCCGAGCGCGCCGCCTACTGGGTCGAAGGGCGGACGCTCCTCGTCGCCGACGCCCACTTCGGCAAGGCCGCCACGTTCCGTGCGCACGGTATCCCGGTCCCGCACGGCACCACCACCGACAACCTCGCGCGACTCGACACGCTGATCGCGCGCTGGTCGGTCGAGGCGATCGTCTTCCTCGGCGACTTCCTGCATGCGAAGGAATCGAAGGCCGACATCGTCGTGCACGCGATCGCTCGCTGGCGCGCGAAGCATCGTGCGATCGCGATGACGCTGGTCCGCGGCAACCACGACGCGCGCGCCGGTGATCCGCCCGGGGCGCTGGGCATCGAGGTCGTCGACGAGTCGCATGTCGTGGGCCCGTTCTCGATGCGCCATCACCCCGTCCCCTGCGACCGCGGCTACGTGCTCGCGGGGCACCTGCATCCCGGCTATCGGCTCGGCAGCCGCGCCGGTGACGGCCTGCGGCTGCCGTGCTTCTGGTTCGGCGACGAGGCCGGCTCGCGCGTGGGCGTGCTGCCGGCGTTCGGCGCGTTCACCGGCACCTGGCTGGTCGACGCGATGCCGGACGATCGCGTCTTCGTCGTGGCGCCGGACGCGGTGCACGCCATCCATCGACCGCGCGTTCGGGACGCGGCCGCGCTCGCACCTTGACCCGCGGCAGCGTCGACACGCCCGACGGCATCGGCACCGTCCGGCTCGACAAGTGGTTGTGGGCCGCGCGCTTCCATCGCACGCGCAGCGCGGCTGCCGATGCCATCGAAGTCGGCCAGATCAGGGTCAACGACCAGCGCGTCAAGCCGGCCAAGTCCGTACACGTCGGCGACGTGATCGTCATGCGCATCGGTGGCCTGGAGCGCGAAGTACGCGTGCTGGTCGCCGCCGACGTGCGCGTCGCCGCGCCGATCGCGCAGACCTACTACGCGGAGACCGAGGTCAGCCTGGCCGCACGCGCCGCGGCCGAAGCCCGCCGTCGACTCGAACGCGAACCCGGCATCACGCGCAAGGGCCGTCCGACGAAACGCGATCGCCGGGAATTGGCGTCCTTCGTGGAATCGGGGCGGGACGACGACGGGTTCTGACAGGAACCGGCTTCAGGCGCGCGTCACTTCGGCCACATCTTGCAGCGCCCTGTCGCCGTCGCGTGCAGCGCGTAAGGCAGGGCGAAGACGCCCATCACGAAGTCTCCCCATACCGGTACGGCATCGAACTTCAACGCGTTCGATCCACAGCCCTCGATCTGCGCTGCTTCGAACGAACGATCGATCTTCGCTTGCGCCGAGGACGGATTGGTTCCGAACGCCATGGGCGAGGCCGACCGCGCGTAGTCCTCGTCCGCGGCGCCGACGGCGGACTTCAACACCGACGGACTCAGGTCGAGGCCCGGTGGATCCGTCTTGGGGGCCTGATCGTCGACTTCCGGAACGACCTCGTGCGCTGCGGCCTTCGCCTTCGGTCGAGTTGCCAGGGGCTTGCCATGGGTCGGCACGTCGTTCTGCGGCGCGGCCACGGCGAGCGATGTCACCAGCCAGGCCGCCCCGAACATCGCCAGCCCATGCCGAGCACGAATCCGCGTCATGAGCGTCCTCCTCACTTGCTCGCCGGTGGCTCCCACAGCTCGATGCGATTGCCTTCCGGGTCCATGACCCAGCCGAAGCGACCGTATTCGCTGTCGTCGACCTTGTCGTCCACGTCGCAGCCTTCGGCGCGCAAGTCGGCGAGAACGGCGTACAGGTCGTCGACGCGGTAGTTGATCATGAACGGCGCAGTGCTCGGCGCGAAGTGCGTGGTGTCCGCCGGGAAGATCGACCACGCGGTCACCCCGCCGTCGCGATGACCCTGCGGACGATTCCAATGGAACGCGGCGCCGCCCCACGGCTTGACGTCGATGCCGAGGTGCGTGCGATACCAGGCCTGCAAGGTCTTGGGGTCGCGCGCCTTGAAGAAAACACCGCCGATACCGCTCACCCTGGTGTTCATGTCGATCTCCATGTCCTGAGGTGCGCCCGATCACGAAGTCGATCGATCGCCTGATGCGTCCTATCGTATAGCGTCGACTCGCGTCTTTGCCAAAATAGAACGATCGTGCTAATTTCTGGATCGTTCCCCTTCAGCGCCGTGCTTCTGGCGCCCGGATCGTGTTTCCAGCGTCACTTTTCGGTCTCCGTTCCATGATGGCAGTCCATGCGTAAAGGCGAACAAACCCGCGCCGCGATCCTCGACGCCGCGCTCGAACTCGCGAGCCGCGACGGTCTCGAAGGCCTGACCATCGGCCTCATTGCCGAACGCATGCTGATGTCCAAGAGCGGCGTCTTCGCGCACTTCGGCTCGCGCGAGGACCTGCAGATCGCGGTCATCCAGGAGTATCACCGGCGCTTCGAGGCGGAGGTCTTCTTCCCGGCGTTGCAGGAGGCGCGCGGCCTGCCGCGACTGTCGGCGATGTACGCCGGCTGGGTCACACGCCACACGCGCGAGATCGACAGCGGCTGCATGTACATCAGCGGGGCCGTCGAATACGACGATCGCCCCGGCCCGATCCGCGACGAGCTGCTGTCGATGGTCATGGCGTGGCAGAAGGCGTTGCTGCGCGCGGCGCATCAGGCCGTCGACGAAGGCCATCTCGCCGCCGATACTGACTGCGGGCAACTCGTCTTCGAGTTGCGCGCGATGGTCCTTGCGCTGCATCACGATGCCCGCTTCATCGGCGACCGTCATGCCGTCGAACGCATCGAACGCGGCTACGTCCGCCTGATCGACAGCTATCGCGCGAAGACACCGAGGCGCCGCAGGCCGATGACGTCGATCAGGCAGCCGCGCGAACGCCGGATCGGCTGAACCCGTATCACTTCGTCGCGACGACGCGGTCGTCGCAGCGATCCATCCCCATCGAGTCTTGAGGAGTCGCCATGCCCGCCATCTACCGCCCACCGCTTCGCGACATGCAGTTCGTGATGCATGAATTGCTAGACATCACGTCGTCGCTGCAGCAGATCCCCGCCTTCGCGGAGATCGACGCGGACACGATCGATCAGGTGCTGTCGGAGGCTGGCAAGTTCTGCGCGGAGGTGCTGCTGCCGCTCAACCTGTCCGGCGATCAGGAAGGTTGCCGTTTCGATGCGGCGACCCACACGGTGACGGTGCCGAAGGGCTACAAGGAAGCGTATCGGCAGTACCGCGACGGCGGCTGGCCGTCGTTGTCGGCGGAACCCGAGTTCGGCGGGCAGGGCCTGCCGCATCTGATCGAGATCGCGTTCTCGGAGATGAAGTACGCGACGAACCAGGCGTGGACGATGTATCCGTCGCTCGCGCACGGCGCTTACTCGGCACTGCTCGCGCACGGCACGGACGCGCAGAAGAAGCTCTATCTGCCGAAGATCGTGTCCGGTGAATGGCTGGGCACGATGTGCCTGACGGAGTCGCATTGCGGCACCGACCTCGGGATGCTGCGGACCAGGGCCGAGCCGACGAACGACGGAAGCTACGCGCTGACCGGCAACAAGATCTTCATCTCGTCGGGCGAGCACGACATGGCCGACAACATCGTGCACCTCGTGCTGGCCCGCCTGCCCGACGCACCGGCCGGCTCGAAGGGCATCTCGCTGTTCGTCGTCCCCAAGTTCCTTCCCGTGGGCGAGGACGAGCACGCGACCGTCGGTGCCCGCAATCCGATCTTCTGCGGCGCCATCGAACACAAGATGGGCATCCACGGCAACGCGACCTGCCAGCTCAACCTCGACGGCGCGACCGGCTGGATGGTGGGCGAGCCCAACAAGGGCCTGGCCGCGATGTTCGTGATGATGAACGGCGCGCGGCTCGGCGTCGGCGTGCAGGGCCTCGGCCTGACCGACATCGCGTACCAGAACGCCGCGGCCTACGCGAAGGACCGCATCCAGGGCCGCTCGCTGTCCGGGCCGAAGGAACCCGGGCTCCAGGCCGATCCGATCATCGTGCATCCCGACGTCCGCAAGATGCTGCTGACGGCGCGGGCCTATGCCGAAGGCGGCCGCGCGTTCGCGACGTGGGTCGCGTTGCAGGCCGACCTGGCACATCACCCCGACGAGAGCGTGCGCAAGGACGCCGACGACATGATGGCGTTGATGACACCGGTCGTGAAGGCGTTCATGACGGACAACGGCTTCAACGCGGCGTCTGGCTGTCTGCAGGTCTTCGGCGGTCACGGCTACATCGCCGAGTGGGGCATCGAGCAGATCGTGCGCGACGCGCGCATCAACATGATCTACGAAGGCACCAACACCATCCAGGCGCTCGACCTGCTCGGCCGCAAGGTGCTGTCGGACAATGGCGCGCGGATGAAGAAGTTCGCGAAGATGATCGGCGCGTTCGTGGTTGCCGAGCAGGGCGACGCGGCGATGGCCGACGCAATGGCTGAATTCGTCGCGCCGCTGGCCGACCTCGGCGACAAGGTCAACAAGCTGACGATGGAACTCGGCATGAAGGCGATGCAGAGCCCCGACGAAGTGGGCGCCGCGGCCGTCGACTATCTGCGGGTCATCGGGCATCTGGTCTACGCGTACTTCTGGGCGCGGATGGCGAAGGTGGCGCTGGCCAAGCTCGATGGCGGCGACCCGTTCTATGCGGCCAAGCTCGCCACCGCGCGCTTCTACTTTGCCAAGCTGTTGCCGGAGACCGCATCCGCGTTCCGCACGGCGCGCGCGGGGTCGCAGGTGCTGATGGAGATGGACGCGGAGCTGTTCTAGCCGCTGCCGACGATCGGTTCGAGTACGTCGACGGAACGTCGTCAGCCAGACACGACGCGGTCGATGCGACAGGCGAAGCAGCCGCGGCGGGCGTAATGCGCATGAACGAACGCGACGTCCGGTCGCGCGAAGAGACGATCGATCAGCGTCTCGACATCACGACCTTCGACGAGATCGGCATCGACCATCAACCCTTCGCCATCGAACGCGCGCAGGGACAACGTGCGTCGACGCAAGACCTCGGGAACGCGGTCGACGGCGTCGTAAGTCATCGTGGCGCCTTCGACGACGTAGATCGCATGACTCGACTGGTAAGGTCCCGACTCGGGAAGATGCCGATGATTGACCAGGATGACCGTCTCGCCGATTTCGGCCTCGCGCAGCTCGATGCGATCCGGGAAGCCGGGCCGGGCATCGACGACCTGACGAAGCGCGTGTTGGCGCGCGAGATCCGCGTCGGACAACGCCCACAGATGCTGGAAGGGTCCGGCGGGCAGACCGGTGATGCGGAACGGCCTGCGTTCGTTCGTGAGAATGTCCATGTCGCCTCCATGTGACCGGACTGTAGCCGTGGCCTCGATCGATGACTCGCCGGAATCGGACATGGAGTTGCCGGCCGCGGGCCATCGCGACGACGGCCGCACCGCGCGTCCCGGGACGCGACCGATGACATCGCCATCCACAAGTCCGGAGTTCGCATGACGCCGCCTCGCATCGTTCCACTCGAAGAACCCTTTCCATCGGAGGTCGGCCCGCTTCTGGCCACGATGACGCCGGCCGGGGCGGCGAATCCTCTCGCGCTGTTCCGCGTCCTCGCGAAGAACGCCGCGCTCTTCGAACGCATGATGGCCACCGGCGGCCATTTCCTCGGTCAGCACTCCACACTGTCGGTCCGCGATCGCGAGATCGTGATCGACCGCACTTGCGCGCGTTGCGGCAACGAGTACGAATGGGGCGTGCACGTGACCCGGTACGCGCAGGCCGCCGGTCTCGACGAGGCCGCGATCCGTCATACGGTCGCGTATCCGCCCGACCCCGATGCCTGGATGCCGAACGAGGTCGCGCTGATCGAGATGGTCGACGGCCTGCACGCGAAGTCGACCCTGGACGACGAGGCGTGGTCCGCATTGGCCGCGCATTACGACGAGGCGCAGATCATCGAACTCGTCGCGTTGTGCGGCTGGTATCGGACCCTCTCGTACCTGTGCAACGCGCTACGCGTGCCGCTGGAATCGTGGCAGGCGCGCTTGCCGAAGGCGCTGTGATGCAGACGACGCCCGACATCCGCGACGCCGTCACCGCGCTGTTCACGCAGCCGGGCTTCATCACGGACCTCGGCGTGACCTTCGTCGACTGCGGACCCGGCTGGTGCACGACGCGGCTCGCGTTGCAGCCGCGTCATCTGCAGCACACCGGCGTCGTCCATGCGGGCGTGGTGTCGACGATCGCCGACCACACCGCCGGCGCGAGCGCGATGACGCTGCTCGACGTGACGATGGTCCCGGTCACGGTGGAGTTCAAGATCCATCTGCTGCGTGCGGCGCGAGGGTCGCATCTCGAGTGCCGGGCCGAGGTCCTGAAGCCTGGCGCACGTTTCCTCGTCACGGAAGCGACCGTCACCGCCGTCGACGGCGCGTCACGCGTGACGGTCGCCAAGCTGATCGGCACGATGGCGCCGGTGGCCGCGCAGAAATCGCGTTCCTGATTGCATTGTCCGATCGGGAAGCATCACGCTTGCCCAAGTACCTTTGATCATCGATAATGGCATACGATATTGTTTGATGCGTTAATCCTGAGGTCGCGCCGCAATCGATCCGATGACCAAGACCAAGCTCTCGCCGCCGGCGCCGACGCTCGACGGGCAGCTCTGCTTCGCGCTGTACTCCGCTTCGCTCGCGATGACCAGGGCCTATCGGCCGCTGCTGGCCCCGCTGGGTCTCACCTATCCGCAGTACGTCGTGATGTTGGCGCTGTGGGAACACCAGGAACTCTCCGTGGGTGCGCTCGGCGATCGCGTCGCGCTCGATTCCGGCACCCTCGCGCCGCTGCTGCGCAAGCTCAAGACGGCCGGGCTGATCGATCGGATGCGCAGCCCGCACGACGATCGCTCGGTCCTGCTCTCGGTGACGCCCGCAGGCCGGCGCCTGCAACAAGACGCCATCGCGCTGCAAGGGCTCATCCAAAGCGCCACCGGCTGCAGCGACCCGCAGCGAAGAACACTGCTGCGCGGCCTGCGCAAGCTGCGGACGGCGCTGGCCGATCGCTGATCTCTTTTTTCACCAGAACCTTTGCGGCCCGAGGCCGCCTCACCCGGACCAGAACGATGACTGCCTCCTCACACACCCGTCCGGCATCCGCTGGCATTCGCTTGCTGTCGCTCGCCACCCTCGCCGCATCGCTCGCGTTCACGGCCACGTCGACGGTGGCCGCCGATGCCGCCCCGGCTGCCGAACAGAAACCGCTGCCGGTCGCCCTCGTCGATTCGCTCAACGCGCTGTCGGGCGGACCGCACGCCGGCTATCGCGCCAATCACGCGAAGGGCATCGTCGTCACCGGTGACTTCGTGCCGTCGGCCGACGCACCGTCGCTCAGCAAGGCGCCCCACTTCGCGCATCGAGTGCCGGTGATCGTCCGCTTCTCCAATGCGACCGGCGTGCCGACGATGCCCGACGCCGGCGCGGACGCGAGCCCGCACGGCATCGCCATCCGCTTCCAGTTGCCTGGCGGCCTGTCGACCGACATCGTCTGCATCTCGGCCAACGGGTTTCCGGTCTCCACGCCCGAAGACTTCAACGCGCTGCTGCAGGCCGTCGCGGCGAGCGGACCGGACGTGGCCAAGCCGACGCCGATCGAGCAGTTCCTCGGCAGCCATCCCGCGGCGCTCGCCTTCGTCACCACGCCCCGGCCCGCGCCGGAAAGCTTCGGCACGCTGGCGTTCTACGGCGTCAACGCGTTCCAGTTCACCAACGCGAAAGGCCGCAGCCACTACGTCCGCTATCGCATCCTGCCGGTCGCGGGCCTGCACGCGCTGAGCGACGAAGACGCGAAGAGCGCGTCGCCCACTTATCTGATGGACGAACTGCCGACGCGCATCGCGAAGGGTCCCGTCAAGTTCCGCCTCGTCGCGCAGGTTGCCGAAGACGGCGACAAGATCGACGACGCGACGGTGGTGTGGCCCGAGGAACGCAAGCTGGTCGAGCTCGGCGTCGTCACGCTGAACACGACCGCTCCCGATCAGGCGGAGACACAGAAGAAGCTGCTGTTCAATCCGGTGTCGTTGCCGGCCGGCATCGCGCCGTCGAACGACCCGGTACTGCTGGCCCGCTTTCCCGCGTACGCGGTGAGCTATCGTCAGCGCCTTCAGTAGACATCAGCGACCCCACCCCTATCGGAATCCATGGACATCCAGACCAGCATCGACGCGAACGTCCTCACCATCACCCTCGATCGCCCCGCCAAGAAGAACGCGATCACGGCCGCGATGTACCAGGCGTTCGCCGACGCGCTGCATGGCGGCGAGGACGATCCGGCGGTGCGGGTGATCGTGATCGCGGGTCGGCCCGAGATCTTCACCGCAGGCAACGATCTCGAGGACTTCATGAAGTCCCCGCCGCACGGCGACGACAGCCCGGTGTTCCGCTTCCTCAAGATCATCAGCACGATGGGCAAGCCGGTCATCGCGGCCGTGCGCGGCGCGGCGGTCGGCGTCGGCACGACGCTGCTGCTGCATTGCGACCTCGTGTACGCCGGGCGCAGCGCGAAGTTCTCCATGCCGTTCGTGCAGCTCGGCCTGTGCCCCGAAGCCGCGTCGAGCCTGCTGCTGCCGCGTCTGATCGGCTACCGCCACGCAGCCGCCAAGCTGCTGCTCGGCGAGGCATTCGGCGCCGACGAGGCGCTGTCGATGGGCTTCGTCAATCAGGTGCTCGACGACGAGGCGGTGCTCGCCCACGCGCATGCGCAGGCCGCGAAGCTTGCGGCGTTGCCGATGACGTCGCTGCGCACGACGAAGTGGCTGATGAAGAACGACGACGCCCCGGAGATCGCCGAGCGCATGCAGAAGGAAGGCGCCGCGTTCCGCGAGATGCTGAGCGCACCCGAGGCGCGCGAAGCCTTCGCGGCGTTCTTCGAGAAGCGGAAGCCGGACTTCAGGCAGTTCGCCTGACGTCGAGGACGACGTGACGAGCGCGGGCGAGACCGACGCGGAGACGCTGGCGGCGTACGCGACACATGCCGCCGCGTACGCCGACGACTGGCTGTCGCAGCCGCCGCCGTTCGATTTGCAGGACGCCGTCCGCCGCCACTTTCGCGCGACGGCGGCCGGCGGCATCACCGCGGACATCGGCTGCGGCAGCGGTCGCGACGTCGACTGGCTCAATCGCAACGGCTACGCGTGCATCGGCTTCGACGCGAGCGACGCGTTGCTGGGCGAAGCGCAGAGCCGCTTTCCCGACTGGCAGTTTCAGCCTGCCGAGCTGCCGGCGCTGGACGCCATCGCGCCGCGCACCTTCGACAACGTGTCGTGCGCGACCGTGCTGATGCATCTGCCGCGCGAGTCGATCGCGCCTTCGATCGCGGCGCTGCGCCGCATCCTCGTCGCCGACGGCGTGCTGTACCTCAGCTGGCGCGTCGTCGATGTCGATCAGCGCGACGAGCGCGGGCGGCTGTACACGGCGGTCGACGCGGCGGTCGTGCTCGACGCGCTCGCCGGGACGACCATCCTGCAGTCGGCCGAGAGCGTCAGCGCGTCGTCGGGCAGGCGCACCCACGTCGTCGTCGCCTGCGTGAACCGCAACCGCTTCGATCGCAAGCCGAAGTGATCGGCCGCGATGCGTGGCGCTACGGCAGCGGCGGCAGCAACCGCGGCTTCCGGTCGTTGTCGGTGGCCACGTAGGTCAGCGTGGCTTCGGTCACCTTGACCACCTCGCCACCCGGCGTATTGCGTTCCGCGAAGACCTCGACCCGGACCGTCACCGACGTCCTGCCGACCTTCACGACGTCGGCGTAGAACGACAGCAGGTCGCCGACGAACACCGGGTTCTTGAACACGAACGAGTTGACCGCGACCGTGGCCACGCGGCCGTTGGCGCGCTTGACCGCCGGTTGCGCGCCGGCAATGTCGACCTGCGCCATGATCCAGCCGCCGAACACGTCGCCGTGGATGTTTGCGTCGGCCGGCATCGGCATCACGCGCAGCGTCGGCTGCCGGTCCGGCAGGCCGGCGGGTTCGGGTTCGAGGGTGGCGGTCATCGTGAGGATCTGTGGACGACGTGATCGGCGCGCGGCGGATGCCTTGCATTCGACGTCGGTCGTGCCATTGTAGGAAGATCGCGTCACCACGCCATCCTTCCCGTTCCACTCATGCGCAGTTACGCAGAACCCCCGCCTCCCACGCCCGCCACAGCGACAGCGACAGCGACGTCGGTCCCGAACACCTCGAAGCGCTCCGAATGGGCCGTCGTGCGCTCGCTGCTGCCCTACCTCTGGCAGTTCCGAGGCCGCGTGATGCTCGCGCTGGTGTTCCTGATCGCGGCCAAGATGGGCAACGTCGGCGTGCCGCTCGTCCTCAAGCGCATCGTCGACGCGCTGTCGATCAAGCCGGGCGACCCGGTCGCCGTGCTGGTCCTGCCGGTCGCGTTGCTCGTTGCCTACGGTCTCCTGCGACTGACAACCACCACCTTCACCGAACTGCGCGAACTGGCCTTCGCGAGGGTCACGCAGCGCGCGGTCCGCAAGGTGGCGCTCGAAGTCTTCGCGCATCTGCACGCCCTGTCGTTGCGCTTCCACCTCGAACGCCAGACCGGCGGCATGACGCGCGACATCGAACGCGGCAGCCGCGGCATCTCGTCGCTCGTCAGCTACACGCTCTTCAGCATCCTGCCGACGCTGGTCGAGCTGTCGCTGGTGCTGGGCATCCTCGCGGTCCGCTACGACAAGTGGTTCACGATCATCACGGCCGTGGCGCTGGTCGTCTACATCACGTTCACGATCAGCGTCACCGAGTGGCGCACCCACTTCCGTCGCACGATGAACGAGCTGGACTCGAAGGCCAACGTCCGCGCGGTCGACTCGCTGCTCAACTACGAGACCGTCAAGTACTTCAACAACGAGTCGTTCGAGACGCGGCGCTACGACGAGAGCATGCAGCGCTGGGAGCAGGCCGCGGTCAAGTCGCAGACCACGCTGTCGATGCTCAACGTCGGCCAGTCGGCGTTGATCGCGGTCGCGGTCACGCTGATCATCTGGCGTGCGACCGTCGGCGTCATCGCAGGGCAGATGACGCTCGGCGACCTCGTGCTGGTCAACGCGTTCATGATCCAGCTCTACATCCCGCTCAACTTCCTCGGCGTGATCTATCGCGAGATCAAGCAGAGCGTGGCCGACGTCGATCGCATGTTCAACCTGCTGGATCAACATCGCGAGGTGGCCGATGCGCCCGAAGCGAAGCCGTTGAACCTCGGAGCGCCGCTCCATAAAGACGGATTGATGCCCATCGTGCAAAGGGGCACGCGCACCGACGCTTTGTTCGCGCCCGCCGTCCGCTTCGAGCACGTCGACTTCGGCTACGACGCCAACCGTCAGATCCTGTTCGACGTCGACTTCGAGATCGGCGCGGGCCAGACCGTGGCCGTGGTCGGGCCGAGCGGCTCGGGCAAGTCGACGCTCGCCCGCCTGATGTTCCGCTTCTACGACGTCTCGAGCGGCCGCATTACGATCGCCGGGCAGGACATCCGCGACGTCACGCAGTCGTCGCTGCGCGCGGCGATCGGCATCGTGCCGCAGGACACCGTGCTGTTCAACGACACGATCGGCTACAACGTCGGCTACGGCCGCGCCGGCGGCATCGATGCGGTCACGCAGACCGAGGTCGAGCAAGCCGCGCGCGCGGCCTACATCCACGACTTCGTGACGTCGCTGCCGAACGGCTACGACACGACGGTGGGCGAGCGCGGCCTCAAGCTGTCCGGCGGCGAGAAGCAGCGCGTGGCCATCGCCCGCACGCTGCTGAAGAATCCGGCGATCTTGATCTTCGACGAGGCCACGTCGGCGCTCGACACGAAGGCCGAGCTCGCGATCCAGTCCGAGCTGCGCACCATCGCCGCCAACCACACGGCGCTGGTCATCGCGCACCGGCTGTCGACGATCGTCGACGCCGACCTGATCCTGGTGCTGGAGGCGGGCCGCATCGTGGAGCGCGGTACGCACCGCGAACTGGTCGCGCGCGGCGGGACCTACGCGACGATGTGGGCGCGGCAGCAGGCCGACCAGGGTGGCGACGGGTCCCCGCACGACCACGCGATCGAGCGACCGGATCGACGTATCGCGCTCGTCTGACGCGGCGCGGCGCGGCGAAGCCCGTGCGTCATGCCGTCGGGACGTGACGCAGCTCCGTCGGGACGCGGTCGCGAAGTCATGCGATGCCACACGACCCGAGCCTGTCACGATGAAGGGTTGGCATCCAGGAGGCGCGTGCCCAAGCTTTCCGATCAGCAAATCTCCAATATCGTCTTCAACGAGACGCGGTCGTTGAGCGGCCCGACGATCACGGACGCGCGCTTCAACATTGCGCACGCCATCATCAATACCGCGGCGTCCTCGCATTGTTTTCCGGCAATGGCCTCGGCTGTCGCGCATCCCGGCCCGGCGCAAAAGTCGATCCTGGCCGAGTGCGTGACTGCGGTGATGACCGCGAGAAGAGAGCTGCTGGCGGGCAAGGCCCCAACGCTCTGTGCTCGACATTTCAATTTTCGGAAGAACGCGTTCTCCGGCGCATTCCAGGGCCACGCCTTGAAAACATCCGTCGGCCCTCTCGACAACGCTTATCCACCGCGGCATTGCCAGGCAGCGGCATCTATGCGAATACCTATGAATAGGCTCGTGGTCGCCGCGTTGCTGTTCGCGGCAACACGCGCTGCCGCGGCGGATCCGAACCAATGCAGGGAACGCGCCGATCTCGTCGCGGCCTGCCACGTCGTCCATGGCGAACTGCAATGGTTCGACGGGACGCCGAGTGCACGAATCCATCTGCAGCAAGGCGGTCGCGTGCTCGGCGTCGAGAGCGCCACGGACGGCGGTAACGAGACCTTCGCCGCGCCGCAGGCCGTGCGCGATGCCGCGTCGTTCGATGGGAAGCTGCGCGGCGACTTCGAAGTCTGCCCGCTCGAGACAGCCCGGCCGGGCAGGATGCAATTGATTTGCATCGCCGGTGCGTCCAGGCTCAAGGGTCGGCCACCGAAGTCGCCTTGGCGGCCAACGGCCTGCCCGGTGGACGCGATCGCCCGCACTTCCGACGGGGCCGGTGCCCCCGCAAGCTGGGCCTGGTCAGAGCCCGGATCGTCCGAGATGGCCTCGCGGACGACGTCAGTAGTGGAACCGAAGCTGCGCCAGCAACAGCGCCCCGCCCTCCAGCTTGTAGACCATGCGGTGCTCGTCGGTGATCCGGCGCGACCAGTAGCCCGACAGGGCATGTTTCAGCGGCTCGGGCTTGCCGATGCCGGCGAAGGGCTCACTCTGCGTTTCGAGGATGAGCTTGTTGACGCGCTCCACCATTCGTCTGTCGTATTCCTGCCAATGAAGATAGTCGTCCCACGCTTCGTCGGCGAAAACCAGCTTCATTTGGCCAGAACGCGCTTCACACCCTTGCCGGCTTCGAGCTGCGCCGTCGCGGACATCAGCCGGCGGGCGTTGGCCGGGCTTCGCAGCAGATAAGCCGTCTCCTGCAAGGCCTGGAAGTCCTCCAGCGAAAGCATGACGACGGATTGCTCCTTGCGCGTGATGATGAGTGCTTCGTGGTCGTCGCACACCCGGTCCATGGTGCTGGCCAGATTGGCTCGCGCAGCGGAATAGGAAATAGCATCCATGTGCATCCCTTCATTTGTACGAAATATTGTACAACACAAAACGGCGTCGACCATGGAGTCCATCCATGCGTGTCCTGGCCCGAAACCTGCGTGTAAACCCGCACAGGAAAGCGACAGGCTTTTCGCTAGACTGCCGCGTCGGTCCCCAGGCGTAGCTCGCGGGCCCCATTCCACAGGAGCAGTCCATGAATTTCCCCTCGAATTTCTTGCGAATGGCGCTCGCGCTGGCCGGACTCGGCTTCGTCGCCGCCACCGCCCAAGCGCAGGCGCTCGACGGCACGCTCAAGAAGATCGCCGAGACCAAGACCATCACGCTCGGCACGCGCGACTCGTCCATCGGCTTCTCGTACCTCGACGGCAACCAGAAGCCGATCGGCTACAGCATGGACGTCTGCTACAAGATCGTCGACGCCATCAAGGCGCAGCTGAAGATTCCCGATCTCAAGGTCGAGACCGTCGGCGTCACGTCGCAGAACCGCATCCCGCTGATCCAGGGCGGCACGGTCGACATGGAGTGCGGCTCCACCACCAACACCTTCGACCGCGCGAAGCAGGTCGCCTTCTCGCCGGACATCTTCCGCTACAACGTGCGGATGGTCGTACGCGCCGACTCGGGCATCAAGACCTTCGCCGACCTGAAGGACAAGACCGTGGTCACCACGTCGGGCACCACGTCGGATGCACTGATCAAGAGCAACGTACGCACCAGCAGCATCTCCATCAAGAACGCCTACGGCAAGGACCACGGCGACAGCTTCCTGCAGGTCGAGAGCGGTCGCGCCGCGGCCTTCGTGATGGACGACATCCTGCTCGCGGGCCTGGTCGCCAACTCCAAGAACCCGAAGGACTTCGCGATCGTCGGCGAGCCGCTGAAGACCGAGAACTACGCGATCATGTTCCGGAAAGACGATCCGCAGATGAAGGCGGTCGTCGACAAGGCGGTGATCGCCCTGTTCAACTCGGGCGAGATCGAGAAGCTCTACGACAAGTGGCTGCTGGCTCCGATCCCGCCGAAGAACATCACCATCAACTATCCGCTGTCCGCCGAGACGCGCGACGCGTGGAAGAACCCGTCGGACAAGGGCGTCTGAACCATCGAACCAAGGGAGCGCGAGCTCCCTTTTTTCATGGGCGTTCGACGGCTCGCAACGCCCGTCGATCGTCCGTCTTCAACGCTTGCCTCGATGGCGGTGACGCATGAAGTACCACTGGGACTGGACGTTCTTCCTCGCGGAGACTGATGACGGCCTGCGCTACTGGCAATGGATCCTTTCGGGCCTCGGCTGGACCATCACGGTCGGCCTCGGTGCGCTGATCATCGCGCTCGTCCTTGGGTCGGTGCTCGGCGTGATGCGCACCACGCAGAGCCGCGCGCTGGTCTTCATCGGCGACCTCTACATCGATCTCTTCCGCAACATCCCGCTGATCGTCCAGCTGTTCCTGTGGTTCTTCGTCCTGCCCGAGATGTTGCCGAAGGGCGCCGGCGACTTCATGAAGCAGAAGATGCCGGACTGGATCATCGCAATCGGCGGCCTCGGCCTCTTCACCGCGGCGCGCATCTCCGAGCAGGTCAAGTCGAGCATCAACACGCTGTCGCGCGGCCAGCGCTTCGCGGGCCTCGCGGTCGGCCTGACCGAGTGGCAGGTCTATCGCTACGTGCGGCTGCCGATGGCGTTCCGCGTCATCATCCCGACGCTGACGTCCGAGTGCATGAACATCTTCAAGAACTCGGCCGTGACCTACGCGGTCGGCATGATGGAGCTGTACTTCCAGTACAAGCAGATCATCGAGAAGACATCGCAGGTGTTCGAGATCACCATCGTCACGATCCTGATCTACACCGCGCTGGCGATGACCATCAACCGCATCATGGCGTTCATCGAGCGTCGCTCGTCGGTGCCGGGCTTCATCACGGGCAGCTCCAAATGACGGGCTTCGACTGGAACGAGATCTGGTCGAACTGGCCGTATCTGATGAAGGGCCTGCAGTACACCGTGCAGGTCACGATCGTGGGCACTTTGGGCGGGGTGTTGCTCGGCACGCTGCTCGCGTTGATGCGCCTGTCGCCGATCAAGCCGCTGTCGCTGTTCGCGGCCGCCTACGTCAACCTGTTCCGCTCGATCCCGCTGGTGTTCGTGCTGCTGGCGTTCTACCTGATCGCGCCGATCCTGATCGGCTTCATCACCGGCCGGCCTCAACCGGTGGGCGCCGATCGCTCGGCCTACTACACATTCACGATCTTCGAGGCCGCGTTCTTCTCGGAGATCATGCGGTCGGGCATCCAGTCGATCCCGCGCGGGCAGATCGGCGCCGGCTACGCGATGGGCTTCACCTACGCCCAGGTGATGAAGATCGTCGTGCTGCCGCAGGCGTTTCGCAACATGCTGCCGGTGCTGCTGACGCAGACCATCGTGCTGTTCCAGGACGTGTCGCTGGTGTACGCCATCGGCGCCACCGACTTCTTCGGCGCGGCCGACAAGGTCAGCAACCGCGACTTCCGGCCGACCGAGATGTACCTCACCGTCGCCGTGGTCTATCTCGTGATCTGCTTCGGCTTGTCGCGGCTGGTCAAGCTGCTGCAGAAGAAGGTCGCGATCATCCGTTGATGCGTTCGTTGTCCGTTGTTACCCATCCCATGCGGAATTCGTTATGCCAATGATCGAAATCAAGGACGTGAGCAAGTGGTACGGCGCGTTCCAGGTGCTGACCGACTGCACGACCAAGGTCGAGAAGGGCGAAGTCATCGTCGTCTGCGGCCCGTCCGGCTCCGGCAAGTCCACGCTGATCAAGACCGTCAACGCGCTCGAGCCGTTCCAGAAGGGCGACATCGTGGTCGACGGCACGTCGCTGTCCGCGAAGGGCACCAACCTGCCCAAGCTGCGCGCGCGCGTCGGCATGGTGTTCCAGAACTTCGAACTGTTTCCGCACCTGACGATCGAGCAGAACCTGACGATCGCGCAGGTCAAGGTGATGGGCCGCTCGCAGGCCGAGGCCAGCGCCAAGGGGCTCAAGTACCTCGACCGCGTCGGACTGATCGCCCAGAAGGCCAAGTACCCCGGCCAGTTGTCCGGCGGTCAGCAGCAGCGCGTCGCGATCGCGCGCGCGTTGTCGATGGACCCGATCGCGATGCTGTTCGACGAGCCCACGTCGGCGCTCGACCCCGAGATGGTCAACGAGGTGCTCGACGTGATGGTGTCGCTGGCCAAGGAAGGCATGACGATGATGGTCGTCACGCACGAGATGGGCTTCGCGCGGAAAGTCGCCAATCGCATCGTGTTCATGGACAAGGGCATCATCGTCGAGGACTGCACGAAGGACGAGTTCTTCAACGAGCAGCGCGGCGAGCGCGCGCAGACGTTCCTGTCGAAGATCCTCACGCATTGAGGCACGACGGCCATGGGGTGCGTTGCCTTCGGTCTTCGGCGACGGCTCGTCGCCTGCGTCTTGACGACGGCATTCGTCGTGGCCACGACGCGCGCGGAGGCGAAGGACCCATCGCCCTACGGATGGATTCTTCGCTACGACTCGACCAATAGCGTCGTCTGGGACCCGCACTGGCCGGCGTTGGCTGCAGCCACGACGCCGCGCTTCGATCTCGGGCCAGGCGTGGACCGACGTCGACTGCTGGACCACTTCGAAGCCGGCATGGGCGGGCCGCCCGATCCCGTTCGCATCGTCGACGACCGCTATCTCGTGCTCGGCGCATGCGTCCCTCATGACTGCGGGGACAAGGCGTTCCTCTGGATCGATCCCGTCATGCGCAAGAGCATCGGTGCGATCGCCGGCGTCTCCTTTTTTCCTTCGACGCCGCCTTTCCACGCGTCGCTCATCCTGTTTTCGAGATCGCTCGATTGCAGCGCCCTGCCTTCGGCGTTCGACGCGGCGCTCGATCGCTGGATCCAGGACCACGAGATGAGCGTCGACCACGTCTCCTTCGTAGGATTCGACGGCCGACTCGACCCGACGTGTCGCGATCGGCATTGACCCCGGTTCGAAGCTCATCGACGGTGCTCGGCCGGGGATGCATTGCGAACGCCAGCGGTGACAGGCTGTTGCCGCTCAGCGCTCGAATCAGGCTCCGTCCGTCTCTTGCCGAGCCGCGCGTGGACTAGATTCGAGTGCTTTATCGAGCGGGAGAACAAGATGTCCATCACACGTTTCGCGATCGTCGGCACGGGTCTCGCAACTTTGCTCGGGTCGGCGTCGGCCTTCGCCGTGGACCAGGCCTCCATCCAGAACGAAGTCGCCGGCATGAACGAGTCGCTGCCGGCGATGGTGTCCCCGGTGCTGCGCGAAGAGAAAGTACGCTTCAACGGGGCCGAGCTGGCCTACACGTTCACACGCGTCGGCCCGCAGGACGGCGCCAGCAGCGAGCAGATCGCCGCCAGCGCGAGGACCTACCTGCTGACACGCCTCTGCGACGATCCGGACACGCGTCAGATGATGCACGACGGCCTCGTCTTCAGCTTCGGCTACGTCAACGATGCCGGCGTCGACGCGAACCGCCTGCTGATCAACGAGAGCGACTGCGCGGTGATCGTCCAGAAGGGGCGGTGACCTCCGCCCTTCGACACGCCGTCTTCAGCGGCCCATGAAGGCGAGGGGCGACACACCGATCAACCAGCGATGGACGCCGCCGAGGAACGCGGCGTAGATCGCGAGTCCGGCGAAGATCACGATCAGGTCGTTGTACGAACGCGGCGGCGCACCCGGCACGTCGTGTCGTTCTCCGACCGTGCGGCGCTTCACGGAGATCCGGTCGGCCACGGCCCACACCAGGAAAGCCCCGAACAGCACGACGTCCGCTAGCGTCCCGTTGGCGAGCAGATGCGCGGTGGCCCACAGCTTCACCGCGAGCAGCGTCGGATGCTTCGCGGCGCGACTGACACGGCCGGGGAAGTAGGTCGCCACGAACAACGGGAACACCGGCAGCATTAGCAGCAACGCAAGGTGACGCAGGAAGGTGGGCGGCGTGTACAGCACGACCGGCAGGTGACGCGCCTCGCCATAGCCGACGATCAGCAGCGCGAGACCGATCGCCGAGAAGAGCGAGTACGCGCCCTTCCACCGGCCGTCGCCGTGCATCGCGATCTGTCGCGTGCGCCACGCGGGAGCGACGATGGAGACGGCGTGGACGCCGAGGAAGACGGCGAGACCGAGGATCAGCAGGGACATGGGGTGCTCGAGAGGTGGATACCGTCGACGACTTCACGAAGCGCCGATCAGGGACGGCGCAGCGAATCACAACACGACATCATGAGGGCAGTCGCCGGCGCGGCGCGCGCGGCATAATCGCCCGCTGCCTTGGTCGACGCCTGGCCTACGGTCGTCGACGACTCGCGTGACCTCTTTCCGGACTGTGTGATGCCGATACCTTCTTTCGACGGACGCCAACTGGTGCGCGCGAGTTTCGACGCGGCTCTCGCCGCTGCCGATCCGCTCGGCGACGTGCCGTTCATGGCCGCCCATCTGCCGGCCAGGCCGAAAGGCCGCGTGATCGTCGTCGGCGCCGGCAAGGCCGCGGCCAGCATGGCGCTCGCGGTCGAGCGCGCGTGGCCCGACGTGCCGATGACCGGCATCGTCGTGACGCGCTATGCGCACGGCTTGCCGACGCAGCACATCGAAGTCGTCGAGGCCGGCCATCCGGTGCCCGACGAAGCCGGCGAGAGCGCGGCCGCGCGCATGCTCGAACTCGTCGACACGCTGACGCCCGACGACCTTCTGCTGGCGCTGATCTCCGGGGGTGGATCGAGCCTGTTGTCGTCGCCGGCGCCGGGCCTGTCGATGGACAACCTGCAGGCGCTCAATCGCGCGCTGCTGGCGTCGGGCGCGCCGATCACCGCGATGAACGTCGTCCGCAAGCACTGCTCGGCCGTGTCCGGTGGCCGGCTCGCGGAGGCCGCTTCGAAGCGCGGCGCCGAAGTCGTCGCGCTGATCGTCAGCGACGTGACCGGAGACGACCCGGCGGCCATCGCATCGGGCCCGTGCACGCCGGACCCCAGCACCTATCGCGATGCGCTCGACATCGTCGAACGCTACCGCGTCGACCTGCCCTACGCGATCCGCAACCATCTCGATCGCGGCAACGACGGCGCGATCCCCGAGACGCCGAAGCCCGGCGATGCGGCGTTCGCCCGCGTGCGCAATCACGTGGTCGCGACCGCTCATGCGAGCCTCGACGCCGCCGCCACGTGGTTCCGTGCGCAGGGCATCGAGGCGGCCGTGCTGGGCGATACCGTGACCGGCGAAGCGCGCGAGGTCGCGAAGGTCTATGCGGCGATGGCACGCGAGGTGCGCGGTCACGGCCAGCCGTGGCCCGCGCCGATCGCGCTGATCTCGGGCGGCGAATGCGAAGTGACGATGCCCGCGTTCAATCCGCGCGAGAAGAAAGGTGCGCCGATGCGCGGCGGCCGCTGCACGGAGTTCCTGTTGTCGCTCGCGATCGAGCTCGACGGCCTCGTCGACGTCTTCGCGCTCGCGTGCGACACCGACGGCATCGACGGGTCCGAGGACAACGCCGGCGCGATCCTCGGTCCGGACACGGTCGCCCGTGCGAAGTCGGCCGGCCTGAGCGCGCAGCGGATGCTCCACCTGCACGACGCGTGGGGCTGCTTCGACGCGCTGGGCGACCTGATCGTCACGGGTCCGACGCGGACCAACGTCAACGACTACCGGGTCATCCTGGTCCTGTGAAGCCGTGGTGCGGCTCGCTGTCCCATCCACCGCTGCCCGAGAAGAACCCATGCCGACAGACGCGCTGACGATCACCCGACCCGACGACTGGCACCTGCATCTGCGCGACGGCGCCGCGTTGCAGGCCGTGCTGCCGTACAGCGCGCGACAGTTCGCACGGGCCATCGTGATGCCCAACCTCAAGCCGCCGGTGACGACGGTGGACGCGGCCGCGGCCTATCGCGAGCGCATCGTCGCCGCGTTGCCGGACGGCGCAACCTTCGAGCCGTTGATGACGCTCTATCTCACCGACGACACGTCGGCCGACGAGGTCGCTCGCGCGAAGGACAGCGGCTTCGTCCACGGCCTCAAGCTCTATCCGGCCGGCGCGACGACCAACTCGTCGGCCGGCGTCACGGACCTCGCGAAGTGTCGGTCGGCACTGGAAGCGATGCAGGCCGTCGGCATGCCGCTGCTGATCCATGGCGAAGTCACCGATACCGCCATCGACCTGTTCGATCGCGAGCGCGTGTTCATCGACGAAAAGCTCGTCCCGTTGCGAAAGGACTTCCCCGCGTTGCGCATCGTCTTCGAGCACATCACGACGAAGGACGCGGCCGATTACGTACGTACCGAGCACGACGCCGGCACGCTCGGCGCGACGATCACCGCGCATCACCTGCTGTTCAACCGCAACGCGATCTTCGCGGGCGGGCTGCGGCCGCACTGGTACTGCCTGCCGGTCCTGAAGCGCGAGGTCCACCGACGCGCGCTGGTGGACGCGGCTACGTCGGGGCTGCCGTGCTTCTTCCTCGGCACCGACAGCGCGCCGCACGCGCGGCGCATGAAGGAGAGCGCATGCTGCGGCGCCGGCGCGTTCACCGCGCTGCACGCCATCGAGCTGTACGCCGAGGCGTTCGAGCGCGCCGGCCAGCTCGCGCGCCTCGAAGGCTTCGCGAGTTGCTTCGGTGCGGACTTCTATCGTCTTCCGCGCAATCGCTCGACGATCACGCTGCGCCGCGAACGCTGGACGATTCCCGATCACGTACCTTTCGACGACGACGCGCTGGTGCCGCTCGATGCGGGCGGGTCGTTGCAGTGGAGCCTGGCGAATTGACAACCGCGATCGATGCGGGCGTCGCGACCGCCTGACCACGCACCTGCTCGTCGTTCCCCAGAAGGCGGGAACCCAGCATCGTGGTTTTCAGGATGCGCGATGAAGGCAACGCCACCGGGTTCCCGCCTTCGCGGGAACGACGAGATCACCAACGCGCTTCGCCTCGATCGTCGTCGCTCAATCGTCGAGCAGCATCGACGGCGTGATGATCATCGGGTCCGCCTTCAGCGCGATCAACGCCGGCAGCGACGTGTGCGCGATGAAGGTCAGCGCGCGATCGAGCGCGACCGCGAACTCGTCGGTCCTCGTCACGTTGATGCCGAGCGCGCCGTGACTCGCGGCCAGCACCGCGAAGTCCGGGTTCGACAGGACGGTGCCCGAGACGCGTCCCGGAAAGTGCTTCCGCTGATGCATGCGGATCGTGCCGTACATGCCGTTGTCGACGACGATGAACAGCACGCCCGCTGTTTCCTTGACGGCCGTCGCCAGCTCTTGCCCGGTCATCAGGAAGTCGCCGTCACCGGCCAGCACCACCACCGCCCGCGACGGGTCGACGATGCGGGCCGCGATGCCCGCGGGCACGCCGTAACCCATCGCGCCGGACGTCGGCGCGAGCTGCGTCCTGAAGCCCGGGTAGCGGCGATAGCGATGCCCCCACGACGCGAAGTTGCCGGCGCCGTTGGCGAGCAGCCAGTCGGGCGGCAGGCGCTGGTCGAGTTGCCGCATCACCTGCCACAGGTTGACGGCCTCGGGACGATCGGCGAAGACGGCCGGCTCCTGCTGCCATGCTTCGTACGAGCGACGCCGCTCGTCGATCAGCGCGCGGCGGCGTCCGCGCAGGTCGTCGGCGAGGGTCGTCGGCACGGTGCGCAACGCAGACACCATCGCGTGCACGCCGGCGAGCACCGGCAGCGTCGCCTGGTAGACCCGGCCGTGCTCCTCGGGGTCGGGATGCACGTGGATCAACGGCTGCCCGGGGACCGGCGCCGTCAGCAGCGTATAGCCGGACGTGGTCATCTCGCCGAGCCGCGGCCCGAACGCGACGACGCAGTCGGACCCGCGGATCAGATCGGCCAGCGCGGGGTTGATGCCGATGCCGACGTCGCCGACGTAGTGCGGATGACGATTGTCGAAGACGTCCTGCCAGCGGAACGCGCAGGCGACCGGCAGCGCGTACGACTCCGCGAAGACCCGCAGATCGGCGCACGCCTCGGCGTTCCAGCCCGGCCCGCCGGCGATGACGATCGGTCGCTCGGCGGCGTCGACGATCGCGCGGAAGCGCAAAAGGTCCGCACCGGATGGCGATGCCTGCACGGCCCGATACGGACGCGCGTCGGGCACGTCGGCCAGCGCGTCGAGCATGTCCTCCGGCAAGGCCAGCACGACCGGTCCGGGACGGCCGCCGGTGGCCGTCGCGAAAGCCCGCGCGACGTACTCCGGGACGCGATCGGCGCGATCGATCTGCGCGACCCACTTCGTCATCGGACCGAACATGCGGCGGTAGTCGATCTCCTGGAAGGCCTCGCGCTCGACGACGTCGTTGCCGACCTGGCCGACGAACAGGATCATCGGCGTCGAGTCCTGGAAGGCCGAGTGCAGGCCGATGGCGGCGTTGCACGCGCCCGGACCACGGGTGACGAACGCGATGCCCGGCCTGCCGGTCAGCTTGCCGTCGGCCTCGGCCATGAACGCGCTGCCGGACTCGTGACGATTGACGACGAGCCGGATGCGATCCGCGACGTCGTAGAGCGCGTCGAGCACCGCGAGATAGCTCTCGCCCGGCACGCAGTAGATGCGCTCGACACCGTGGACGAGCAGTTGATCGACGAGGATGCGGGCGCCGGTGCGCGGCGTCGTGACGGTCATCGGCAGGAGATCCTTCGAACTCACTTAGAATGCAGCCGCGAAGCGAGCCAGACAGTCGCTGCCCGTCTGGTACGGGGAGAGGAAAGTCCGGACTCCACAAAGCAGCGTAGCAGGTAACGCCTGCCCGCCGTGAGGCGCGGATCAGAGCAACAGAGACGAGTCTGGACAAGTAGATCGTTGCGAAAGCGACGATCTTCAAAGTCTCGATCGAAAGAAAGAGACCGGGTGTCGGTTCGGGTGCGTGCCGCGAGGCACGACCCTGGACGAGGCGCTTCTCGTCCAGGGTGAAACGGGCAATCTCTACGCGGAGCAACGTCAAATAGGCACGCGTCGACCCTGCTCGGCGAGCGTGCGGGTAGACGGCTTGAGCCGTGTCGTGAGGCACGGCCTAGAGGAATGACTGTCTGGATGCGACGCGCTCGAAAGGGCGTCGAGCGTCGACACAGAATCCGGCTTATCGGCTCACTTCGCTTTTTCATTTTCCGGCGCTCGGTGAGTGCCATGTCATCCCGGCGAAGGCCGGGACCCCATTTGCTTGTTCGCGCCCATGCACGAGCTTGGGTCCCGGCCTTCGCCGGGATGACAAAAGGGTGGAGCGAGCACGCTGCTTCGTTTCGTCGTTCCCGCGGAGGCGCGAACCCAGTGTCGTAGCTCGATTCTCACACCGACGTCGCTGGGATACCCGCCTTCGGGGAGCGTCCAATATGTACGTCCTGCGCTCTTCATCCCTTCGTACAACGAAACAACCCATGCCCCGCAACATCGAAATCAAGGCCCGCGTTCCCCGCCCCGGCGCTCTCCTCGACGCCGTCATCGACCTCGCCGACCGCGGTCCGACCGTGTTCTCGCAGGACGACACGTTCTTCGCATGCCCCAACGGCCGGCTCAAGCTGCGCATGTTCTCCGAGCACGAAGGCCAGCTGATCTTCTATCGCCGCGACGACCTGGCCGGCCCCAAGCTGTCCGAATACGTGATGGCCGCGACCACCGAGCCCGATGCGTTGCGCGGCACGCTGGCGCTCGCCTACGGGGTCGTCGGGCGCGTCAGGAAGACGCGCACGCTGTGCTTCGTCGGGCAGACGCGCGTCCATCTCGACGACGTCGAAGGCCTCGGTCATTACATGGAGCTCGAGGTCGTGCTCGAAGACCACCAGACGCCCGAAGACGGCGAGGCGATCGCGCACGACCTGATGCAGAAGCTGGGCATCGAGTCCGCGCATCTCGAACGTCGCGCCTATGTCGACCTGCTGACCGATCGCACGATGGCGGGTGCGATGTCTTCGGACGCCGCGGCTAACGGCTAGAATGCGCCGCTCGAAAGAGACCGATCACGGGACGCCCGATGAATGACAACGACGCCAACACCAGCAAGCCGACTTCACCTCGCGTGTTGACGACGACCATCGTCGTGGTCCTCGTCGTGCTGGCCGCGATGGTGTTCTTCGCGATGCGCCGAAGCCCGGTCGACGCCGCATCGAATACGACAACCGTGACGGTCCCGAGCGGCCCGTCCACTCCACAAGGATTGAAGATGACCGATGTCAAGGTAGGTAGCGGCGCCGAGGCCGTCCCCGGCAAGACCGTGGTCGTGCACTACACCGGCTGGCTCTATGACGAGGCGGCCGCCGAACACAAGGGCCAGAAGTTCGACAGCTCGCGCGATCGCGGTGATCCGTTCGACTTCCCGCTCGGCGCCGGACACGTCATCAAGGGCTGGGACCAGGGCGTCGCGGGCATGAAGGTCGGCGGTCAGCGCACCCTCGTGATCCCGCCCGAGATGGGCTATGGCGCGCGCGGCGCCGGCGGCGTGATTCCGCCCAACGCGACGCTGGTGTTCGACGTCGAACTGCTCGACGTCAAGTAGGTCGCGAGCCTCGTCCGACCGCGCCCGGACGATGGGCGACGAAGTCAAGCTCGACCTCGCGGCTGCAGCCGACCGTGCAGGGCTGTCGATCGCGGACCTCCGGCTGCTCGTCGCATCCGGCGAGATCGCCGGCGACGACGATCGTGTCGCGACGACTGCGATCGTCGCGTGGGTCGAACAGGACCGCGCGACGCGCCGGCAGGCGCTCGAAGCGCTCGCGGCCGGCATCGGCGACGAGGTCTTCTACTGAACCCACCGGTTCCGGTCGTCGTGGATGCCGACGTGCTGTACGGCGGCACGACGCGCGCGCTGCTGCTGTACCTCGACTTCCACGACGTGATCCGCGTGCACTGGAGCCCGCTGCTGCTCGTCGAGACGCATCGCGCGCTGATCAAGACCGAGCGCCTGACGCGCGAGGCCGCCGCGCTCGACGAAGCGGCGATGTCCGGTGCAGCCCCGCGCGCTTCGGTGTCGGTCGCCGACGTGCAGCGCAGCTTCCGGAAGGCATGGCCGGGTGTGCGCGACGCGAAGGACCTGCACGTCGCGGCCACCGCCGTCGCGCTGCTCTCGGCCGGGCGTTACCCCGCGGCGTCGGGCGTGCATCTGATCACGAAGAACAGCAAGGACTTCGCGCCGAAGAAGCTCGCGTCGCTCGATGTGCTGCAACGCCATCCCGATGTCTTCCTGCTCGACCTCTGGCAACGCGACGCCGCACGCATGGCGGCCGCGTTCGCGATGTTTCGCGGCGACCTGCCGGCGCGGCCCGACGTCGATCGGGTGCTGCACAAGCTCGCGAGCGACGGTCAGCGGAAGACGGCGACGGCGATGCTCGATGCGCATCGTGCGGGCTTGGTCGCTTTGTGATCGCTTACTAGCGACGCAGCACCCACCGGCACCCGGTTCAGCGATGCTCGGGAACCGCGTCACCTGAAGGATCGATTCGCATTCGATATCACTTGTCGCGCGGGCCGAGAATCTTTTGATCCGGTGACGTCGCCTTCTGCTGGACCGAGTCCTTGGGCGGCTGTGACTTGGCCTGTTGCACCTTGCCCATCGGTCGCTTGGTGAAGTTGCTCGTCACTTCGCCTTTGTGTTTGTCCTGGACGGATTTCTGGCCGGCCGGGTCATCGGCTGCCTGGGCCGACACACCGAGGGCCATGTTCAGGACGGCGGCAGCCGCGGCCAGCGCGGGTCCTCTAGACGATCCGGTCATGTTCACGTCCTCTTTTCAGGATGAAGCCGTTGAGAATCTGCAGATGGCGCAACGTTCGCGCTTCGATGTCTTCGGGTGCCGGATCGTCGCTGGCGGAAAGCATGGAGTCGATGTCGAGCAAGTCGTCGCGATCGTCGCCCTCGAATGTCGTTTCGGTGTCTTCGTCCGTGATGTCGACGTACCACCTGAAATAGGCATCGGCCGCTGCGATGAACGGGCGGGCCCCCTGTGCGTCGAGAAAATCGTCGACCGTACCGTCGTCGTCGAATCGACCGTTTGGTGGCGGCTCGTACACGCCCCGCGCATAGCTCCCCGCCCCACTCGCCGTGATCGTTCGACCCAGCGGGAACAGGCGGCACACCAGAGGGCGGTCGGTGTGCACCGAGCAACCGGTCTGGGCGTCGAAGAACACGCAACGACCGTCGTCCCGTTGACGCAGATAGGCGCCCTCGTGCGTGTGGGCGTCTCGAAACTCGGACGTCGTCATGCCACGATGCCGCGCGAGACGGGCGATCTCGTAGGGGTTCAACTGGATCCGCTTGTCGCGGCAGCATTGGCCGCAACGCGTGCATTGGTACGAAAACGCGTCGGTGGCTTGCATGGCGTCGCGCTGCTTGGAACGGTCCGTCGAGCATACCCGGCACCATGGGCGGCAGCAACGATTCGTATCGCGTTGCGACCGTCGAGCGGCGTGCGTCCCGCTGACGCGTGCGTCATCTTCAGGCGACGGCCATGTCGATGCTCTCGATCGCGATGGTCGACTTCCACGCCTTCGGTCCCGTCTCGTGCACCGATGTGCCGGCCGCATCGACGGCCACCGTGACCGGCATGTCGGTCACGTCGAACTCGTAGATCGCTTCCATGCCGAGGTCCGCGAAGCCCACGACCTTGGCCGTGCGGATCGCCTTCGACACGAGATAGGCCGCGCCGCCGACGGCCATCAGGTATGCGCTGCGATGCTTGCGGATCGCCTCGATCGCGACCGGCCCGCGCTCGGCCTTGCCGATCATCGCGATCAGGCCGGTCTCGGCCAGCATCATCTCGGTGAAGCCATCCATCCGGGTCGCGGTGGTCGGTCCCGCCGGGCCGACGGCCTCGTCGCGCACCGGGTCGACCGGACCGACGTAATAGATCACGCGATTGGTGAAGTCCACCGGCAACGGCTCGCCCTTCGCGAGCATGTCGGCGATGCGCTTGTGCGCGGCGTCACGGCCGGTCAGCATCCTGCCGTTGAGCAGCAACGTGTCGCCGGGCTGCCAGCTCGCGACCTCTTCGGCCGTCAGCGTGTCGAGGTTCACGCGCTTCGATTTCTTCTCGTCCGGGGCCCACTGCACGTCGGGCCACTCGGACAGCGACGGCGGATCGAGGTAGGCGGGACCCGACCCGTCGAGCACGAAGTGCGCGTGGCGCGTGGCCGCGCAGTTGGGGATCATCGCGACCGGCTTCGACGCGGCGTGCGTGGCATGCATCGCGATCTTGATGTCGAGCACCGTGGTCAGGCCGCCGAGTCCCTGCGCGCCGATGCCGAGCGCGTTGACCTTCTCGAACAGCTCGATGCGCAGCGCTTCGGTCTTCGTCATCAAGACGCCCGCGGCTTTCTTCTCCAGCAACTCGTGCATGTCGATGTCGCCCATCAGCGACTCCTTGGCCATCGCCATCGCCTTCTCGGCCGTGCCGCCGATGCCGATGCCGAGCATGCCCGGCGGACACCAGCCGGCGCCCATCGTCGGCACCGTCTTCAGCACCCAGTCGACGATCGAGTCGGACGGATTCAGCATCACGAACTTGGACTTGTTCTCGGAGCCGCCCCCCTTGGCCGCGACCGTGATGTCGACCCGGTCGCCCGGCACGACCTCCATGCTGATGACGGCCGGCGTGTTGTCGCCGGTGTTCTTCCGGTCGAACTGCGGGTCCGCGACGATCGACGCACGCAGCGTGTTGTCGGGATGCGCGTAGCCGCGCCGCACGCCTTCGTTGACGGCGTCGGCGATGCTGCAGTTGCTTCCATCATTCGAAGTGAAGCCTTCCCACCGCACGTCCATGCCGATCTTCATGAACACGTTGACGATGCCGGTGTCCTGACACAACGGTCGTTTGCCTTCGGCGCACATGCGGCTGTTCGTCAGGATCTGCGCGATGGCGTCCTTCGCCGCAGGGCTCTGCTCACGCTCGTACGCGCGCGACAGGTGGCGGATGTAGTCGACCGGGTGGTAGTAGCTGATGAACTGGAGAGCGCCTGCGACGGAGTCGATGAGGTCGGCCTGCTTGATGATCGTCATGTCGTCACTCGGTGGTTGGTCACGAAGCTCCCTCCCTTCACGGGGAGGGTTGGGGAGGGGACGGTTCGGTCGAGATCCGGGTAGCGTGCGACCACACGACCTGCCAGCGGCCGCCACGGCGCTCGTAGCTGTCGATGTGCCAGCACGCCATTGCGGTTCTCGGATCGTCGATCGGCGGGAACTGCAGTTGCGCCCGGTACCGGATCAACGCGACCTCGCCCCGCAAACGGACTCCGATGGGACCGGGCTCCCAGGCGAGATAGTGAATGACCCTAGTGCGGATCGCATCGAAATATTCGTCTCGCGTCAGGCAACGACCCAGCGGCGTCATCAACTGGAAGTCGTCGGCGTGTAGTGGCAGCGCTGCCTCGAAGTCGGCGGCGACCAGTGCCGCCAGACGCCTGCGCTCGACATCACGGACTTCATCGGCTTCGTAAGGCGTCATGCGCGGCGATCAGTGATTCGTCTCGCTCTTCTCGCCTTTGTAGACGATGCGTTCCGCATAGCCGATCGCGATGGCCGACAACAGGAACGCGAGGTGGATGCCGGTCTGCCCGATCAGCGTCTTCGCGTCGTACTGCGACGCGTTGATGAAGGTCTTCAGCAGATGGATCGACGAGATGCCGATAATGGCCGTGCCGAGCTTGACCTTGAGCACCGACGCGTTGACGTGCGACAGCCATTCGGGCTGGTCGGGATGGTCGTCGAGATCGAGCCGCGCGACGAAGGTCTCGTAGCCGCCGATGATGACCATGATCAGCAGGTTGGAGATCATCACCACATCGACGAGGCCGAGCACGACCAGCATCACGGTCGCCTCGGACAACGTCTTCGCTTCGGGCAATGTCGAACAGTCCACGCCGGCGGCCTGTACCGAACACGTGACCATCTGCACCGCGTGCAGGTCGCCGAACGCCGCCGACAGCAGATGGCTGAGCTCGACCCAGAACTGCCAGACATAGATGCCCTGCGCAGCGATCAGACCGACGTAGAGCGGCAACTGGAGCCAGCGCGAAGCGAAGACCATCCGCGACGTGACGCGACGCGTGGTCGACGAAGTACGGGCGCTTCGACCGGAGGCTTGCATGCGGGAAGGGGGCGCTCGGGGCGAGCCGGGGTGGACGGGACTGGATTTTACCGCGCCGCAAGATCGCGGTCGCGGCGGCGCCTGCCGTCGAGTTCGCGCATGACAACGACCCTTCGATCGATCGACGACCGCTTCGACCTTCGGCCGGCGGCCCGCGCGTCGGCGGTCTCCCGTGCGCCATGCTGACAACGAGCCGCTTCATCGGCGCCTCGCGTTCGACGGGCTCGCCCCGCGCGCGAAGTGCGCGAAGTGC
>CAZZWS010000005.1:0-45314 GCA_964657795.1 Beijerinckiaceae bacterium
CGTGTCGACCTGTAACGCGCGCTAAGCCCTGCGAGCGCCTGCGTCACCCGCACGCGATCGCGGCCGCCCGACATCTCCGGTAACAAAGCGCCCGATCGTCAGGTCGTCCGCCGTGTCCCTCACGCGTTAATCGCGTATCGACACATTCGGAGGTCACCATGAAATCGATCGTTCTCGCTGTTCTCGTCGTGGCATCGCTCGCTGGTTGCGCCATCGTTCCGATCGGTCCGCCGCCCGTCTACATCGGCGTCCACGCAGGCGGCGGCTACGGGTACGGCGGTGGCTACCAGGCTCGGGAAGGCATCGGCGAGTCGTTGCACGCGGCCGGCATGGCGCGCGTCGTAGCCCGGCAGCGCGTCGACGGTCGCACGGAACGCAGGGTCGATGAGCGTCTCGACGACGCGCCTGAACACCGGTTGCTCGAGAGCCGAGCCGTCGCACATCAGGAAATAGCGTTCGTTGGCGAGCGGGTTGAAGTCGAGCTTGAAGCGGCGTGACGCCGTCTCGAGTCCGAAGCCCACGTCGGCCATGCCGCTCGCCACGTACGCCGCGACGGCGGCATGCGTGAACTCGCCCTGTTCGAAGCCGTTGATGCGGTCGCTGTCGATGCCCGCTTCGGTCAACAGCCCCTCGAGCAGGAAGCGCGTGCCCGAGTTGCGTTGACGATTGATGAAGCGCACGTCGGGTCGCACGAGGTCGTCGACTTCGTAGATCTTCAGCGGATTGCCCGGCGGCACCATCAGCCCCTGACGTCGCGTCGCGAGATCGATGATGACGTGCCGGGTGGGGTCCAGCCAGCGGCGGTAATGCGCGAGCGCCGTCGCCTCCTGGCTGCCCATCGGAATGTGGAAGCCCGCCATGTCGCATGCGCCGTCGCGCAGTCCGGCCGGTGCTTGGAGGCTGCTGACGTATCTGCGTTCGAACGGGATGCCGGCCGTCGACAGGCGCTCGAACAGCGTCTCGATCGCGAAGCCATGGCTCGCGTGGATGCGCAGCAGCACCGGTTCGAGCCGCAGGATGCTTTCGATCTCGGACTCGAGTTCCGCCGACAGCGAGTCCAGTCCCGGCGCGAGACGCGCAGCGATCCGCTGATCGGCCCACACCAGCTTCTCGCCCAGAGGCGTCAGTCGCGAGCCGCGGCCGCGCTCCATCTGCAGCAGGCCGGCGCCGAACAGTGCCTCGCCCTGGCGGATCAGTTCCCACGCATGCCGGTACGACGTCCGTGACGTCTGACACGCGGCCGACAGGCTGCCGTGTGTCTGCACCTGGGCCAGCAGGTCGAGCAGGCGCGGCGGCAGTGTCTTGCCGTCCGGAAAGCGGATGGTCCAGTGCGGCTTGATCGATACCCGCTTCATCGAACCTCGATCGACGTGTTCATCGGTAGTGTCCCTTAGGCGCTCGCGGGCACAAGGCATGCGCCGCGGCGATCTTATTGCGGGGCCCACGTCTTGTCCCTACAGTCGCGGCAGCACGCGGCCCTGCAATCCATCGCAAGCGCCGGATGATGCACTCATAAAAACGAGATTCGAGAGACGATTCATGGCATCGGTCATCGGGACGCCCGTCGCGTTGCCACCGGCATCCGACGGGTTCCTCGCGAAGCAACGCATCGTCGCCGGGCCGGGCTTCGACCGCGGGCTGGTGCCGCCCGCGGCGCTCTCCACTCTGATCAGCGTAGCGACGTTCTTCTGAGATCGATCATGGACGCATCCCTGCCCGCACCGTTCGAGATCGACGATCTGCTCGCCGCGCATCGCGAGCGGCCGGGTGGCCTGTTGCCGTTGCTGCATGCGGTCCAGGAACGCTGCGGCCACGTGCCGCCCGACGCGGTCCCGGCCATCGCGCGTGCGTTCAACCAGTCGCGTGCCGAGGTCCATGGCGTCGTCACGTACTACCACTTCTTCCGCAGCGCGCCTGCGGGTCGGCGCGTCGTCCAGATCTGTGCGGCCGAGTCGTGCAAATCGGTCGGCGGCGACGCGCTGATGGCGCACGCCGAGGAGCGGCTCGCGTGCAAGTCGCACCACACGCGCGCCGACGGCGGCGTCACGCTCGAGCCGATCTATTGCCTCGGCCTCTGCGCGATGTCGCCGGCGATGCTGATCGACGACCGGCCGTATGCGCGGATGTCGCTGGCCCGCTTCGACCGCATCGCGAGCGAACTGGAGATCGCGGCATGAAGGTCTTCGTACCGCGCGACTCCGCCGCGCTGGCCGTGGGGGCCGACGAGGTGGTCGACGCACTGGTTGCCGAATGCGCGCGTCGTGGCGACGAGATCGTTCTGGTCCGTAACGGTTCGCGTGGGCTGTTCTGGCTCGAGCCGCTGGTGGAGGTGGAGACCGAACGCGGCCGCGTCGCGTACGGACCCGTCGTGCCGGAGGACGTGATCGGCCTGCTCGATGCGGGTCTGCTCGACGGCGCGCCGCATGCGCTCTGCCACGGCCGAACGGACGACATCCCCTATCTCGCGCGGCAGGAACGACTCACGTTCGCGCGGATGGGCGTCACGGACCCGCTGTCGGTCGACGACTACCGCGCGCACGACGGCTGGACCGGCCTCGAACGCGCGTTGACGATGGACGGCGCGGCCATCGTCGATCAGGTCACGCAGTCGGGGCTGCGCGGTCGTGGCGGCGCGGCATTCCCGACCGGCATCAAGTGGAAGACGGTGCTCGGCGCGACGGCCGATCGCAAGTACATCGCGTGCAACGCCGACGAAGGCGACTCCGGCACGTTCTCCGATCGCATGACGATGGAGGGCGACCCGTTCATGCTGATCGAAGGCATGACGATCGCCGGCATCGCGGTCGGCGCCACGCACGGCTACGTCTACATCCGCTCGGAATACCCGCATGCCATCGCGACGATGCGCGAAGCCGTCGTCCGCGCGACCGCTGCCGGCTGGCTCGGCGACGACATCCACGGCTCCGGCAGGAGCTTCCATCTCGAGGTCCGCAAGGCCGCGGGCTCGTACGTCTGCGGCGAAGAGACCGCGATGCTCGAAAGCCTCGAAGGCAAGCGCGGCATCGTGCGCGCCAAGCCGCCCTTGCCTGCGATCGAAGGACTTTTCGGCAAGCCGACCGTGATCAACAACGTGATCAGCTTCGCGAGCGTGCCGATCATCATGGCGAAGGGCGCGGACTTCTATCGCGACTTCGGGACGGGCCGCTCGAAAGGCACGCTGCCGTTCCAGCTCGCCGGGAACATCAGGCACGGTGGCCTCGTCGAGAAGGCCTTCGGCCTGACGTTGCGCGAGCTGCTGGTCGACTTCGGCGGCGGCACGCTGAGCGGTCGACCCATCAAGGCCGTGCAGGTCGGCGGACCGCTCGGTGCGTACGTGCCCGAGTCGCAATGGGACCTGCCGCTCGACTACGAGGCTTACGCGGCGGTCGGCGCGGTCGTGGGCCACGGCGGTATCGTGGTCCACGACGACACGGCGGACATGGCGCAACTCGCGCGCTACGCGATGGCGTTCTGTGCCGTCGAGTCGTGCGGCAAGTGCACGCCGTGCCGCATCGGATCGACGCGCGGCGTCGAGGTGATCGATCGCATCGTCACGCCCGACGCCAGGCATCCGCGCGTGCAGCAGGTCCAGTTGCTGCGCGACCTCTGCGACACGATGCTGCATGGCAGCCTGTGCGCGATGGGCGGCATGACGCCGTATCCGGTCATGTCGGCACTCGATCACTACCCGGAAGACTTCGGCATCGAACCAGTGCAGGCTCCACGGGTCGCACTCACCGACGCGAGCACGCAGCACAAGCAACCGGCCTAGGGCCATCGAGCACATCATGATCGTCGAACTGAAACGCAGGACGAACGATGGAAGCGAGCGCGACCTCGGCACCCCGGCCCGCACGTCGACCGAAGAGGTCACGCTGACCATCGACGGCTTCGAGGTCACGGTCGCGAAGGGCACGTCGCTGATGCGCGCCGCGGCCGAGGCCGGCATCAACATCCCGAAGCTGTGCGCCACCGACAGCCTCGAACCGTTCGGCTCATGCCGGCTGTGCCTGATCGAGATCGAAGGTCGCAAGGGCTACCCGGCTTCGTGCACGACCCCGGCCGAGCAGGGCATGAAGGTCCGCACGCAGAGCCCGCGGCTTCAGGAACTGCGCAAGGGCGTGATGGAGCTCTACATCAGCGACCATCCTCTCGACTGCCTGACCTGCAGCGCCAACGGCGACTGCGAGCTGCAGGACATGGCGGGCGTGACGGGCCTGCGCAACGTGCGTTACGGCGTCGGCGCTGCCGCGGGTTCGCATCACCTCGACGCCGTCAAGGACGAGTCCAACCCGTACTTCACGTACGACCCGAGCAAGTGCATCGTCTGCAACCGCTGCGTGCGCGCGTGCGAGGAGACGCAGGGCACGTTCGCGCTGACCATCAGCGGTCGCGGCTTCGAGAGTCGCGTGTCGCCGGGACAGAGCGAATCGTTCATGGAGAGCGAGTGCGTGAGCTGCGGCGCGTGCGTGCAGGCGTGCCCGACGGCAACGCTGCAGGAAAAGAGCGTGATCTGGCTGGGTCAGCCGGAACACAGCGTCATCACGACGTGTGCGTACTGCGGCGTGGGTTGCGGCTTCAAGGCCGACATGAAGGGCAACGAGGTCGTCCGCATGGTGCCGTGGAAGGACGGCAAGGCGAACGAAGGACACAGCTGCGTCAAGGGCCGCTTCGCATGGGGCTATGCGACGCATGCCGACCGCATCACGAAGCCGATGATCCGAGCGAAGATCGGCGACCCGTGGCGCGAGGTGAGCTGGGACGAGGCCATCGGCTACGCGGCGAGCGAGTTCCGTCGCATTCAGTCCATTCATGGCGTCGACTCCGTCGGCGGCATCACGTCGTCGCGCTGCACGAACGAAGAGGCCTATCTCGTCCAGAAGCTGGTGCGCACCGCGTTCGGCAACAACAACGTCGACACCTGCGCGCGGGTCTGTCATTCGCCGACCGGCTACGGCCTCGGCCAGACCTTCGGCACGTCGGCCGGCACGCAGACCTTCAAGTCGGTCGAGCAGGCCGACGTGATCATGGTGATCGGCGCCAACCCGACCGACGCGCATCCGGTGTTCGCGTCGCGCATGAAGCGTCGCATCCGCGAGGGTGCGAAGCTGATCGTCGTGGATCCGCGCAAGACCGACATCGTCGACAGTCCGCACGTGAGGGCCGACTACCATCTGCCGCTCAGGCCGGGCACCAACGTGGCCGTGATCACGGCGATGGCGCACGTCATCGTCACCGAAGGGCTGCTCGCCGAGGCGTACATCGCCGAGCGTTGCGACGACAGGAGCTTCCACGACTGGAAGGCCTTCGTCGCGAAGCCCGAGAATGCGCCCGAGGCCACCGAAGTCCGCAGCGGCGTGCCCGCCGCGGACCTTCGCGCGGCCGCACGCCTGTACGCGGCCGGTCCCAACTCCGCGATCTATTACGGCCTCGGCGTGACCGAGCACTCGCAGGGATCGACGATGGTGATGGGCATCGCCAACCTCGCGATGGCCACCGGCAACGTCGGCCGCGAAGGCGTCGGCGTCAATCCGCTGCGCGGGCAGAACAACGTGCAGGGCTCGTGCGACATGGGCTCGTTCCCGCACGAGCTGCCCGGCTATCGTCACATCGCGGACACCATCGTCCGCACGCAGTTCGAGGAAGCGTGGGGCGTCACGCTCAACCCCGAGCCGGGCCTGCGCATTCCCAACATGTTCGAGGCCGCGCACGATGGCAGCTTCATGGGCCTGTACTGCCAGGGGGAGGACATCGTGCAGTCCGACCCCAACACGCAGCACGTCGCCGACGCGCTGATGGCGATGGAATGCATCGTTGTCCAGGACATCTTCCTCAACGAGACGGCCAAGTACGCGCACGTGTTCCTGCCGGGCTCGTCGTTCCTCGAGAAGGACGGCACGTTCACCAACGCCGAGCGCCGCATCTCGCGCGTGCGGCAGGTGATGCCGCCGCTGGCGGGCCTCGGCGACTGGGAGGTCACGGTGAAGCTGTCGAACGCGCTCGGCTATCCGATGCATTACACGCATCCCGAGCAGATCATGGCCGAGGTCGCTTCGCTGACGCCGACCTTCGCGGGCGTCAGCTACGCGAAGATCGACCGCCTCGGCAGCGTGCAGTGGCCGTGCAACGACGAGACCGAGGACGGCGGCACGACGACGATGCACGTCGACCACTTCGTCCGCGGCAAGGGCAAGTTCATCGTCACGCAGTACGTGCCCAGCGACGAGAAGGTCACGCGCAAGTACCCGCTGCTGCTGACGACCGGCCGCATCCTGTCGCAGTACAACGTGGGTGCGCAGACGCGGCGCACCGCCAACAACCGGTTCCACGACGAGGACCGGCTCGAGATCCATCCGCACGACGCCGAGGAACGCGGCATCGAGGCGAACGACTGGGTCGGTATCGAGAGCCGTGCCGGCACGACCGTGCTGCGCGCGGCGATCGACGAGCGCATGCAGCCGGGCGTGGTGTTCACGACCTTCCACTTCCCGGAATCGGGCGCCAACGTCATCACCACCGACAACTCGGACTGGGCCACCAACTGTCCCGAATACAAGGTCACGGCGGTGCAGGTGATGCCGGTCGCGCAGCCGTCCGAATGGCAGAAGGACTACGCGCGCTTCAACCGCACGCAGCTCGATCTGCTCGAGATCGGTCGCAGTCCGAGTAGCAGCGCGGGACGTGACGCGGTGGCCGCGCCCGAGCCGGCGCTGGCGAAGTGACCATGGTCGACGGAGTCGTGGCGGCCGAGGTCGTGACCTGGCGCGGCGGTCGTGCCGAGGCCAAGCAGGACTGGCTGATCGACGAGGTGCCCGTCGCGCTGGTCTTCAACGGCATCTCGTATGCCGTGATGCTCGCGAGCCCGACCGACCTCGAGGACTTCGCTCGCGGCTTCGCGTTGAGCGAAGGGCTGGTCGACTCGTCGAAGGAGATCCACGGCATCGACGTGGAGCGGGTCGATCAGGGAATGGAAGTCAGACTCGACGTGGCCGCGTCCACCGAGTATCGGCTGAAGGAACGCAAGCGCAACCTCAGCGGCCGGACCGGTTGTGGTCTGTGCGGCACCGAGAGTCTCGACCAGGTGTTGCGACCGATCGCTGCCGTCGTCTCGTCGGTGTCCGTCGCAGCGTCCGCGGTCGCTGCCGCGTTGCAGGCGATGGCGGCCGCGCAGCCCTTGCAGCGCCTCTCCGGCGCGTCGCACGCGGCGGCCTGGTGCGGCGTGGACGGCGACGTGCGCATCGTTCGCGAGGACGTGGGCCGTCACAACGCGCTCGACAAGCTGATCGGCGCGATGGTCTCGCAGCAAATCGAGGTGCAACGAGGTTTCGTGGCGATCACCAGCCGCGCCAGCGTCGAGATGGTCCAGAAGACCGCGACGATGGGCGTCGGCCTGCTGGTCGCGGTGTCCGCACCGACCGCGCTGGCCGTACGCCTCGCGCGCGACAGCGGCGTGGCCCTGGCCGGCTTCGCGCGCGGCGGCGACTTCGTCTGCTACACGCGGCCGGAACGCTTCGGTGTCGGGGTGGCCGAGGCGGACGCCAGCGCATGAACATCGACAACCTCGTCGGCATGGCCAATCAGATCGGCGAGTTCTTCGAGGCCATGCCCGATCGCGAGGAGGCGCTGGCCGGGATCTCCGACCACATCCGCAAATTCTGGGCGCCGCGGATGCGTCGGCAGCTGACGACCTACTGGACCGACGGTCACGTGGACACGTTCCGCCCGATCGTCCTCGACGCGCTTCATCGCCATTCGATCCTGCCGACGCCGGTGCCGGTGTGCACGACCGATCCGGTGAAGGCGGCGGAGCAGCACGCGTTCGACGGCAAGAGCGAGAGCTAGCTCCCTGCACAGCGGTTCAGCGCGTCGAGATCCACGATCTCCACACCGCCCCGCGCGAGCCTGATCGCTCCGGTCGCGGCGAGTTCGCCAAGCAGCTGATTCACGGTCTGCCGCGACATCGACAACATCCGCGCGAGCTGGTCCTGCGGCACGTCGACGATGCGTCGCGACCGGTCGTCGAAGGCGCCGAAGCCGCGGGCGATGAGCACGAGCCGCCGCGCCACGCGCGCGAGCGGCGGCAGCAGCGCGGCCTCCTCGATCGCGTCGAACGCGTGGCGCAGCCGCTGGGCCAGCAGCAAGCCGAAGCAGTGCCAGTGCTGCGGGGTATCGCGCAGCATCGCGCGCAGCGTGGCCAGATCGACATGCAGCAGACGGCTGTCGGTCTCGGCCGTGGCGTCCTGGGTACGCGGGAGGTCGTCGAAGAGCGCGATCTCGCCGAACCACTGGGGCGCTTCCACCATCGCGAGGATCGCCTCGCGCCCCGAAGCCGCCACGCTGCCGACGCGGACCCGTCCTTCGACGATGGCGAACATCCCATCCGGTGGATCGCCGCGCGCGAACAGGCGTTCGCCGGCCGCGAGCGCGCGCGGGCGTGCGGCGTCGAGCAACGCGCGGCGCAGCGCTTCCGGCAGGTCGCGGAACCAGGCGCCGCGCCGGAGCACGGCCTCGTCAGCGGTGAAGAGGTTCGGCATCGAAACGTCGAATGATGAGGTCATCGCGCGCAATGGACGCTGTGTCGGCGATCCGACAGCCGGCGCGCCGCGCCCGCGCGACAATGCGCCCTCACGAACCGGGAGCTTGCCATGCGAACACTGACCCAGCATCTCGCGCAATACGCCGCCTATCATCGCGACGCCCGCAACGTCGCGACCCACTGCATCGGCATCCCGTTGATCGTCGTCGGCGTCAACGCGTTGCTCGCCCGCGTCGATACGAATGTCGCCGGGCACGGGCTGTCGCTCGCGGCCATCGTGGACCTCGTGGCCATCGCGTTCTATCTGCGGCTCGACCGGTTCTTCGGCGTCGCGATGGCCGTCTTGCTCGGCGCCTGTCTCATGATCGGATCGTGGGCCGCTGCGCAGTCGACCGCCACCTGGCTTGCGGTCGGCGTCGGCGGCTTCGTCGTCGGCTGGGTGTTCCAGTTCGTCGGCCATCACTTCGAAGGTCGCAAGCCGGCGTTCGTCGACGACCTCGTCGGCCTGATCGTCGGACCGCTCTTCGTGGTGGCCGAGGCGGCCTTCGCGCTCGGCCTGCGTCCCGCGCTCGCCCGCGCCGTGCACGCCGGCGAACCGCATGCGCGACGCGAAGCATTCGATGCGCAGGCCTGACCCGATGTCCGCGCATCCCCGCATTCCGCAGCCGCCGCAGAAGCCGCTGATCGGCAACCTCGGCGACCTCGACACCGACGCGCCGGTGCAGAGCATGATGCGGCTCGCGAAGACGTACGGGCCGATCTACAAGCTCAACATCCTCGGCCGCGAGATGATCGTCGTCAGCTCGCAGGTGCTGGTCGACGAACTGTCCGACGAGACGCGCTTCCAGAAGCGACTGCACGGCCCGCTGAAGGAAATTCGTGCGTTCGCCGGGGACGGCCTCTTCACCGCGTACAACAGCGAGCCCAACTGGGCCAAGGCGCATCGGCTGCTGATGCCGGCGTTCGGTCCGCTCGGCGTGCGTTCGATGTTCGACCGCATGGTCGACATCGCCAACCAGATGTTCGTGAAGTGGGAGCGCTACGGCTCCGCGGCCGTGATCGACGTCGCCGACAACATGACGCGGCTGACGCTCGACACGATCGCGTTGTGCGCGTTCGACTACCGTTTCAACAGCTTCTATCAGAACGAGATGCATCCGTTCGTGGCGGCGATGGTCGATGCGCTCGACGAGGCCGGCCATCGCGGACGACGGCCGCAGGTGCTCTCGACGCTGATGCTCGCGAAGCGGCGCAAGTACGAGGCCGACCAGGCCGTGCTGGCGACGGTGGCCGAGCAGCTCATCGCGGAACGCCGCGCCGACCCCGACGGCGCAGCCAAGAACGACCTGCTCAACGTCATGCTCAACGGCGTCGACACGGTCACCGGCGAGAAGCTGTCGGACGAGAACATCCGCTTCCAGATGGTGACGTTCCTGATCGCGGGCCACGAGACCACGAGTGGCCTCTTGTCGTTCGCGGTGTATCTGCTGCTGAAGAATCCCGACGTGCTGATGAAGGCGCAACGCATCGTCGACGACGTGCTGGGCAACGCGATGCCGCGCGTCGAGCATCTCGCGCAGTTGCGCTACATCGAACAGTTGCTGATGGAAACGTTGCGGCTGTGGCCCACCGCGCCCGCGTTCGCGGTCAAGCCGGCTGTCGACACGCTGCTCGCCGGCAAGTATCCGTTGACGCCGGCCGACACGCTGCTGGTGCTGCAGCCGATGCTCCATCGCGACCCGACGGTGTGGGGCGACGACGCCGAGACCTTCGACCCCGATCGCTTCGCCACCGAGAATGCCGAGAAGCTGCCGCCGAACGCCTGGAAGCCGTTCGGCAACGGCGCGCGGGCGTGCATCGGCCGGCCGTTCGCGATGCAGGAGGCGCAGCTCGTCATCGCGATGCTGCTGCAGCGCTTCGACCTCGTGCTCGACGATCCCGGCTATCAGCTCGAGGTCGCGGAGACGCTGACGATCAAGCCGCACGGTCTGAACATTCGCGCGAAGGCACGTGGGCACGGCGACTTCACGCCGAAGACGCCGATCTCGGCGAGCGCGTTGAAGCCGCTCGTCAAGGAGGCCTTGGACGATGCGCCCCTGGCCGCGGACGCCACGCCGCTGCTGGTCCTCTACGGCAGCAACACCGGCGCGTCCGAGATGTTCGCGCGGCGCATCGCGGCCGACGCGGCGCGGCAGGGCTACGCCGCGACGGTGGGTCCGCTCGACGAGCATGTCGACCGGCTCGCGCCCGGCACGCCCGTCGTCGTCGTCACCGCGTCGTACGAAGGCCAGCCGCCCGACAACGCGAAGCGCTTCCTCGCGTGGATCGAGAGCCGCGACGCGACGGTTCTCGACGGCGTTCGCTTCGCGGTCTTCGGGTGCGGCAACCGGCAATGGGCGCGGACCTATCAGTTCGTGCCGAAGCGCATCGATGCCGCATTCGAAGCGGCTGGCGCGAGTCGACTCAGGAGCCGGGGCGAGGCCGATGCCGGCGGCGATTTCTTCGGCGCGTTCGATGCCTGGTACGAAGGGCTGTGGCGCGATCTGGGCCATGCCGTCGGCCGTGTCGTGGCGGAGCGTCCGAAGGCGCCGAGCTTCGCGGTCGAAGTCGTCACGGGCGCGCGCGAGAGCGCGCTGCAGCTGCACGAACTGGCGCAGGGCACCGTCGTCGAGAACCTCGAACTGGTCGACCCGGTCGCGCTGGCCGAAGGACGCGCGCGTTCGAAGCGTCATCTGCGGATCGAGCTGCCGACCGGCATGACCTATCGCAGCGGCGACTACCTCGCCGTCCTGCCGCGCAATCAGCCGGAAGACGTCACGCGGGCGCTACGGCGTTTCGGCCTGGCCGACGACACGCAGATCGTCATCCATCGGCAGGCCGACACGATGCCGGCGTTGCCGTCCGGCTATCCGGTCACGGCCTTCGAGGTCCTCGCCGGTTACGTCGAGCTCGCGCAGCCCGCGACCCGCGCGCAGGTCCAGCAACTCGTCGCGCTGACACCGTGTCCGCCGGAAGCAGCGGTCCTGGCCGCGTTGACCGATGAGTGCACCTACACCGATCAGGTCCTCGGCCCGCGCGTCAGCGTGCTCGACCTGCTCGAGCGGACCGCATCGTGCACGGCGACCTTCGCCCAGTTCCTCGCGATGCTGCCGTTGCTGCGCGCTCGGCAGTATTCGATCTCGTCGTCACCGCTCGTGAGCGCCACCGCCGCGACGCTGACGATCGCGGTGGTCGATGCGCCGGCCCTGTCCGGTCGTGCCCGCTTCCGCGGCGTCGCGTCGACCTATCTCGCACGCTTGCAGCCGGCCGATCGCGTGGCCGTGGCCGTGCGGCCGTCGCAGTCCGGCTTCCATCCCCCCGCCGATCCGGCGACGCCGATCGTGATGGTCTGCGCGGGGACCGGCGTGGCGCCGTTCCGTGGCTTCCTGGAGGAGCGCGCGGCGCAGAAGGCCGCCGATCGGACCGTCGGCCGCGCGCTGCTGTTCTTCGGCGTCGATCATCCCGACGTCGACTATCTCTATCGCGAAACCTTCGAGGCGTGGCAGCGCGAAGGGGTCGTCGAGATGCGCCCCGCGTTCTCGGCGCGGCCCGACGGCGACGTCGGCTTCGTCCAGCATCGTGTGTGGCAGGACCGTGCCGACGTGGCGCAGCTGTTTCGTGACGGCGCCCAGTTCTACGTCTGCGGCGACGGCAAGCACATGGCGCCGGCGGTGCGCGAGACGTTCATCCGCATCTATCAACGCGCGACCCGGGCCGACGACGCGGAAGCGAACGCGTGGGTCGACCGCATGGAGCACGAACACGGCCGCTACGTGTCGGACGTGTTCGCGTGATGGCGCGGCGTCACGGTGCCGTCTTGCCGTGCTGGCGCAACAGGAAGCGCTGGATCTTTCCGCTCGGCGTCTTCGGCAGCTGGTCGATGAACACGACCTCGCGTGGATAGGCGTGTGCCGACAGCCGGCGCCTGACGTGCTGACGCAGGGCCTCCGCGAGCGCGTCGTCGGCCACGACACCGTCACCCACGACGACGAAGGCCTGCACGATCTCGGTCCTCTCGGGATCGGGTTTGCCGACCACCGCGGCCTCGATCACCGCCGGGTGTTCGAGCAGCGCGCTCTCCACGTCGAAGGGTCCGATGCGATAGCCCGACGACGTGATGACGTCGTCGTTGCGGCCCACGAAGCTGAAGTGGCCCTCCGGCGCGCGCTCGACCGTGTCGCCGGTGCGGTAGTAACCGTGCGCGATCGCGGGTGTCTTCTGTTCCAGATAGCCCGAGAACCACATCAGCGGCGATCGCGCGATGTCGATGGCCAGTTCGCCGGGTTCGTTCGCCGCCAGCTCGCGACCGTCGGGATCGAGCACGACCACGCGGTGGCCGCGCATCGGAAAGCCGGCGGAGCCCGCGTGCACCGGATGCGCGAGACCGTGGTGATTGTTGACGACCATGCCCAGCTCGGTCTGTCCGTAGTGATCGTGGATGACCACGTCGAGGTGGGTCGCGAACCAGCGGATCACCTCGGGGTTGAGGGGTTCGCCCGCGCTGCTGACGACCCGCAGCCGACCCTTCACGCGGGCGGCCGGCTCGGGGCCGGCCGCCATCAGCATGCGAAAGGCGGTCGGGGACCCCGCCAGGCTCGTGATGCCGTGGGTCTCGATGATGCGATAGGTGCTCTCGGCGTTGAACGGTCCGTCGTAGAGCGTCGTGGCGTGGCCGAGCAGCAGCGGTCCGGTCACGGCGTAATAGAGCCCGTAGGCCCAGCCGGGATCGGCGATGTTCCAGAAGCGGTCGGCGGGTCGTAGGTCGACGGCGTCGGTCATGTAGACGCGAAACGCGAGCAGGGCCTTCAGCGGCACCGGAACGCCCTTCGGCAAGCCGGTCGTGCCCGACGTGAAGAGCAGCATCATCGGATCGTCGGACGCACGCATCACCGGTTCGAAGGTCGATGGCTGACGGGCGAGTTCGGCGGCGTAATCGAGATCGTCCGGACCGACGGCTTGATCGCCGCCACCGCCGCCACCGTCGCCGCCGATGACCATGACCGTCGGCTGGTGCGCCATGTCGTTCAGCTTGTGGCGCTGGCCCGGCGTCGTCACGACCAGCCGTGCGCCGCTCGCGTCGAGGCGATGTTCGATGGCCTTCGGGCCGAACGCCGTGAAGAATGGCTGATACACGGCGCCGGCGCGCCACGTGCCGAGGATCGTCACGATCAGCTCCGGGATGCGCGGCAGCAGCCCGCCGACCACGTCGCCGGCGACGATGCCCCGGGACGCGAGGACGCCGGCGAACCGTGCGGATCGATCGCGCAACTCCGCAAACGTCAGCGAAAGCCGGTGTCCCGCCTCGTCCTCCCACTCCAGCGCGGTCCTGTCGTCGCCCGCGTGTCGATCGCAGCACTCGACGCATGCGTTGAGGCGCCAGTCCAGGCCGCCGTCGCGGGAAGCGCCAATCACCTCGCCCAACGCGGCGAGGTCGAAGTCGGCGTAGGCCTTGCCGTACTCGGGTAAGGATGAGGAAGGGAAATCTTCCTGGCTATCTTCGCTCGCGTTCACTGCTGTCTCCTCGAATCGATCGATGCCGGTCGGTCGCCGACGCGTTAGCCCTGCCCGACCGATCTGCCGGAGCGGCCTCGGGCCACGTTATTGTGTCGATCATTCCATCTTCCGGACCGACATGATCGACCTTTCCACGCGCACGCCCCCGGTCGAGACGACCGCTCACGCCAACGCCATCGACCTCTGCTACCAGACCTTCGGCGATCCGGCGAGTCCCGCGTTGCTGCTGATCATGGGCCTCGGCGTGCAGATGCTGGGTTGGGACGAGGTCTTCTGCGAACGGCTCGCCGACCACGGCTACTTCGTGATCCGCTACGACAACCGCGACATCGGCAAGTCGACCTGGTTCGACCACGAAGGCGTGCCCAACACGCTGCTGATGTTCGCGAAGGCCGCCCTCGGCTTCCTGCCGAAGGTGCCCTATACGCTCAGGGACATGGCGGCCGACGCGGTCGGGCTGCTCGACGCGCTCGGCATCGGTCGGGCGCATGTCGTCGGGGCATCGATGGGCGGCATGATCGGTCAGGAGCTGGCGATTCACTGGCCGCAGCGGATGGTCAGCTTCACGTCGATCATGAGCACGACCGGCGATCGGAGCCTGCCGGCTGCGAAGCCCGAAGCATCGTCGTTGCTGATCGCGCGACCCGCCGAGAATCGCGACGAGGCGATCGCGTTCCACCAGCGGTTGATGAAGGTCTTGCGCGCCGGCGAGTTCCCTGAAGACGAAGCGCTCGATGCGTCACGCGCGGCGGCGTCGTGGGAGCGCGGCTATCACCCCGCCGGCAGCGCGCGCCAGCTCGCGGCCATCATCGCGTCGGGCAATCGCACGAAGGCGCTCGCCGACGTGACGGTGCCGACGCTCGTCATCCACGGACGCGACGATCCGCTGGTGCCGATCGAAGCCGGCATCGCGACGGCACAGGCGATCCCGAACGCGGAGCTGTTGGTCCTCGAACGGATGGGTCACGCGCTGCCGCTGTCGACGTGGAGCACGGTGATCGACGCGATCGTGGCATTCGCGAAGCGAACGGAGGCGCAGGCTGCTGCGCGGCCGGGTTCGTCATCGGCGCCGTGAACGGTCCTTGTCCGGTGCCGGATCCCCGCCGCTTCCACGATGCGGTCGAGGTCCTTGCATCGCAGTCCACGACGACTCGGTCGGTCACGAGCGTCCAACGGCGGCGCCGACGTCAATGACGCGGACGGTGTCGGTGCGGCCCCGCCGGCCTCTTCGTTGGTGCTGCCCGATCAGTGTTCGGCCGACGACGTGTGATCCCGCGTCACGACCCAGCGGCCATCCTTGTTCTCGACGATCAGCGTGAACAGGCCGTGCGGTCCCGCGCCGGCCACATCGGTCGGGCGCGTCAGCCGCCACTGGCCGAACACGTAGACGACGGACGCCGACAGCTCGCGCACTTCGAGCAGATCGAAGTCGAGCTTGCCCATCGCCGCGGCATCGGGATACGACTGGCGGTAGCGGTCGATGGTGGCCTGCCAGCCGTAGCGAAAGCTGTCGCCGCCGGCGAAGCGGATCGACGGGGCATTCCAGTAGCCGCGCATGAACGCGTCGATGTCGGCCCGGTTCCAGTCGGCCTGCTGCGTCGCGAGTATCTTGCGGACAGCGTTGGTGGCGGCGGTGTCGACGGGCGCGTCGGCGGCACTCGTGGTCCGCGCGAGAAGACATAGCCCGACGATCACGACCATCGATCTCGCCATCATGTGGAAAGCTCCCGATGAGTTCCCGCCAGGAGCGTCATGCAGCTCGATCGCCACGGCGCGAGCGGGACAGCGCCATCGTAACGGCAGGACGTCGAAGCGCGAATTCGGCCGAAGTTCTTGCCGATGTCGTCGGCCGTCCGGCGTCAGGCGCAGCGCTCGCCGAGGAACGCCTCGAAGCGCTGGACGAAGCCGGCCAGGTCCTCGAAGTAGGGCATGGCCCCGGTCTGCATGACCGCGACAGTCCAGCCGGCGACGCGCGCCATGCGCTCGGCATCGGGGTAGCGAACGAAGTCGCCGCGGGTGCCGTGGACCAGCAGCACCGGCGCGGCGACCTCTTCGTAGACGCGCGAGATGTCGGCCGCGAACAGATACGCCGACAGGAAGTGGAACGGCGCGTGGCTGGCGCCCGGTTGCCGCGCGGTCAGCACGTCGTAGTCCAGGAGCCCCTCGTCGATGATCTTCGAGCCGAACGTCTTCCGCAGAAAAAAGCGGATCACGCCACGACGGGTCAACAGGCGGAACAGCGCCTCGCTCCAGTGCGCCTTGCCCAGCCACGACAGCAGCCAGGCCTTGCCGCGGCTGCTGCCGGGCGGTCCGAAGAACCCTTCGCTACGATCGAGGCCGGTCGCGCTGACCAGCGCGACGCTGCGGAACGCGTCCGGTCGTTCGACCGCCGCGCGTGCGAGGTACTCGGACGACAGGGACACCGCCAGGCCGTCGATGGCGCCGGGGCCGTGCAACCCGACGATGGCGTCGACCGCGTCGAGGACCGCGTCGGTCATCAGCCGGATCGAGTAGACGCGGTCGCTGCGGTCGGACAGGCCGTAGCCGGGCAGGTCGATCGCGTAGACGGGGCGCCGTGTCGTGTAATGCTCGAAGAGAGGTCTCACCTCGTAGGCGGAGGCGGCCGCATTGATACTGTGGATGAGCAGCAGCGGTGTGCCGGCGACGGCCGCCGGCCGCGCGTTGCCGTACAGGGCCATACGGCCGGCCTCGCCGTTCAATGTGTGAAGAGCGCCACCCAGCGGAGCAGGCAGAGCGGCGTGGGGCGAGGCCACCGCTGCCGTCTTGTCGATGGCGTTCACGTCGCGACTCGCGTGCGCGCCCGGCGGCGATCAGGTGGGCGACGCCGGCAACCCGTCATGCGGGTGTGCGACTGCCGCAACGTGCGAGGGCGCGCGAAGCCCGTTCGATGATCGGAAAATACGGGACCGGCAGCTTCTTCGTCCTTCGGCATGGCGAAAGCATCGCGCCCTGCGGCAATCGGGTCGCAGCCGGCGGCACGCGACGATGGATCGTCCAGGGCCGTCGACCCGGCTTCGATCCGCGCGCGCTGCGACGTCCGCGCGGCGGCGGACGAGGCGGTCGCATTCGCTTCGAGCCTCTTCATGACTTTCCGTGCCAGCGCGAACGAAGCGGTTGCGTCGAGGGTTCGCCGGGTGGCCCGCGCGATGAGCAGACGGGTTTCGCCCGGCGCCTGCCGCGCCATCGCACCGGGGGCGGCGACCGGGTCGAACGCGAGGATTTCGCGCTCGGCTCGTCTGACCTCCTCGAGTGCATGGACGGCATCGCCGCGGGTGGCGTGAGCCATGTCGACCGTGTTTTTCACACCGCGGAATGTAACCCACCGATGCCGCGATGCGCCCACCGGAATGTGCGATGACCCCTCTGACTGTCCGACTCGTTCCACGTCCTGTTCCGCCGCCGTATCGGATGTCGGTGGATGACTCGTTCGTTGGTCCTGCACACGTCGACGATGCGGCAACGCGGTCGCGGATCGTCATGCCGGCGTCGGCGCGGCGGGCCTGGACGATCAGATGAACGAACGCCTCGCGGCGATCGAAGGGATCAAGGTCATGAAGGCGTTCGCAGCGTCGCGCTCGTGTCCGGTCATCGAGGGCCCGACCGATCCGGTCGTGCCGGACGGCCTCGATTACGCGGTCGACGGCAGCGTGACTCACAGGGGCTCACGCTGCCGTCGCGTGGCAGGTCTCACGTCGATGCGCGACGGCCTGTGATGCTGGTCACGGTCGTTCGACTTCGATCCCGGCGCGGGCGATGCGAACGGAAATCACGCGGCTGGCGGGCTCGATCTTCTCGCGCTGCAGGATCGCATCGCCGGTGCGCTGGGCGCGGCGATGCGGGTCGAACCGGAGCGCGTCGAATGAGCGGCGTCGTTCACGTCGGCGGTGTCACCGCGGCGTCGTTGGTCTCGCAGCGACCGATATCGCCCGGTCCGGTGCCAGCGATGCCCGCGCCGTCGAAGAGGCCGTTGCCGACGGCCCGCGTGGCTCGACGAGGGTGACCGTCCGCCGGGACCCCGCGCCCATCGCATCGGCAAGGGTCGCCAGAACGAGGAACACCAGGCCCAGCTCAACCGTGTGCAGCCACGCGTAACCGTTCTTCGTGGCAGGCGGTCGCGAAGAAAGCGTGTCACGGGTCGAGGTCAGTGCATCGGGCATCGGTGTCGGCGGCGGGGAAAGGGTGCGGGCGGACCGGCACATGGACAGGCGACGATCATCGAGTTCCACAGCGACGCTGTAAAGCGGTGGGCGAGGTCAGGCGGGTAACGCATGGGTAACCGATCGGCGCGTACCCGACGACCCGACGACCCGCCGCACACGCTCACACGCTCACACGCCGCTCTTCGCGACCGCCTCGACGACCAGCGCCCGCATCTGCCGCAGCGCCGCGACTTCGGCGCGCGGCGTCCGCAGCATCGGCCACAGCACGCCGATCAGTTCGTCGGCCGCGGCGTCGATGTCGATCGGGCGGTGCGCGACGACCGCGTCCCACAGGATGTGCTCCATCGGGCCGTAGATCATGGAGCGCATCAGCCGCAGCGACAGGTCGGCGCGCAGCTCGCCGCTCTCCTGACCGCGGGCCAGCAGATCCATCAGCGGCGCGGTGTATCGCCGCTGCAGGGGCACCAGTACGTCGCCCAGCGGCTGGCCCCCGGGTTGTCCCCTTGCGCGCCCTTCGGACAGGACCAGCGCGCACATGCCGGTGCCGTCGACGAGGAACAGTCGCAGGTGGGTGCGCACGATGAACGCGAACCGCGCACGCAGCGGTCGGTCGCGCGGCATGCCTTCGTCGACGTGCGCGATGATCTCGTCGTACCAGTCCTCGATGACGCGCAGGCACAACGCGCGCTTGCCGCTGAAGTAGGTGAAGATCGTCGCTTCGGAAATCGCGAGCCGCTCGGCGATCTCCGTCGTCGTCGTGCCCTCGTAGCCGCGCCTGGAGAAGACTTCGCGCCCGACGCGCAGGATGTCGGCGATGCGCTGTGCGGACTTCGGGCTCGCGGGTGCGCGACGCGCGACGCGGGGGGCGGTGACTCGGGTTTTCGGCATGGCGTGGGTCGGCGGGATCGAGAAATTGAGGATAGCTCAATAATCTCGCGATCTTTGGGCGCGTCGCGGACCGGGACGATGTCGAGCCGGTTCGTCGAGCTAAGCTCAAGTTTCTGGCAGTATCCGGTTTCGTTTCGACAGATCGGCACGCCCGTCGTGCGATGCCGGCGCCTTTTCACGGAGATCCGCTTGTCCCACGTTCCCGCTCTCGCCTTCGATCTCGGTGAAGACATCGCGCTGATGCGCGACACCATCGTGTCCTTCGCCGCACAGGAGATCGCGCCGCGCGCCGCCGCGATCGACAGCGACAACCTGTTCCCGGCCGATCTGTGGAAGAAGCTCGGCGACCTCGGGCTCCATGGCATGACGGTGTCCGAGGAATACGGCGGCACCGGTCTCGGCTACCTCGCGCACATCGTCGCGATGGAAGAGGTCTCGCGCGCGTCGGCGTCGGTCGGCCTGTCGTACGGCGCGCATTCCAACCTGTGCGTCAACCAGTTGCATCGCAACGGCAGCGAAGACCAGAAGCGCAGGTACCTGCCGAAGCTGGTTTCCGGCGACCATGTCGGCGCGCTCGCGATGAGCGAGCCCGATGCGGGCTCCGACGTCGTCAGCATGAAGTTGCGCGCCGAACTCAAAGGCGATCGCTACCTCCTCAACGGTTCCAAGATGTGGATCACCAACGGCGGGGACGCCGACACGATGATCGTCTACGCCAAGACCGACGGCGACGCGGGTGCGCGCGGGGTCACCGCGTTCATCGTCGAGAAGGGAACGACCGGCCTGTCGTACGGCGCCAAGCTCGACAAGCTCGGCATGCGTGGCTCCAACACGTGGCCGATCTTCTTCGACAACTGCGAGGTGCCGGTCGAGAACGTGCTCGGTCAGGTCGGTGGCGGCGTCAAGGTGCTGATGTCGGGCCTCGACTACGAACGCGCGGTGCTGTCCGGCGGCCCGCTCGGCATCATGGCCGCGTGCATGGACGTCGTGATGCCGTTCGTGCATGAGCGCAAGCAGTTCGGGCAGAGCATCGGTGAGTTCCAGCTGATGCAGGGCAAGCTCGCCGACATGTACACGACCTGGCAGGCGTCGCGCGCCTACGTCTACGCGGTGGGCGCGGCGTGCGACAAGGCCGATCACGCGCGCACGCTGCGCAAGGACGCTGCCGGCGCCATCCTGTATTCGGCCGAGAAGGCCACCTGGATGGCGGGCGAAGCGATCCAGGTGCTCGGCGGCGTGGGCTACACCAACGAATACCCGACCGGCCGGCTGTGGCGCGATGCGAAGCTGTACGAGATCGGGGCGGGAACCAGCGAGATCCGTCGCATGCTGATCGGGCGGGAGTTGTATTCGGAGAGTATGTAAGTGAAGAAGAACGCGATCGAAGGGATGTCATCCCGGCGCAGGCCGGGACCTGATCACCTTCGAGCGTTGATTGGGCCCCGGCCTGCGCCGGGGTGACAACGAATTTCCCGCGAGTGCTCATGCACCACTGACATGTCCGACTCCCTAGACGAACTCTTCGCCAACAACACCACCTGGTCCGCCGCACGCGAAGCCAGCGATCCCGGCTTCTTCGCGCGCCTCGCCAAGCAGCAGGCGCCGCGCTATCTGTGGATCGGCTGCAGCGACAGCCGCGTGCCCGCCAACGAGATCATCGGACTTGATCCTGGCGAAGTCTTCGTCCACCGCAACGTGGCCAACGTCGTCGCGCACTCCGACCTGAACTGCCTCACGGTGCTGCAGTACGCCATCGAGGTGCTGCACGTCGAACACATCATGGTCGTGGGACACTACGGTTGCGGCGGCGTCCACGCGGTCGCCGAGAAGCGCAGCTTCGGCCTCGCCGACAACTGGCTGCGGCACGTCGAGGACGTCGCGTTGAAGCACGTCGACATCGTCGATGCCCAGCATTCGAACGAAGCCCGCGGCGCGCGCCTCTGCGAGCTCAACATCGTCGAGCAGGTCGGCAACGTGTGCCGCACGACGATGGTCCGTCAGGCGTGGGACAAGGGTCGGCCCCTGGAAGTCCACGGGCTGGTCTTCGGCTTGCGTGACGGGCTCCTGCGGCGGGTCGGGTCCGGCGTGCGTTCGGAAAGCGACTGGAAGCCGTTCTACGAACAGGCACTGACCGGCATCCGCGGCAACGATCGATCGGCATAGCGGATGGAGACGCCATCGCTGGCCCCGGACCGCAGCGTCGCCGTCGGAGCGACCGACGTCCCGATCATCGAGCAGACGATCGGCGACTATTTCGATGCCATCGTCGAACGACAGCCCGATCATGAAGCGCTGGTCAGTGCGCACGAACGCCGACGTCTGACCTATCGCGACCTGCAGCGCGAGGCCACGCGGCTGGCCAGCGCGCTGCTCGGTCTGGGCCTCGTGACCGGCGACCGTGTCGGCATCTGGTCGCACAACAACACGGCCTGGCTGCTGATGCAGATCGCGACCGCGAAGGTCGGGGTGATCCTGGTCAACATCAACCCTGCGTACCGCACCAGCGAACTCGAATACGCGTTGAACAAGGTCGGCTGCAAGGCGCTCGTGACGATGGCGCGCTTCAAGTCCAGCGACTACCTCGCCATGCTCGCCGAAGTCGCGCCCGAACTCGCCAAGGGCGTGCCGGGCCGGCTGCGCATCGACCGGCTGCCGGACCTGCGCGCCATCGCCTGGATCGACGACGAAGCCGAAGGCGATGAAGTGCCCGGCATGATCCGCTTCTCCGCGCTGCTCGAAGGCGGGCTGTACGACGATCCCGCCGTCGCGTCCGTGCAGTCCGAGCTGGCCGCCGACGACGCCATCAACGTCCAGTTCACGAGCGGCACGACCGGCTTTCCGAAGGGCGCCACGCTGACGCATCGGAACATCCTCAACAATGGCTGGTTCATCGGCGAGTGCATGAAGCTGACGCCCGCCGACCGGCTCTGCATCCCGGTCCCGCTGTATCACTGCTTCGGCATGGTCCTCGGCAACCTCGCGTGCCTGACGCACGGCGCGACGATCGTCTATCCGAACGACGGCTTCGACCCGCTCACCGTGCTCGAGACCGTGGAGCGCGAGCGTTGCACCGGCCTGCACGGCGTGCCGACGATGTTCATCGCCGAGCTCGACCATCCGCGCTTCGCCGAGTTCGACCTGTCGACGCTGCGGACCGGCATCATGGCCGGCTCGCCGTGCCCGATCGAGGTCATGAAGCGCGTCGTCGAACGCATGCACCTGTCCGAGATCACCATCGCGTACGGCATGACCGAGACGAGTCCCGTGAGCTGCCAGAGCTCGACCGACACGCCGCTGGTCAAGCGGGTCTCGACGGTCGGCACGGTGCAGCCGCATCTCGTCGTCAAGATCATCGACCCGGTGACCGGCGACATCGTCGACCGCGGGCTGACGGGTGAGCTGTGCACACGGGGGTACTCCGTGATGAAGGGCTACTGGGGCGACGATGCGAGGACGCGCGAGGCCATCGACGCCGATGGCTACATGCACACCGGCGACCTCGCGACGATGGACGCCGACGGCTACGTCAACATCGTCGGCCGCATCAAGGACCTGGTGATCCGCGGCGGCGAGAACGTCTATCCGCGCGAGATCGAGGAGTACCTCTATCGGCATCCGGCGGTGCAGGACGTGCAGGTGATCGGCGTGCCCGACGCGCGCTACGGCGAGGAGCTGTGCGCGTGGGTCATCGTCAAGCCGGGACACGCGGTGACCGAGGACGAGGTGCGGGCGTTCTGCCAGGGTCGCATCGCGCACTACAAGATTCCGCGCTACGTCCGTTTCGTCGACGCGTTCCCCATGACCGTGACCGGGAAGATCCAGAAGTTCAGGATGCGCGAGGCGACGATCGAGGCATTGGGGCTCGTCGAAGCCAGGACCGCATGATCGTCAACCGAGCCATCACCCGATGAAGATCGAAAGCAAGCTCAATCCGAACGCCGAGGATTTCAAGGCCAACGCGGCCGCGATGAAGGCCGTCGTCGACGACCTGCGCGCGCAGGCGGCGAAGGTGGAGGAGGGCGGTGGCGCAGCGGCGCGCGCGAAGCACGTCGCGCGCGGCAAGCTGCTGCCGCGCGAGCGCGTCGATCATCTGCTCGACCCCGGCACGCCATTCCTCGAGATCGGCCAGCTCGCGGCGTTCGGCATGTACGACGGCGACGCGCCGTCGGCCGGCGTCATCACCGGCGTCGGTCGCGTCAACGGCGTCGAGTGCATGGTCGTCGCCAACGATGCGACCGTGAAGGGCGGTACGTACTATCCGATGACGGTCAAGAAGCACCTGCGCGCGCAGGAGATCGCCGAGCAGAACAACCTGCCGTGCATCTATCTCGTCGACTCCGGCGGTGCGTTCCTGCCGCGCCAGGACGAGGTGTTCCCGGACCGCGATCATTTCGGCCGCATCTTCTACAACCAGGCCAACATGAGCGCGAAGGCGATCCCGCAGATCGCCGTGGTGATGGGCTCGTGCACGGCCGGCGGCGCGTACGTGCCGGCGATGAGCGACGAGACGATCATCGTGCGCAACCAGGGCACGATCTTCCTCGGCGGCCCGCCGCTGGTGAAGGCCGCCACCGGCGAAGTCGTGACGGCCGAAGACCTCGGCGGCGGCGACGTGCACACGCGGGTGTCCGGCGTGGCCGACCATCTCGCCGACAACGATGGCCATGCGCTGTCCATCGCGCGCAGCATCGTGGCCAACCTCAATCGCACGAAGCCCGTCACCGTGACGATGACCGCCAGCGAGGAGCCGGCTTACGACCCGTCCGAGATCCACGGCGTGATCCCGCTCGACACGCGCAAGCCCTACGACGTCCGCGAGGTCATCGCGCGCATCGTCGACGGCTCGCGGCTCGACGAGTTCAAGGCGCGCTACGGCACGACGCTGGTCACCGGCTTCGCGCATCTCTACGGCATGCCGGTCGGCATCATCGCCAACAACGGCATCCTGTTCGGCGAGTCGGCGCAGAAGGGCGCGCACTTCATCGAGCTGTGCGCGCAGCGCGGCGTGCCGCTCTTGTTCCTGCAGAACATCACGGGCTTCATGGTCGGTCGGAAGGTCGAGAACGGCGGCATCGCGAAGGACGGCGCGAAGATGGTCACGGCGGTCGCGACGGCGCAGGTCCCCAAGATCACGATGCTGATCGGCGGCTCGTTCGGCGCCGGCAATTACGGCATGTGCGGCCGCGCGTACTCGCCGCGTTTCCTGTGGATGTGGCCCAACGCGCGCATCAGCGTGATGGGCGGCGAGCAGGCGGCCAGCGTGCTGGCGACCGTGCGACGCGACGGCATCGAAGGCAAGGGCGGCTCGTGGTCGAGCGAGGACGAGGCCTCTTTCAAGGCGCCGATCCGCGCGCAGTACGACGTGCAGGGGCATCCGTATTACGCGACGGCGCGGTTGTGGGACGACGGCGTGGTCGACCCGGCTGACGCGCGGCGCGTGCTCGGTCTGTCGCTGGCGGCGTCGCTCAACGCCGCGATTCCGAAGACGACGTTCGGCCTGTTCCGGATGTGATGGCGTGATCGTCGACTCGTCGACGATCGAGATCTCCACGTCGCGCGCGACGACCGCAGCAGTCACGACGAAAGCGAACGCATGAGGACCGTACGATGAACCCACTACACGACTACGAGACGATCCAGGTCGTCGTCAGCGACGGCATCGGCATCGTCACGCTCGATCGCCCCGAGGTCCGCAACGCGTTCGGCGACGTGATGATCGCCGAGCTGACGCGCGCGTTCACCGCGCTCGGCGCGCATCCGCTGGCCAAGGTCATCGTGCTCGCGGCGTCCGGCAAGTCGTTCTGCGCCGGCGCGGACCTCAACTGGATGAAGCGGATGGCCGGCTACACGGAAGCCGAGAACCGCGCCGACGCGCTCCTGCTGGCGCGCATGATGAAGACCATCCACGACTGTCCGAAGCCGGTCATCGCGCGCGTGCAGGGCGACGTGTACGCGGGCGGCACCGGCTTCGTCGCCGCCGCCGACATCGCGATCGCGTCGAAGGACGCGGTTTTCTGCCTGTCGGAGACCCGCCTCGGGCTGATCCCCGCGACCATCGGCCCGTACGTGATCCGCGCGATGGGCGAGCGCGCCGCGCGCCGGTACATGCTGAGCGCCGAGCGCTTCGACGCGGCCGAGGCGCTGCGCATCGGCTACGTGCACGAGGTCGTCGAGGCGGAGGCGCTCGACGATGCGGTCGCGAAGATGGTCGGCGTGCTGCTGGCCAACTCTTCCAACGCGATGGACGAGACGAAGCGCCTGATCCGCGACGTGGCGACCGCGCCGCTCGACGAGGCCTTGCTGGCGGACACGGCGGATCGCATCGCGATGATCCGGGTCTCGGAAGAGGGGAAGGAAGGGATCCGGTCGTTTCTCGAGAAGCGGAAGCCGGCTTGGGTGACGCGATGACGATGCGCAAAACGCTTCGTCTCGTTGCCATCGCCACCCTCGGGTTGACCTTGACATCCTGTGTCGCAGTTCCGCTGTCGACGATGTGGGAGCTGTCCGGCATGACGTCCGAGCGTTTTTTTGCGAATGACCCAAAGCAGCTTCGCGTTGCGATTCGGGTCGACGAGGCGATGAAGCGCGGATCCGGCCTGCCGCAGATGCGCATCGACATCGATGCGCCTTCGACGCGTCCGATCTGCTATGCCTTTGCGCTCGACCCAATCGATCCGCGAGCTGCCGGTGAACCACGGCTCGACGCTGTGCCGCCCCTTCGCCGCTGGTATGCGTTCGCGCTTTCATCGCGTGGCATCGAATCCTTCGACCGCGCACGTCGCGAAGTGCGCACCAAGGACTTGGAGGATGCGAACTTCTCGTTGAACGTCACAATGGACGACGTGATAACGATGCCCAAGCCTGGCGCAACGACACCATTGCGGATTGATGTTTCCCTCGATCGGAACGAAGGCTATTTCACGCTGATCAAGGAGATCGATATCAAGGTTGAGAGGGAAGTCGATGGATCGCACAAGGCAGCGGCTGCGGCAACGACGAAACCCGTTCCTACGCCGGGCAATGCGAAGGACAAGCCGGTCTGCGTGCCCGCGGTTTGACGTTGGTTTTTGATGCAGTCTGCACTGTCTCTTTTACGTAGTCGCGCGAACGCAGGAACCCAGCGACGTGCGGTTTTGCGTGCACCGAGCGACGACATTGAATGCCCGCGCTCGCGGGAACCACGAAGCGTAGTTTTGATGACGGATTAGCCGCCGGTAAACATGTTCACGAAGATCCTCATCGCCAATCGCGGCGAAATCGCCTGTCGCGTCATCGCCACCGCGAGACGCATGGGCATCGCCACCGTCGCCGTCTACTCCGAAGCCGATGCGAACGCGCGCCACGTCCGGCTCGCCGACGAAGCCGTCGCCATCGGACCGGCACCAGCACGCGAGTCCTATCTCGTCGTCGAACGCATCATCGCCGCCGCGTCGAAGACCGGCGCGCAGGCGATCCATCCGGGCTACGGCTTCCTGTCCGAGAACGAGGGCTTCGCCGGAGCGTGCGAGGCGGCCGGCATCGTCTTCATCGGCCCGCCGGTCGCGGCCATCCGCGCGATGGGCTCCAAGTCCGCGGCGAAGGCGTTGATGGAGAAGGCCGGCGTGCCGCTGACGCCGGGCTATCACGGTGACGACCAGGACCCCGCGCGTCTCGGGCGCGAAGCCGATCGCATCGGCTTCCCGGTCCTGATCAAGGCCAGTGCCGGCGGCGGCGGCAAGGGCATGCGACGGGTCGACGCCGGCGCCGACTTCGATGCGGCGCTGAAGTCGTGCAAGCGCGAGGCGGCGTCGTCGTTCGGCGACGACCGCGTGCTGGTCGAACAGTACGTGCTGAAGCCGCGCCACATCGAGATCCAGGTGTTCGGCGACACGCACGGCAACGTCGTCCATCTGTTCGAGCGCGACTGCTCGGTGCAGCGACGTCATCAGAAGGTTCTGGAAGAAGCCCCGGCGCCCGGCATGACGGACACCCGTCGCGCCGCGATGGGCCGGGCCGCCGTCGATGCGGCCAGGGCGGTCGGCTACGTCGGCGCCGGCACCGTCGAGTTCATCGCCCATCAGGACGGGTCGTTCTATTTCATGGAAATGAACACGCGGCTGCAGGTCGAGCATCCGGTGACCGAGATGATCACGGGGCTCGACCTCGTCGAGTGGCAGCTGCGGGTCGCGTCCGGCGAGCCGTTGCCTCTGAAGCAGGACCAGTTGAAGATCCACGGTCACGCGCTCGAGGCGCGCATCTATGCCGAGGATCCGGACAAGGGCTTCCTGCCGTCGACCGGCAAGCTCGTGCATCTCGCACCGCCCGTGTCTTCGGCCGACGTCCGCATCGACACCGGCGTCGAGCAGGGCGACACGATCACGCCGTTCTACGATCCGATGATCGCGAAGCTGATCGTGTGGGGCGAGCACCGCGACGCGGCGCTGGCGCGCATGACGGCCGCGCTCGCCGACTACCGCATCGTCGGCGTGGCCAACAACGTCGAGTTCCTCGGACGCCTCGTGGCCACGCCGTCGTTCGCACACGCCGACCTCGACACCGGCCTCATCGAGCGCGAGCATGCGACGCTGTTTCCGGAGGTCCGTACCGTCGATGCGGACGCGTGGCCGCTCGCGGCGTTGTCGATCGTCCTGGCCGAGCGGGCTGTCGCGATCGACGAAGCATCGCGGGCGATCGATCGCGATTCGCCGTGGCGCATCCTCGACGGCTGGCGCGTCAATGGTCGTGCGGCACGATCGATGACGTTGCATTGCGGAGAGGCGTCGAAGACGATCGTCGTGTCGACGACACCGGCAATCGGGCTGGCGATCGACGGGCAGACCCTGTCGGCGGAGGGCACGCTTGCCGCCGACGGACACCTCACCGCGCGCATCGGCGATCGCAGGCTCGTCGCGGTCGTGGTCGTCATGCATCGACGTCGCGTCGTCTTCACCAACGGTCGTGCATGGACCTTCACCATCGACGACCCGCTCGCGGCCGGCGTCGATCTGGAGGAACATGCGGCCGGCCTCAAGGCGCCGATGCCCGGCAAGGTCATCGCGCTGCTCGCGACGCCGGGTGCGCTGGTCGAGAAGGGCACGCCGCTGATCGTGCTTGAAGCGATGAAGATGGAGCACACGATCACCGCGCCGCGCAAGGGCACGGTCAAGGCGTTCCTGCATGCGGCCGGCGATCAGGTCGGCGACGGTGCGGAGCTGGTGGATTTCGAACCCGCCGACTGAACGCGGGTCGACCGAACAATCGAGGGGGGATACATGAGCACCGATCGGCAGGTACGCATCGTCGAGGTCGGTCCGCGCGACGGGCTGCAGAACGAAGCGCAGACCGTCACGACCGACACCAAGCTGGAGCTGATCGATCGGCTCGCCGATGCGGGTGTCCGGGCCATCGAAGCCGCGTCCTTCGTGTCGCCGAAGTGGATTCCGCAGATGGCCGATCACGCGGAGATCATGGCGCGGCTGCGTCGCCGCCCCGGCGTCGACTATTCGGTGCTAACACCCAACCTCAAGGGTTTCGAGGCAGCGCTCGCGGCAGGCGCGACCGAGGTCGCGGTCTTCGCGGCCGCGTCCGAGAGCTTTTCGCGGAAGAACATCAACTGTTCGATCGCCGAGTCCATCGCGCGCTTCGACCCGGTGTTCAGCGCGGCTCGCGCGCATGGCGTCAAGGTCCGGGGCTACGTGTCGTGCGTGATCGCCTGCCCGTACGAGGGACCGATCGATGCGCAGGCCGTGGCCGACGTGTCGCAGGCGCTGTTCGAGCGCGGCGCGTACGAGATCTCGCTCGGCGACACGATCGGCGTCGGCACGCCGGCCTTGATCGAGCGGATGTTGTCCGCGGTAGCCGGCGTCGTTCCCGTCGCACACCTGGCCGGCCACTATCACGACACGTACGGCATGGCGGTCGCCAACGTCGATGCGTCGTGGCGTCTTGGCGTCCGCACGTTCGACAGCTCGATCTCGGGTCTCGGCGGTTGTCCGTACGCGAAAGGTGCGACCGGCAACGCGGCGACCGAGGACGTGGTGTATCTGCTGCAGGGTCTAGGCGCCGACACCGGCATCGACCTCGAACGGCTGGTCGACACGTCGGCCTGGATCAGCCAGCGCCTCGGCCGCGAGCCGGCGTCGCGGGTGGCGCGCGCGATGCTCGCGAAGCGGGCGGGCGCGGCCGAGCCGAGGCTGGTCGCCGCCTGAGCGACGGCGGCACCGTCGTTCGGCGCGCCGCACGACCCGCAGCTTCACGCGGTCTTCATCCGGCATTCACGATGCGTTGCGAGCATGGTCACGCGTCGTTCGCCTCGCCTCGACTCGTGGCCGGGCTGGTTCGGCGCGTAACGCCTGGAGCGCACGATGCCGTCAAGACTCATTCACTCATCGATGCGACGGCTGGTCCGATCGCCCCGATCCCTGCGCGGCTCGCGCTCCATCGTCATCGCCGCGGTCTGCGCCTGCGCGTCGACCGTGCTGCCTTTGCGTGCCGCGGCCGCAGACGTGACGCCCGGTGAGTACCTGACCGAAGGCGGCTGGGGCATGCTCCACGTGACACGCGACGCCTCGGGGATGCGGTCGTTCGCGATCGATTCCGAAGGCCCCAACGGTCATTCGTGCAGCGTCCGCGGCGGCATCGTCGCCGGCAAGGCCGTGCTGGCGGAGCAGGGTGACGACGAGCCCTGCGCGATCGCGTTCGACGCGCACGGCGATGCGGTCGACGTGTCGCTCGGTGCGCCTGCGACCTGCCGGGGATACTGCGGCGCGCGCGCGGGCTTCGACGGCAGATATGTGCGACCTCCCGACGGATGCCGCACCGACCAGCGACTCGCTGCCGCCGCGACGTTCATGCAGGCCTATCGCGCGGCCCGCTACGACGTCGCGCTGCGCACGTTGCAACCCCTGTTGACGAAGTGCACCACGTGGCTCGACGCGCGTGCCCGGGGCCGGCTGATCGAGGACATCGCGATCACGCAATATCACCTGGGCCGCTTCGACGATTGTCTGGCGACGCTCGAACCGCTGCGGGCCGACGCGGAACGCAGCGCGGCGGACCTCGATCGGGCCTATCAAGGCTTGCCGGCGGATGTCGAGCAGGCCAGCGAACAGGCCGGCGAGACGCGAACGAACCTGGCGCTTTGCAGGCGCGGTGGAAAGACATCGTGATGGATGCTGGTCCGTGAAAACCGCTGAGCGATCACGCGCGTATAGACTGCGGGCCGCATTCAACACGTATTCGGCGTCGACGCGGTCGTATCGAACCAAAGCGGGTCGACGCGATCCGAGAGTGCCGCTCACACCATCCTGTCGCAGATCGATCCAAACCGGAGAATCCATGTCCCACCGCCTATCCAAGCTGCTCGGCGTCTCGCTCGTGCTGTCCGCGTTCGCCAGCGCGGCATCCGCGCAGCAGCCCGCGGCCCAGCCGACGCGCATCCGCGGCCAGATCGTCTCGCTCAATGGAGACGCGCTCGTCGTCCATCGCGCCACGGGCGACGTGACCGTCGCGTTCAAGTCCGACGTGCCGGTCGGTGCGGTCAAGAACGTCAAGCTCGCCGACATCAAGCCCAACACCTTCGTGGGCGTCGCGTCGGTGCCCGACGCGAACGGCAAGCAGATCGCCAAGGAAGTGCTGGTGTTCCCGGAGGCCATGCGCGGCAATGGCGAAGGACACTACGCGTGGGACCTGCTGCCGGGTTCGATGATGACGAACGCCAACGTCGACACGGCCGTGCAGAGCACCAACGGCCGCGAACTGACGATGTCGTACAAGGGCGGCAGCAAGGTCGTCGACGTGCCGGAGAACGTCCCGGTCGTGACGTTCTCCGACGCCACCCGCGCGGACGTGCTCGCCGGCAAGAAGGTCTTCATCATCGCCAAGGCCGATGGGCCGGGCAAGTACACGGCCATGCGCGTGGTCGTCGAGAAGGACGGCGTGGCGCCGCCGATGTAAGTCGTCCTTGTCAGGCCGTGGACCGCGTCGATGCGGCGCGTCTGCACCGGCGATGGACCGCGCTGGCGGTCCCCTCTGTTTTCGAGGAGTGGCATGTCATTCCGCTGGATCGGGTCGATCGCATTCGCGGCTGCGGTCTCGGCCGCCTCGTCGGCGACCGCACAGACCCCGCCCGCCACGGCGACGCGCATCCGCGGCGAGATCGTGTCGGTCGGCGCCGATGCGATGGTCGTGCGTCGTGCGCGCGACGACGTGACCGTCGATCTCGCACCCGGCGTGCCGGTCGCCACGCTCAGGCGCATGAAGCTGTCGGACATCGAGCCCGGCGCGTTCGTCGGCGCCATGCCGGGCGCCGACGGCAAGCTCGTCGCTCGCGAGGTCCACGTGTTTCCGGAGGCGCTGCGCGGGCGCGGTGAAGGTCATCGCGACTGGGACCTGCTGCCGGGCTCGTCGATGACCAATGCCAATGTCGACAGCGTCGTCCAGGACACCAGCGGTCGCACGTTGACGCTTTCCTACCAGGGCGGCAGCAAGGTCGTCGATGTGGCCGACGGGACGCCGGTGGTGTCGTACGTCGACGCGACCCGCGCGGATGTGGTCGCCGGCAGGAAGGTCTTCGTGATCGCCACGCAGACCGCCCCGGGCCGCTACCTCGCCGAGCGCATCACGGTCGAGAAGGATGGCGTGGTGCCGCCGATGTGAGGGCGGCGTCGAGCGCTCGTGCACGACGCCGCGAGTGGCCCATCACTCGCGATGCGTCGGGTCGATCCACTTGACCCGCTCCGGCTTCTCCACCGGCTCGATGTCCAGATTGATCGCCACCGCCTCGCCGTCGCTGCGGCAGAGGACGCATTCGAGCATTTCGTCGGCGCTCGCGTTGATCTCCTGATGCGGCACGTACGGCGGGATGTAGATGAAGTCGCCGGGACCGGCTTCGGCCATGAACTCCAGGTGCTCGCCCCAGCGCATCCGCGCGCGTCCCTTGACGACGTAGATCACGCTCTCCAGAGGCCCGTGATGATGCGCGCCGGTCTTCGCATCGGGGTGGATGTGGACCGTGCCGGCCCACAGTTTCTGCGCGCCGACGCGGGCGAAGTTGATCGCGGCCCGGCGGTCCATGCCGGGTGTCTGCGCCGTGTTCGGGTCGAGCGTCTCGGCGCCGACGACGCGGACGCCGTCGTGCTTCCAGCGGTCGTCGTGGCTATCCGATGCGTTCATGGTCGGTCCTCAGTCGGGAAGCGTCGTGCTCAACACCCACGTGATGATCGCGCAGAACGCCACGGCAGCGAACAGCACGATGAGAAGACGGCCGAAGTAGGGGCCGCCCGGCGACTTGCGATCGGGATGCGCGGAGTCGGGCGCCGCGACCGCGTCATCCTGCGCGTCATCGTGTCGGTCATCGTGTTCCTGCATGGTTCGCTTCCGGCTTTGACGGTCGCCGTGCGGCGCGACCAGAGCCCGACGATGATAACGCGCGGTCGACGGTCGGAAGAATTGAGAAAGTCGCGTAACGAATCTTGCCTTTGGTCCGACGCGCGGACCGGCGCCGCGGCGCTATAAAGCCTGCCTAAGACACGTCGCATCGGTCCGCGCCGGTCAAGGAACAACCACCACCAAGGAAAACAAAGATGGCAAAGAAGCCCGATTCGAAGAAATCCAGCCCGGTCGATGCCGCTCACGCCGCGGTCGAGCCCACGCTCCATCTGCAAGGTCGCACCGGCCGCGAGACTCAGCGTTACGGCGACGTCGTTCCGATGCCTCACGGACTGCCGCAAGGGGCGACCAAGACGAGCATCGATGCCCTGAATCAGGTGCTGGCGGACACCATCACCATTCGCGACATGTACAAGAAGCATCACTGGCAGGTCGTCGGTCCGACGTTCAACCAGCTCCATCTGATGTACGACGAGCACTTCACGGCGCAGGTCGAACTCGTCGATCTGCTGGCCGAGCGCATCCAGATCCTCGGCGGCATCTCGCTCGCCATGGCGGCCGACATCGCCGAAGAGACCAAGATCCCGCGGCCCCCGCGGGGTCGCGAGCCCGCGGCGGCTCAGCTCTCGCGCCTGATCGACTCGCACACGCTGATCATCAAGGAAGCGCGCGAATACGCCGACAAGGCGCAGGACGGCGGCGACTCGGGCACCAACGACCTGCTGGTCAGCAACGTGCTGCGGACGAACGAACTGCAGGTCTGGTTCCTGTCGGAGCACCTGGTCGCCGCGACGCCGCTCTGAAGTCGTCGCCGTCGTGATCGTCACCGCATCGCCTTCATCGGTGATGCGACGACGCAGTGAGTCCGAGGTCAGCCGAGTTCGACCAGATGTTGGCCGAGGATCACCGATCCGATGGTGATCAGCAGGGCGCCACCGATCGCCTCGGCCCATCGTCCGGCGATCCTGCCGAGCACCCGTCCCACCATCACGCCGAGCGTCACCATCACGAAGGTCGCGAAGCCGATGGCGGCTGCGATCGGAAGGATGGCGACCTTCAGGAACGCGAGGCCGACACCGACCGCCATCGCGTCGATGCTCGTCGCGAAGCCAGTCATCGCGAGCACCCAGAAGGAATGGCGCGTCGGCTTCTCGGCGTCGTCGTGTCCGCCGCGATACGCCGAGAAGATCATCCGCAGGCCGAGGACGCCGAGCAGCGCGAAGGCGATCCAGTGATCCCACGCCTTCACGTAGTCGGCCGCGGCGAAACCCAGCGCCCAGCCGATCAGGGGCGTGAGCGCTTCGATGACGCCGAAGATGGCGCCGGTCCTGAGCGCCTCCGTCCACCGGGGTTGCTGCAGCGCCGTGCCCTTGCCGACAGCGGCGGCGAACGCATCGGTGGACATCGCCAGCGCGAGGAAGAAGACGGCTACGGGACTCATGGAGGCCTTGTCGGTCGGGCGGACGCAAGGGCGCGCCGATGCTGCCCGACCCGATGGCATCGACACGCCGATGGTCTCGCCAACCTGACGGTTGCCTGCGCCACGGTCCGTACTGCAGACCGAGCATGTTGACGCAGGCGCTTCCGGACGCGGAAGCCGGCTACTCCCCAAAGGAGCGCGCATTGTACCTGCGCCTAGACGGTCCTCGTGCGGTCGCGTCGTTGCCGGGCCCTCCATTCACGGCATCGTGCTCTCCGCCGCGATCGTCGACTCCTCGACCGATGGTTGACTTGTCAACCATTTCGGAGATCGTTGACTTGGCAACTAGTTCGCAGGCGTACCGCGCAGCGGCTCGGGACGTTCCGCCAGATACCACGCGAGCACCGCCAGCACCGCGACCTGACGACGCATGGCGTCCGGGTCGATCTTGTCGAACGTGTCGGCCGGCGTGTGATGCAGGTCGAAGTAATGACGCCCGTCGACCAGCGGTGCGAACGCCGCGACACCGGCGTCCTGCAGCGGCGCGATGTCGGAGCCGACATGCCCGTCGCGGCGATCGACGACGCCCGCACCGATGACGCGCAGCGCCTCGGCCACCGGTCTCAACGCCTTTCCCCCGTCTGCATCGAGCGCCGTCCGGATGCCGAGCGGGCGTCCGAGTCCGAAGTCGCTCTCGATGGCCGCGACCTGGCGCGCGATGCCGTCCCTGACGGACGCGAAGTACGCGGCGCTGCCGCGGCCGCCGTTCTCCTCGTTCATCCACGCCACGACGCGGATCGTGCGCCGGGGCACGAGGCCGAGCGACTTGAGCAGCGCGACCGCGCCCATCGCCGATGTGACGCCCATGCCGTCGTCCATCGCGCCGGTGCCGAGATCCCAGCTGTCGAGGTGGCCAGAGACCAGCACGATCTCGTCGGCCTTCTCGCGGCCGGGCAGGTCGGCGAGGACGTTGTCGCTGTCGGCGTCGGGCAGCCTCTGCGGCGTCAACACGAGCTTCATCGACACCGCGCCGCGCTGCGCGAGGCGTTCGATCAGCAGCGCGTCCTCGACCGTGACGGCGGCGGCCGGGATCGGCGCGACGCCCGCGGGGAAGTTGGTGACGCCGGTATGCGTGATGCGATAGCGCGCGCCGCCCACCGAGCGCACGAGCACGGCGGCGGCGCCGAGGCGGGCCAGCACGCCGGGTCCGCGAAAGCGCGGTTCACCGCCCTGGCCATAGGCGTCGCCCGCGTAGCCGTTGTCGGCGAGGTCCTGGTCGAACGGCACGCTCAACAGGACGATCCGGCCGCGCACATCGGCCGCGTGCGCGTCGATGTCGTTGAATCCGTGCAGCACCAGGACCGGCGCGACGAGACCGTCGGCCGGTGTCGCGGCCGAGTCGCCGAGCGCGGTCAGCACGACGCGCTGCGTGACGTCGCGTGGACGTCCGGCGTACTCGACGAGTTCGCCGCGCTCCTCGCCGCGCACCCAGTGCGGCACCTTGACCGGCTGCAGCGTCACGCGGAGCCCCGCCTGCTGCAACGCGTCCGCGACCTGGGCGACGGCCGCCGACGCGCCGGGCGAACCGGACAGCCGCGGACCGACGAGGTCGGCCAGGTCGCCGAGCCGCTGATACGCCCAGTCGCTCTGCATCGCGGCGTCGCGGATGCGCGCGAGCACGGCGGGATCGACGTCGGGTGCGACCGGCGCGTCGGCAGCGGCGGCGCGGCCGCATTGAACGAGGACGGCACACAGCAGCGGCAAGACTCGGATGAGACGCATGGGCTCGTTCACGGGGGCGGGCGGGAAGCCGATCATGCTAATCGAAGCACGGACGACGAATCGTCGAACGACGGCCGAGCATCGCTACGATGAGCGGGCGCATCGGTCCGGTTTCGAGCCGCCGCATCCGTGCACGCATCGGTCCACACATCCGTCCATCCATCAAAGAAGGAGCTCCATGAACCGCATCCGCATGCTCGGCCTCGCCGCCGCGCTCACCGCACTGACGACGGGCGCTGCCGACGCGCAGTCCGTCTCCGCGCCGGCCGCGAGCACCGCTGTCGCCACGCCCGACAACGCCGTGCTGCTGACGGTCTTCCTGAAGCACGACCAGTCGAAGCCACTCTCGACGATCAATGCCGAACTGGGCAAGCAGGGCTACTACAAGTCCTTCCCGCCACCGGGCGTGGAGGTGGTCAGCTGGAACGTGGTGATGGGCATCGGGCAGATCATCGTGCTGCGTTTCCCGGCGACACGACTGCGCGAGATCAACCGCGTGCTCGAAGACACCGCTTGGGGTCCGTACCGCACGGAGTTCTACGTGAGCTACGACTACAAGGCCGTGGGCATGGCGGAGCACGACAGGGCGCAGTGACGAGCGACGGGCGCCGCAACGATGCGTGACGGGCGCGGGCTGGTGGTTGCAACGAACCCGATGTCACGTGCAGGCCGACGCCGCCTCGTCCCGCCGACGGCCAGGCTCAAGCGATCATTCGCATCGGTCTCCGTTTCGAGCCCTTGCGGTGTTGTCGAGCGACCTTTCCGCTCGACGGGCGCCACTGTCCACTCGTCCTTCGACGCTCGACGTACGGCGCGTGCGACCGGGACAATTTTCAGGTCTTGGTCCATTTCGCAGGAACGTCATGTCACCAGTCCGCCTTCTGTTCGCGCGTGCCGCACTCGTTGCAGCGTCTGCTTTCGGTGTGCCCGTCGCCCAAGCCGACGATGGCGTCTTTCGCATCGATACGAACGTCTCGGGCGTGCAGACCTCGACGTCCTACGCGTCGGTCGAAGCCGCTTTCGACGCGCTCAAGGGCTCGAACCTGCGCGCGCTCAATCCGGCCTACACGGGCACGCAGGCCGTGCAGGTCGCGATCGACTACCGGGGCGTGTCGTTGTCGGCGAGCTACCTGGCGGCCGGAGCGTCGACGCTCGTGCTGCGCATCCCTTCGATCGGGCTCACGCAGACGTTCGACGGCGGCAGCCGCGACGCGACGCAGACGCTGCTGAAGAACTACTTCAAGCAGGACACCGACGACGTCCTCGCGCGCCTGAGCAAGAGTCTCGCGTCGGGCAGTCCGATCGATCCCATCGCCGGCAATCCGAACAGCCTGATGTCGCAGCAGGTCGCGCAGGATTTCCGCAACGGCTTCCTGCCGCCGCCGGGCAGCGTGCCGGGCGGCGACGCCTCGAACCTGGGCGGCATCGGCGCGGACTTCGGCCAGTATCGCCAGGCCGGCGTCGACAGCCGCGCCTATACGCTGCCGCTGTCGTACACGATCCGCAACGCCGACGACCCGCGCCAGCAGCTGACGATCCGGCTGCCGATCACGATGGTGGACACCAACGGCTCGAAGACCTACGACGCCGCGCTGGGCGTGTCGTACCGCATCCCGCTCGCCGCGTACTGGACGCTGACGCCGGCCCTCGCCTATGGCGCGGCGGGCTCGCGCGACCTCGGTTCACTGGCGGGCATGGCGTCGGCCTCGGTGACCAGCGCGGTCATGATTCCGTTCGGACGCTTCGACGTCTCGATCGGCGACATGGTCGGCTACTACAAGGCGACGCGGGTCAAGTCCGGCAACTACGGATACGACCCCGACATCCAGAACACGGTCCTGCGCAACGGCGTCGTCGTGGCCCAGCCGGTCGACGTCGGCGGTCATGCGATGGCGATCGAATACGGGCTCATCGACACCCACTTCTTCGGCGACGACCTGTACGTTCAGCACACCGACGAGGTCGGCGTGTCGCTCGGCACCGAGCGTCGCGCACCGGCTTCGCACGGCGAGTTCCGCGTCGGCGCGAACTTTTTGTACGCCCCGAAGGCCAAGGGCTTCAACGTCTCGGTCGCCTATCGCTTCTGACCCGGGCGTCTGCCCGGACAGGCGACTCAGCGGACACCGATCGCCTCGCGCGCCTCGACGCGATGGCTGGACGCGAACGGCGACGGCGGCAGCCGTGGCAGCCGGTACGTCTCCATCAACGCCACGAAGTCCGGATCGTCGCGATACGGGTCGAAGCTCGGATCGGCGGGGAGGCTCACGAACAGCAGCTCGTGCGCATCGGCCGAGCGTCGCAGCGTCGCGCACATCGCGCGCGGGTCGCCGAGATAGGCCTCCGCCATGGCCCGGTTGTAGAGCTGGTAGTCGGTGCCTTCGAGACGCGCGAGCAGTTCTTTCAGCATCTCGCCGCCGCGCAAGCGATCGCCGTTGAAGCCGTGCACGAGGATGCGGTCGAAATAGGGAATCGAATGGTCCGGTGCGATGCGGATCGCCTCGTCGAAGTGGCGGGTCGCCGCGTCGCCGTCGCCCGCCCACAGCAGCACCGTGCCGAGCCAGAAGTGGGTGAAGAAATGTTCGGCATCGATCTCGAGGACGGCGCGGAAATCCTCGATGGCGGTCTTGAAGTCGCGCGCATACGCAGTGATGGCGGCGACATGGATGCGCATCATGATGTTGAGCGGATCGAGGTCGAGCGCGATCCGCGCATGCTGGACGGCTTCGAGATAACGCCCGTTGAAGACGAGCGCGCCCGCATAGCTCTGATGGGCGCTCGCCGAGTTGGGAGCCACGCGCAGCGCTTCGCGGAACATCGGCTCGGCACGCGGCCAGTCGCGGTCGATGCGAAACGCGATCATCGCCAGCAGCGCCCGTGCATCGCCGTCGAGCGGGTCGAGTTCGAGGGCACGTCGCGCATGCTGCTCGACCTCGCGGAACGCGGGTAGCGTCGGGCGGGCCATGATTCCGTAATACGCGCTGCACGCGATGCCGAGTTGCGAATGCGCCGGCGCGAAGGCGGGATCGAGCGCGATCGACTGCCGCAGCAGCGCGATGCCTTTCTCGAAGCCTTCGCGGCTCCGGAGCTGCACGAGGTAGCGCGCCCGTTCGTAGAGGTCGCGCGCTTCCGCGTTGAGGCTGAAGACGCGGGCCGTCGACGAGGGACTCGGCGCCTTGACGTCGGAGGTCTCGGGGTGCGCGATGGCGTCGCACACGGCCGCGGCCACGCGATCCTGGAACGCGAACAGATCCGTGTTGGCCGGCTGTCCACCGATGTCGCTTTCGAAGCGCTGCGACCAGATGCAGACGCGGTCGCGCACGCGGAACACCTGCGCGATGCAGCGATAGCGCGATCCGGCGCGCTGCACGCTGCCCTCGACGACATGGTTCACGCCGAGCAGCTTGCCCATCACTTTCACGTCGACGCTTTGCGCGCGCGCGCGGACCGCCGACTGGCGACCGATGACGCGCACGCCGGGCACGCGGCTCATCAGGTCGATCAGTTGATCGGCCAGCGCCTCGCAGAAGATCGCATCGTCCGCGTGGGGCGACAGGTTGGCGAACGGCAGCACGGCGAACGAGCCGAGGCTGCGGACCGGGGCATGCGCGGCGACGCGGCGCGACAGTTGCGGCAGATAGCCGCCGACGGGAATCTGGATCTCGAACGCGTCGGACCCACCTTCGTCGGCGTAGTAGCGGGCCAGTTTCTCGCGCACGCGGCCTGCCTCGACGCGCACGATCGGGTCCTGCCGCGGATCGTAGTCGGCGATGTTCCGCTGGAACACCTCGATGCCGATGACGACTTCCTTCAATTCGTCCTGCCGCCCTTCGAGCGCCGCGGCGACGACGTGCTGCAGGAAAGTCCGGTGACGTTGCGAGCGCCGGAAGGTGCGGCTGTCGACGATGCGCGCGAGGGCAGTGGCGACGACGGCGGGTGGCTGGCCGGCGAAGGGCTGGTAGCTGCTGGAGGCCGGCGCCGTGTCGCGACTCATCGTGTTGCCACGGGCGGCATCACGACCGGGTCCCGGAGCGGCGCGAGGGTAAGAAGGGCGAGTCATGATCGGCGACGTCGATCATACGCAATGCGTTGAAGAGCACGACGCGCGGCGCAGCGCTCGAACGGATCCGACGCGGCGAGACCTTCGCGCCTGGTTGATCGTCCTGCATCGAGCGATGTAACCTCGCCTCGAACGGTCGCACGGGGCTTTTGTTGAGCGGCAATGATGGCGAACGAACCCATGCAGATGAGCGCAGCGGGTCTGGCAGCCTTGCGGGAGCGCTAACACGCCGTCCTGCGCTATTACAACGATGTTGCAAATAACTGTACCTATGGCGTCGGCACGCTGGCTCAACCACGGACCGTGCACGGCGGACGAATCGCAGCGCCCCGTCACCATCGCCGACGTCGTCAATACGCAGCTCCAGGCGCGAGACGGCGCCGCGGTACGAGCGGTTCGTCAGCGGGTCCATACCCGCGCACTGACACAGGATCAATTCGATGCGCTGGTCAGTTTCACCTTCAATACCGGTGCGAGAGGGGCGAGACATGTCCTGGACGCCGCGGAAGCCGGCACCGATGCCACGGTCGTTAGCCGCATGCAGGCGAACGTGTTCGTGCATGTCCGCAACGCCGATGGTCGTCGTCTGCCAGCCGTGCGAGTCCCAGGCCTGGCCAATCGGCGTCGCGAGGAGGTGCTGCCCTTCCAGACGCCGCCAGCCATCAACGTTTTGCTGCAAAGGCCATGAAAGCGGTCCTGATGGCCCTGCTGATCGCATGGGCGGGAACGGCCCCGGCCGAGGACATGTCCGCATCCGCGATTCAGCAGACCGACGCCGGTGTCCTGGAGGAGTTGACCATGCGAAGCGGTCTCTCGGAAACAGACATGAAGGCCATGCTGGACCACTGCGACGCGACGCAACTCAGCATCGATTTTTGCGCGCAAAGAGACGAGCTGGTGGCCGATCAAAAGCTACAGCGAGTCATCGCCGACAAGAAGGCGCAGGGGCACGCCTGCACGGCGGTAATCGATGCCCGCGTCGCGGCGTGGCAGAAGAAGCGGGACGTCAGCTGCGACAGATCTGCTGCCCGTGATTTCGGTGGGGGATCGATGGAAGCCGGCGCACGACTGCTTTGTCGCACGGCGAACACGACGGATTACACGTCGAAACTCGCAAGTGAACGGGTTCGTTGCCGGAACCGTTAAGGCGGCACATCCGCACTCCACGGATCGAACTGGAGAATGGCGTTGAAGTCGACGTTGCAACGCAAGTCAGACCACCCGGGGCGCCCCTGCCGAACGCGCTGATCGACCGGCGGCGCCAGGATGCATTGACTGACGAAAAATGAAAAAAACAGGCCGCTGGGGCCTGGTTTCTTGTACGTCCTGGCGGTGGGGGCAGTCTGGAGCGAACTGCTCTCCGGCTGCCGCTACCCATCATCAAGGAAAAATACAGGGACTATCGCGGCCAGTCTGACGCAGGACAAGCCCTGCCTCCTCTGGACCATCCTTACGCCTGCGCGGCGCAGCAAACACTGCCGCATGCCGAACAGGGAACTTATGCGGCTTATCAGCGAGCGAGTGTCGCTCGTTCAGGGACCGCCCGAGCAGGGGTGCCTTCATCTCGCGATCGCCTTGAGTCAGCAGGCGGCGCCTAACCAAACTTCCCACGCGGTAGGTAGCCTTCGGAACCACTATCGCGCCGGTCGGATGTAGCCTTCTCGTAATACTGCGGTCGCAACGATGCGCTATTTATCTATTTGAAGTTCAATAAGCTGGCAGCTTTCTTTGTAACCTCACCGGGTAGAGCCAAGTTGCTAAGGCCGCAAAGCGCACCAATCGTAAAAGCCAAGAGAGCTCGGTTGCCTATATCTACGGACGAAATACTGCCCGCAAGCTTTACCTCAACAACTCCGAGGTAAAGGAAAATCGCGAATAACATAGTAAACGTGCCCGCAAACAACAACCTAATGTGAGGTAGCCAGCGATCGGTGTCTGTGTTGACTAAATCGCTTAACGTCATGACCGTAGTCCTCGCGCCGTACGATAATACGACACCACAAAAGAAACCTACCCAGACTAGCAAGAAGCAACTCAATACAATGCGATCTACTCCTACAGTTTTAAGCAGATCGTTAAGAGTTCCCGCAGGAGGCGTAAGCCTCAGTCCGATATATCCAGCTAGATAAGGAACGGAGAGAAGAGATGCTGTGATAGCCAGACTCTTCATACGACCATTTTTTACAGTGCCTCCTTCGTTATCGATAAGCTCCGCAATCATCCCGTCCAGGGCACGTTGAGCGATCTCAGGGCTCGCCGTAGGCCCGGCAAGTCCGAGCTGCGCCAGTCGCAAAAGTTCGACATAGTAGGGTCGAAATACGGTCTCGCGCGGATTGGTTGGATTTAGGAACAGGCGCGTTAGAGCGTGTAACGCACTCTCAACATTCTGCTTCAGATCTGACTGGTTTTGAGGTACAACGGGCAACATCAAGTTAATATCAAAGTATATGCTGGTGGCATTTGAATCGGTTGGTGCGATCGGCGGGGTCGCCACGTTACCAGTGCTGTCACACGGATAGACCACATTGCACATTCCGGCGGCCATATGGGTCTCCCAGTTTAGAAAATTTCATCGACTGTCAAGCGGCCTGCCGCAGCATTTGCATATCTTCTCACCGGAGCCGGTAAATGATTGCTTGAGTAATTCAAGATCACCAAGCGCGGGCGTATGAGGAGCATCGATGAGATGGCGTCGTAATATAGCTGTTGCATCACGAATACTTATTTTCAGCGCAACAGAACTGGGCGTATTGGGCAAGCTTGCTTCTACTTCTTCGAGCAGGGGTAGTAGGCGTTTGGGCATGGGAGTGTTGGATAAGTAGGGACGCGTTGAATCGCTGAACGATATCGGCTTAAACTGTTGAGGCCTAATAGTTAGAGCTGCCCCAGGATTGTCAGGGCGACAACGAATACGGTCGGTCGGAACGGCGCGGAGCTTCTCCGTGCCTCCTGAAAGCGGGTGAATGCGTCATCAAACTACCGCTTACATCGGGTAACCTCCCCTCATATCCTGTACGTCGCAGCGGAGCTGATCGATCAGCGCCGTGGGCCGTTTGGTCGGCTATCAACCGAAGTTTCTTCAGCTTCCGTTGTCCCTAGGCGTCTATCGAGGTGCGCGGCGCCCGACGGGGCACCGTGGATCAGTGAACGCAGATGTATCCCCTGCCGGGGACGTACATCCAAGACGTACATCCCTGAAGGCTTGTTTCGGTGTTTAGCTCCGCGCTTCGGACGGCTACATCAGGATGTTCAAGCTTGATGGAGAATGCGTGCCCGTCAGACGCGAGTTGTCGAACATGGGCACTCAGCTTTCTGAGTTCACTTGCCGTTGGCTTTGGTTGCTTCGCCATTTGGTTTCCCATTTGAGGTTGGTAAATAGTTGCCAATCGCTGATCCAACTTGACTCACGTCTGCAATGTGCACGTCAGTTGCTGTAAGTACACCACCTTTGTCGCCAGCCACGACAATTGGATGGAACTTGAGAGTGACAGGCTCGCCTGTCGGAAGAAGTGTGCGTGCCTCAATTCCCGAACCATGAAAAATGAGCTTCTTTGTCTTGTCCGAGAATGCGGAAAAAGAAGCGTCTGAGCGATTGGTATAGATCACAAAATTTGTAATTTCGTCAGCTGTTCCGGTGGGAACGTTGTTGAAGCGCCAAAGAGGTACCTTTGATTCATGTACAACGACCTCGTGAAACGATTCGTCATTAAGCGACTCTGGTACACGCTTCAGGACACCGGTCCTACCGGGAACGATGACGTGTCGAATTATGCCGATAGTTCTGATCTCGACATCAATGGCCTTATCCATCGGGATGCTTTGCCAAGTATCGAATGCCTTCCCAACGTGGTGTTGGAGTGTGGCCGGCTCTTCAAGCATTAAGTTGAACGTATAGGTGCTCGCAATTCGCCTCTGATCGTTGCTTCGCAGCGCGATCATGAATACGCGACCGTTATCGAAGATCCCAGCGGCCCGACTGTCTAGCGAGGACTTTAAGTCTCGCGTAAATTCGTCGGACAGTGATCCGGAGAGACTCGCGCCAAAAGTACCGCCGCCGGTGGTGCCAAGAACGTTTTGCAATCCCGTCGTTCTTGTGTCGGTCGCCGTCTGGGACGTACCCGAAGTCCTGCCCGCCGTCGCGGCTGCGGTCAGACTGGCCGTCTGCTTCAGTGTGCCCAGCGTAAAATCAAAGAAATCCGCAGCTTTTGGCGAGAAATTGATAAAGCGGGCGTGTACGCCGTCTGGGATACGAATGGCCGCGGCGACATAGTCAAAGCGGTCCGACAGTTGAGCGCTGTTCAACGCGGCCGTCAGATCGATGGTCACCTGCGGAAAATAATGGTAAAGAAAACCCTGTAGTGGACCAACATTTTCCGCAGAGTGGCGCACCAGTCTCGAGTAGCTTTCTGGCATCTCGCGGGAATGGTCCTTTAGCGCGGTTAGGAATTTCTCCTGGGCGGCTGCGTCGGGATGCTCCGCTAGGAACTTATTAATGTCGGCAACCGAGGTTGTCTCAACATTAAGATAGTCGAGCGCTGGCGTATTTGTTTGATCTCTAACACTAACGCCAACTCTCGCAGTTGAACGGCCGGTAGAAGCTGCGTGAAGGGTTGAAAAGTGGGCCCAGTCGGCGTCCGCGTAAATGGCATCGCCATTCAGAGTGATAACACGTGCGGCGTCTGGCTTAGCAAACAAATGGTCGAAGTCAGTCCCTTGATAAAACTGCGGCCGGGGTGGATCGGCGAGCACAAGTACGTCCGTCCCGGTACCGATCGTTGTGCACCCGGTGGCGGCTAGCGCAACAGATAGGGCAAGAAGCCTTCTGCGCTTGCCCAAATGCAGCATGGCAGAGAACTTCGCCGTCCAATGCTGGAAAGGCTCAGCTCGCCTCGCTGCGCTGGCGCTGCGTACCGCGCCTGCACCCACTGGCGGCCAGTCAGGGTGTATTGGGGCCGCCGTCTGCGCGCGCTCTCCTGGGGAGAAGCGACACGAATGGCTAGCTATTGAGGATAGGGACTTTGCGTCCTCACGAGACACCGCGCGCTTCCCAATCGCCGTCACTGACGCCCCCTGTTGGACACTGCGCTGCAACGCTGTCGCCTTCACTGGCGCTTTTCCAAAGCGTAGTGCTAGCAGGGAGATTTTTGCAACATGAAGAGTAGTGATGTCCCGTTCAATTAGTCGCGCGATACGGTTTTTGACAGTTGCTAGGGGGATAAACCGTCCCACTTTGAAGCAACCGGTCCTGATTTTTTATGCAGCGCGCGAGGGCTGCCAGGTGCGCTCCGGTCGACGCCAGTCGATCCCTTCAAGCAGCATTGCAAGCTGGGCTTCGCTCAGATGCACACTGCCGGACTTGGCCTGCGGCCAGACGAAGTAGCCTCGCTCAAGGCGCTTGGCATTCATGTTCATGCCGTCGCCGCTCCACCACACAGCAACTTGATCAGGTCACCCCGTCAACCTCGGAACACGAACTGAATCGCCCCCAGTTTGCTAGACGCTTCCGAGCCATTAAATTGGCGTACTTGG
>CAZZWS010000006.1:0-42532 GCA_964657795.1 Beijerinckiaceae bacterium
ATGCGACCGCGCAGACCCGGTGTGTGCGGAACGGAATGGCGGGCTGTTTCCGCAGTCATCTACGACGTCTCCTCGACCGCATCGCGGCTTGAAAGGAAAGCCGTCGACCGGTCGACTGCGCAGGCATGGCAGGGGCGTTTCGGCGCGGGCGGGTCGGACGCATCAGTCACGGACCTCTGCGAGCAGACCGAACGGACGACCGTCGGGCAGCAAGCCGACGGACAGAGCGACACCGCGACCGGCATCACGCTGCGAAGCGATTTCCGAGTTCACATCGTTCATGATCGATGCCCGCGCAACGTTTCCAGCTTCGTCTCGGAGAGATTGTAGGCACTCAGCAACAGCAGCGCGGCGAAGCTCATGCCTGCCGGCAGGAAGGCGACCACCATGCGGATCGCCAACAAGGCGCTTGCGGGCTGGGCCACTTCGCTTCCTCTCGACTGCAGATACCCCGCTGCTGCGAGGATGGAGCCGACCAGCGCGATGCCGGCCGCGGCGGCGACTTTCTCGACGGTCGTGTAGAAGCCCGCGAAGACGCCTTCGCGACGTAGTCCCGTGCGCAAGTAGTCGTATTCCATCGTGTCCGGCAGGAGCGCCTGTCCCATCAGCAACGCCCCTCCACCGGCGAGGCCCATCAGGCCCCCGCGTAGCAGGATCGCCCACTCCGGATCTCCCGCGTGCGCGAACAGCCAGCTCAGGAAGATCGGCACCGAAATGCCGAGTGCGAGCCGATAGGTCAGCGTCTTGCCGAAATGCCTGCTGAGCCGGATCCACAGCGGCTGACTGGCGATCAGCACGATCGACGACGTCGCGAAGAAGATGCCGAGGTAGAGATTCGACACGCCGAGGATGCGTTGGAAGAAGAAGGGGAAGACCGCATACGCGCTGAGCGACGTCAGCGTGAGCAGCTTGACGCCGATCAGGATGAAGTAGGGGCGGTTGCTGAGCACCGATCGGGCCTGGGCCAGGAACGGCGCGTGCACCAGCGCCCGCTCCGTGAACGGCGCCCCTTGCGTCGTCCAGAAGCAGAAGAACGACGACAGCAACACCACCGGTGCGATCGAGGCGGCCATCAACAGATAGGCGCGCGATCCGCCGCCGTACACATCGATGAGGGCGGTGCCGATGAAGATCGCGATGATTTGCGACAGACCGACCGCGATGACGCGCCAGCTCATCAATTCGGTTCGCTGGTGATAGGCCGAGGTCATTTCCGCCGGCATCGCCATGTACGGGATCGTGAACACGGTGTACGCGGTCGCGTAGAAGACCAGGACGACCGCCAGGTAAGCGGTACGCAGACCGTCACCGTCGAAAGGCGGGATCCAGAACAGGGCGACCATCGAGATCGCGAGCAGGATCCCACCGAGCACGAGATAGGGACGGCGGCGTCCCCAGCGCGACCGGGTGTGATCGCTGATCCAGCCCATCGTCGGATCGGCGAACGCGTCGTAGAGCTTCGATGCACCGATCAAGAGTGATGCGATGGCGGCGCTGAGGCCGACGAAATCGGTCATGAAGCGCAGCAGCAGGGCATTGGTGGCGCTCAGGACGATGACCGGACCGAGGGTGCCCATTCCCCAGCCGAACATCATCAGCTTTCGCAGCGGTGCCGATGGGCGAGCAGGAATCGATGCGGCAATACTGACCATGGGCTGTTCCGTTGATGATGCCGACTTGCGCTTTCATCGTGCGCGGTTTGGCGCGCGCCTGCCAGCACGACGAAGCCTTCGCGACGACAGCAACCGACATGCGGTTGCCGACGACGGGTACGGACGCGACGCTCGACGTCTTCAGGCTCACGCCGGACATCGTGAAGCCGGTCGACCCCGTCAATCGTGGCGAGCCAGCACGCTGGCGGCATCGCCGATGGCCGTCGCCAACGACCGCAGCCGCGGGAGATACTGGTCCACGACCGCCGCGTGGGAGTGCACTCGAGCCATGAAGATCATCAGCAGCACCGCGGCGATCTTGCCGTCCATGAGGATGGGCAGACTGATGCTCTGCTCGCGCGTCTCGGCCGGTGGAAACGCGTAGCCGTTGCTGCGCGCGCTGTCGACTTCGGCCCAAGACACAGGCAGTGCCGGATAAGTGCGTTCGATCAACAGCCCGATCAGTACGCGCTCGGCTTCGCCCACGAACGCGAGGTGGACGGTGCCCGCACTCGCCTCGGGGATCGCGATCGATGCCCCGACGCGACGACGGTTCAGCCACAGACTGGTCATCGGGTCGGTGGTGTAGTGCAGCCGCATGTCGGCGCCCTCGGCCACGGCGATGCCCAGCGGCCAGCCGATTTCTTCCGTGAGCCGGTTCAGCATGGGCGCGGCGACGTGCGTGATCCACGAGCTGCTCGAAAAGCCGCTCGACAGCGAGAGGACCTTCGAGGTCAGTCGATACTTCTTGTCCGCATGGGAGCGTTGCAGATAGCCATCGGCAGCCAGCGTGTTGAGAATGCGTTCCGCGGTGGTTCGCGGAATCTGGAGCTCGGTCGCGGCGCGGGCGATCGACAGAGCCTCGGTCTGATTGATCAACGTCAACGCCAGGAGGCCGCGCCGCAACGACCGCAGCTCCTGGTCCGCATCCATGACGACGCCGAGCGACATGCGCCGTGTTGCTTAGCGCACGGCTCCGATGAAGCTCACCGGCGGCAGCTGGCCCTGCAGATAGACCGCGGGCCGCGTGCCCGTGAAGAGCTTCTCCGTCGCGAACCCCGCACGCTCGAACTCGACACTGAAATCGAGCTGCTTGAACGCATGCGAGAAGGGCTCGTTGGCGTTGTTGCCGAACCAGGACATCATCAGTTGATCGATCGGCTCCGGACGCGCGCTGCCGAACTTGCCGTCGTGGAGCATCACGCCACCGGACGCAAGGACGCGGTGGCATTCGGCGAGCATCCGGCGCAATACGGGAACTGGGGCTTCGTGCGTGACGATGATCGAGACCACGAGGTCGAAGTGACCATCGGGGAAGTCGAGATCGGTCATGTCCTGCTGGGAGAAATGGGCCTTGACGCCGAGCGATTCGGCGCGGCCGTGTGCATAGCGCACCATCGGCGCCGCGACATCGATCCCGTGCACTTCCGCATCCGGATAGGCCTCGGCCAGCGGGATGGTGGCGCTGCCGATGCCGCAGCCGATGTCGAGGATACGGCGGGGCGCGAGGTCGGGGAAGTGCTCCTTCAGGTACGCGACGATGGCATGACCGTATCCGTCGTTGCGGTCCCCGAGTCCGCCGAAAGCGAAGACATGCACGCCGCGGTCGTACAGCGCGCCGGCGAACACGTCGTCGGGGGCGAGCTCGGTGTGGAAATTACCCGGCATGACGTGGATGTCGACGGCCTGGACATAGCGCGGGATCGGCAGCGTCGGATCGACTTTCAGCGTTCCGAGGTCGGTCGGCCTCGGCAGCGCGTTGTCGATCAAGGTGTCGAGCTGGCGCTCGATCGACTCGCCGACGGTGTCCCAGACCAGTTCCTGGGCCGTGCGGCCCAAAAGATTGGTGGCGCGGTAATAGAAGGACTCCTCCATCATCGCCTCGACTTCCTTGACGTTGGCGGGCTTTCTTCCGTGTTCGGCCTCGAAGGTCGGCAGGAGTCGCGTCTCGTAGAGCTTGCGCGTGCCCGGAAACAATTCGTTGGTGAACATCTTGCGCAGCGAGGCCGCGAAATTTTCGCGGGCGGCTTCGTCGTGCGTGGATTTCGGCAACAGCGAATGGGCGGTTTGCATTCAGTTCTCCAGAGAGTGGCATCGCCGGGGACGGAGCCGATGCACAGGGTATAGAAGTCAGGGCAACGCGATCAAGCCCAGGTCCTGGATGGCGACCCGCGCGATCTCGTCGTCCGCGCTCGGGTTGCCCCCGGAGATCGAAACGGCGCCGACCACCGTCCCTTCGCCGTTCGTGATGACGACCGCGCCCGCGATCGGCAGGAAGCAGCCGCCTACCGCGGCATTGATGCCCGCGGTCGCAGCCGGGTTCTGTCCGAAGGTCGCCGCCAGGCGCGCGGTCGACGTGTTGAAGCCGAGCGCGCTCTGCGCCTTCGCGAACGCGGTGTCGACACCGAAGCCGCCTTGCGCGTCGCTGCGAAGAGCGAGGCGCAGCCCGCCGGACGGATCCGCCACGACGACCGTGATGTTGTCGATACCGCGCCGCGATCCTTCCGCGAAGGCAGCGGTTGCGATCCGGCGCGCGAGTTCAAGAGACATCATGGGAGCAGGCACCGGGTTCGTCAGTCGAGCGGGGCGAAGCCGCTGGTGGCGGCGAGGCCATCGCGCACGATGGCGTCGTCGACCTGAGGAGCCGCACCCGCCACAGCCAACGCCCCGACGATGCTGCCGTGATCGTCGATCACCACGATACCGCCCCCGATGGGCACGAAGCGCTGGCCGGTGGCATGGGCAATGCCCACCGTCGACGCCGCAGCGGTCCCGAAATGCTCGGCCAGCCGCAACGTGGACCTGCGAAAGCCCAGAGCGCTTTGCGCCTTGCCGCGCGCGATGGCGATCGCGAACGTGCCCTGTTCGTCGGTGCGCATCGCAGCGCGGATGTCGCCACCGACATCGGTGACGACCACGGCGAGCTTGGTGACCTGGCGCCCGGCCGCCGCTTGCAGGCAGGCGTCGCAGAGCGCGATGGCGTCGGCGAGACCGATCATTTCTTGTCCCACTCTTCCGGCATCTTCCACGTGCCCGCAGTGCTCGCTTCGGCGCTCTCGTTGATCGCGTCGAGTTCTTCGGTCAGCACGCGGTAGACACGCTTCAACAACGCGGCACGACCAACCTCGCGACGGACGTCGTCGGCTTCGCTGGTCACGTAGCCTTCGATGGCCTCGAACGTCGCGAAGGTGCCGCGAGCCGCGAGCGCTTCGTGCGTATCGACCCGATCGCGCAACGCGGAAACCTCCGCGGTCAGGGCGGTGATCACCATCATCATGCGGTCGAGTTCGGCTTCGCGGAGATATTGCGGTCGACGCGGGCCGATCGCGACACGACGGCGCGGTCTCGGAGGTCTTGAGGAAGGTGCGTTCATCGGTTTCGCAGAATGGTCACGAGGAGGTGCAACTGAGCGGTCAGTCGCCCACGAACCGCGTGAGCGCGACGCGCTGGGCGGCGGGCGCCGTCGGCAAATCGACGGCGTCCGGGCGGGCAGCCGTCAACGCGTCGGCGTAGGCGTGAAAGGGTACGTGCGGATCGCGGCACACGGCGAGCCGCGCGACGAGGCGTTCCAGGTCGGGCAGGCAGTCGTAGGCCAGGGCCGCGTCGATCAGTTCGTGGTAATGCGCATGCTGCTTCATGACCTCGAAGGTCCAGGCATGCAGATGTGCGGCACCGAAATCGGCGGAGACCCTTCGCTGGCGGACAGCACGCGAGTCGTACCACGGGAAGAAGATCTGTTGATCGCGCAGCATCAACCAGGTGCGGTACCAGTGACTCCCGTCGGGGGCGATCGTGATGGGTGGCGCATAGCGCCGCCGCAGCTCGTCGCGCTGCTCCGCGTCGGGCAGAGCCAATCCGCGGATCACGACCTCGCCGACCAGCGATGGATGGCGTGTCGCGAGCCTGACTGCCACCGAGGCGCCGATCCCGATGCCGTATGCACAGACTCGCGTGACGCCCGCGGTCGCGCAGACCGCGGCCATCGTGTCCGCCCATGCATCGAGATCTCCGGCGCCGGACGACGTCATGGTTCCGCTGGCCTGTGCGATCGGATCGGAACCGCCGGATCCCGGCAGGTCGGGCACGAGGACCAGGAACGATTCAGCGAGCGACACGAGCAGCCCGTCGGGACCGCACAGCGATAGTCCGGAACCAGGAGCATCGTGCAGCACGAGGATCGCGGGCCGCTCGAAGTCTCCCGCATGGCGCAGCAGCACCTGGCCGCGACCGACATCGACGAACTGGTTGCGCACACCGGAGCCACTCGACAAGGAGAACGACTCCATCGGTACCGGCGGCGCCGACGACCAGCGATCGAAGACTTCGGCGATCAGCGTGTCCTTCTTCGTTCGATCGGCGCCGATGCGCCTGATTTCCTGCAGGGGCGGCAGCGGAGCGAGCCGCTCGAGATGCGGATACAGCATGTCGGTGTCGGTCGCGGTGTAGACGACCGGACAGCGCACGGCACGCGAGTCGCTGATCGCCTCGTCGCCGTAGAAGCAGCACGCGCGATACGCAGGCTGGTAGGTCGCGCCCGCGTAGAAGAAACTTTCGATCCAGGCGTGGATGGACGGCGCGGGCGCGAGATCCGTGTCGTTGTGCCTGTCCGGCGTGCGGCTGGTCCAAGGGAACCAGATGTACTGATCCCGAAAGCGCGTCCACGTATTCGCGAAGTGGCCGCCGCGATCGTCGGGCACCATCGGCTGGAAGTAGTCGATGAAGATCGCCGCCTGTTCGTCGGGCGTAAAAATGGGGACGCCGTCGAGCACGAGTGCCGTAACCCGCTCCGGGTTGCGAGCGGCAAGAGACAACGCGATGGCCGCGCCCGAGTGCGTCCCGAACACCGGGCACGCGGGCAGATCAGCGACGACCATGTTTTCGGCGAGAGCATCCGCCAGGTCCCCGACTTCCAACGTTTCGCCGGGCAGCGCGTCGGACAAGCCGAAGCCGGGGGTGTCGAACGCGTAACAAGTGAAGCGCTCGGCCAGCAGTCGCATGTGCGGAGCGACGTACCAAGCGTTGGTCGGCGAAGAATGCACCAGTACGACCGGCGGTCCGACGCCCATGCGCAGATAGTGGATGCGGCGGCCATCGATCTCGGCGAAACGCCGCCGCAGCAGACCTGTCTCGATCATAGTCCGAGGGAGCCGGGGTTCATCAGTCCCTTCGGGTCCATCAGTGTCTTGAGCTTTTGCATCATCTCGAGCACGGCCGGTTCGCGAGTCTCCGCCCACGGGTAGGCCTTGCCGATCTGCACGTGCGCGCACTCGAGCCGCTGACAAAGATCCTTGAGTTCCTGACGCACGGCGATGACGATCTGCGCCTCCTGCGTGGGCCCGTCGAAGCGGGCCAGTTCTGTCAGGTTGCTGCGCTCGCTGACGCGGTCGTGCCAGACATAGTGCAGGTCTTTCCAATAGATCAACGGCTCGATGCAGATCATGTTGGCGCCGACCGCGAACACGATCACGCCCCAGGTGATGCCATGCGCCCCGAACAGAGTCTCCTTGGTCGCGAAGAACGCGCTGATCTCCCTCGCGAGTTCCTGCGCTTTCGAATGCGGACACAGCGCGTTGGTCGGCAGGTTCCGGATGCCTTCCTTGACGAGTCCGAGATTCTTGAAGTCGGTGAACGGCGTGCCGCGCGTGGCACGGGGGATCGATCCGTCGACCTCGCCGGCGGCGTGGGCAGCGGCGATCGCCTGAACCAGCTTGAGCTTGGCTTCGGCTCCTTCCTCGGACACGTCGTCGATCGTGACGTGGACCAGATAGGTCGAGCCGTCGAGCAGACGCTTGCCGTTGAGTGCCATCCGCGCCGCGTCCTTGACGCCGCGGAACAGCGACGAGCCCGAGCCCACGACCCCCGCCAGATACTTGAGGTCCTGCAGCGTGCCGGAACGCTCGCCCACCGACTTGACGAAGGTCGGATCCCAGCTGTAGCACTCCGACGCCAGACCCCGACGGCCGACCTCGGAGACGATCTTCACGCAGTCGGCGAGGTTGTCGACCGCGAAGCTCGCGAAGCGCTGATGAGCGGGCCACGGGATCAGGCGAAGGCTGGCGCGCGTCTTGATACCCATGGCGCCGGTATCGGCGAGGAACAGCCCGGACAGGTCGGGACCGTACCAGCGGTAGAACGGCGACGCGTCGCCGCGACCGCCGGCCGATCCGGTGCGCAGGATCGATCCGTCGGCCAGCACGACCTCGAGACTGAGGACCGACTCGGCGACGGTGCCGTGCTGCGTCGAGCCGAGGAAAAAGCTGCCTTGCGACAGCGCGCCGCCGACCGTCGCCCAATATCCCGACATGGGTCCGAAGTAGGGGGTGCGCAGCCCGCGCGCCTTCAGTTCCTCGTACAGCGACCGCCACGTCACGCCGACCTCGACGGTGACGTAGAGATCCTCTTCGTTGATCTCGACGATGCGGTCGAGGCGACGCAGGTCGATCATCACGGAGTCCTCGACGGCCGGCATGTAACCGCCGGTATACGAGAAGCCGCCGCCACGCGGGATCACCGGTCGACCGGCGCCGATGCAACGCGCAACCAGCTGCGAGACCTCGGAGGACGTCGCAGGTTGAACGATGCAGGACACCAGCGCCCCTTCGGAGGCGAGATCGGCCGAGAAGAAGCGACGATCCTCGGGTCCGGTGAGCACGTGGCGATCTCCGACGATCCTGGCGAGGTCGGCGATGAGGGGATCGACCAGCGGATGTTCGGCGAGCGATAGGCCCGGCGCGATGGCCGCCGGACGGGTTTCTGCGAGGACTTGCTGCGTCATAGATGCATTCCTGGGATGAGTCGGAGCGCTCGACGCCTTACGCTGGTCCCCGCGCGACTTCGATAAGGGATCACGTTGGCTGGTGAGACTTCGAATGTAGCGGCCTCGTGCGGTCGCGAGCAACGTCCGGAACGATCGCCAACCGCGTGCCGGTTGAGACTGCGCAACGACGCGAGTTCAAGTGCTCGGGTCCGTCGTTACGGGACGATGTTGAGTGCGACGTAGCCGCACGGACCCGTCGTGCCGCCATGTCCGCGTTTTGCATCCATGTCCTCGTAGGTCGACATGTCGCCGGGCACCAGCGTGCGCATCGTGCCGTCGCCCAGCCGCATCACGACGGAGCCGTGCAGGATCAGGAAGGATTCGCGATAGGGCGCGGGGTGCAGCGGGATGGCGAGATTGGCCGGTCCCGCGACGATCTGCGTCTTGCTGCTCGGACCGAAGTCGTATTCGACCAGTATCGTCCCGGTCTTGAGCAGGGGCGTCGCTTTCGGCGTCATCACGGCGTCTTCGATCGCGGAGTCGCCGGTGGTGGGGTCGGTGTAGACCCGCAGCTTCCGGATCACGCGCGCATCAGTGAATTCCCTGGCCGTCCAACCCGGACAGGCTGCGGCCACGGCCGGCGACGCACTGCTCGATGCGGTACCCGGCGAACTGCAAGCGAACATCGCCACGACGGACAGGGCCGCGGCGCTCGCGAGCGTCGCGCTCCGCAGGACGCGCAGCGGACCAATCGAACGACGGGCTTGAGAAACGATGGGCATGGGGCAGGGTGTGCGAGATCGAAACGCACTTTACGAGCACGAGCGCACGGCCGGGTCGGTGATCGTGCCGCTGTTCGGCAGGCGAAAAGTCCGTCCGCTGGCGGCGCGGCCGCGGGCTGCACTGTTCACTGGCCGGACACCCGGACGTCGTCGCCGTCACGTCCGCGACGGGCGGCCCACAATCCTTGTCTCGGCGGCGCTCGATGCCGGTTTGCGTACATCCCCCTTCCCACTCCATACGATGATCAATCCTCCTCTTCGCTGGTCGATGTTTCGCGCGTCGATCGGCCTGGCCGCCTGCGCCGTGCCGGTCGTCGCCGCCCTCCTGATGGCGGTCGGATCGTCGCAGGCTCTCGCGCAAGCCCCGACGCAGGGATCCGTCGCCGTCGCGCCGGAGGATCGGGCGCGTTGCGAGGCGCTGCGCTCGACCGACTTCAGTCAGATCGCCGATGCGCCGACGCAGATCCAGAGCGTGACCATCGAACCGTTGCATGCGGACAATCCGGACGTGTGCAAGGTGGTCGGTTATGTCGGTCGCAATACGGGATTCATGCTCGCGCTGCCGTTGCACGACTGGAACGGCAAATACGCGCAGGGCGGATGCGGCGGCGCCTGCGGCGTGACGACGCCCTGGTGGTGTTACGACGCGGTGCGCCGCGGCTACGCCTGCATGAGCAGCGACATGGGGCATCGCTCCAACGTGGGCGATTGGCAGTGGGCGCGTGACAATACCGAACTGCGGGCCGACTTCGGCTTTCGCAGCACGCACCTCGTGTCCATCGCGGGCAAGGCGATCGCGGCGTCCTACGAAGGCCATGCGCCGAGCCACGCCTATTTCATGGGTTGTTCGACCGGCGGGCGCCAGGCGTACGTGCTGGCGCAGCGCTTCCCCGAGGACTTCGACGGCATCATCGCGGGGAGCGCGCCGCACAGCGAGACCGGCTCGGGTCTGCAACTGGCCTGGACCACGCTCGCCAACCTGGACGCCGACGGCGGGTACATCCTGCAGGAACGTCAGGCGCGGCTTCTGCACCAGGCGGTGGTCGACGCGTGCGACATGAACGACGGCTTGAAGGACGGCCTGATCGGCGACCCGCGACGCTGCAAGTTCGATCCCGCCGTCCTCGGCTGCAAGGCCAACGCCGGCGGCGACCAGTGCCTCACGCCGCGACAGGTCGAGGCGGCGCGCAAGATGTACCGGGGTCCGGTCGATTCCGTCGGCAAGCCGATCGGCACGCAGGGTGGCGTGATGCCCGGCTCCGAACTCAACTGGATCGGCGACTACATGCCGCGCGGCGACCGCCAGCCGCAGTACGTCGCCTTCATGACGAGCTTCTTCCGCTATGCCGGTTTCGATCCGTCGCCGCCGCGCGACTGGAAGCTGCAGGACCTCGACTTCGATCGCGACCGCTCGAAGATGGACGCGGCCGAGATGATCTACAACGCGCAGAACCCGGATCTGCGCGCGTTCCAGAAGCGGGGCGGCAAGATCGTCGCCTTCCAGGGTTGGAGCGACACGTCCGTGGTGCCGGCCGGCACGGTCGACTACTACGACAGCGTCACGCGCACGATGGGCGGCCTGGACAAGACGACCGGGTTCTACCGGCTCTTCATGATCCCGGGCATGCGCCACTGTTCGGCCGACAGCGAAGGTGGCGACAACATCGACTATCTCGAGGCGCTCGAGAACTGGGTCGAGCGAGGCAAGCCGCCCGAGCAACTGATCGGCTACCAGGTGCAGAACCCGGGCCCGATCTACAGCACGCCGATCTTTCCGATCCCGCCTGACTGGATCCGGCGTACGCGAGTCGCGTTTCCCTATCCCGATGAAGCGCATTACAGGGGTCACGGCGATCCGGACGACCCGGCGAACTGGACCAGGGTGAAGAGCGTGCGCTAAGCGGCGCACTGCGTACGTTGTGCGGCTAGCGGTATCGCGTTCGACTAACCGGCCGATGCCGGCTCCACGGCGCTACCTGAACACGTCCATCATTCCCGTCCGAGAAACGTGTCGATGGCGCCGGCCAGTTCGACCGTCTGAAGATCGAAGATGGCGCCCTTCCATGCGGGCATGTCGACAACGCGCGCGCACTTCATCACCGCAGCCGCGCGCCGTGACGCGTCGCTCAGCGCGCTGTCCGGGTTGAGCACCAGCACCGGCTGGTCGACGCGTTGCAGATCGGCCCTGATATCGCGTTCGAACAACGACGCGTGCGCCCACCAGTCCGCGGGATAGGCTTTCAATTCGTCGACGAAGCATTGATACGCTCGGCGCAAAGACAAGCCCGGTGTGCGATGCGTGACGAAGTAGGTCCAGCGATCCGCGAATTGAGCGAAGTCCTCGGTGAGCGCGTGGCGATGGACCAGCTTCGCCTCCCAGGCCGCGTGCTCGGCGCCTTCGAAGAACGGAATGCCGATCAGAACCAGCCGATCGATCGAGGCGGGCGTCGCGACCGCCATCCCGGTCGCGATCAAGGCGCCCGTGTGATAGCCGAAGAGATCGACCGGCGCAGGACCAGCCAGTGCGGGCAGCGCTTCCAGGATCGCTTGTGCGTAGTGCTCGAACGGCACCGGCTCGTCGGGTCCATCCGAATCGCCGTAGCCCGGGGTGTCGACCGCGATCACACGCCGCCCGCGCGCGAGCAGCGGCATCAACGGCGCGAACGTGAGGCTCGAATACGCCGTCGCGTGGAGACAGACGAGTGGTGGCAGGGGGCCTTCGCCGCTGCTGCGCAGATGCAGTTGGCCCCAGCGGCTGTCGACGAAGGACCGATGCAGCCCCGTCATGCCATCCCGACCTTGGACCCCATGTAGCGCTCGAACTCCTCGGCGAACCGCCCCGAGAGGCGCTGCTGCGCCGAGGCGTCTCCTTCATCCGCCAGCGCGGGGAACCACGTGCTCTCTTCTTCGTAAATGTGATGGGCGACTGCGGCGCGCAGATGTTCAAGTTTGTCGCGGAACTCCTCGGTGAGAGGTTCCAGCATCTCGAGCGCCGCGGTTTGCACCTTCGCGGCACTCTGCTCCGTGTACGCCGCGGTCGAACGCCCTTTCTGGTCGCCGAGCGCCATGGAAGGATAGAGGACCACTTCCTCAGCGATCGAATGGCCGACCAGGAGCGTCGCAAGGTGCTTTTGCGCGCGTCGCTGCTCCTCGGCGGTTCCTGCTGCCCGTGTCGCGTCGAAGGCCCTTTCAATCTGTACGTGATGATCGAGGGCCATGGCGAGCCACGGAGCCCTGGCCCCCATGGATGCGGCACGTCTCCGGGCTTCCGCCCGCTCTTGGGCGCTGGGTTCCGGCGTTACCGCGGCGACGACTTTGTCAAAGATGCTCATAAGAGACCCCTGTCTGATTGTCGGATGAAATCTATTGACGCGCGTGCTTGCCGTTGGTCGCCGCGGTCTTGCCGGCACCGGGGCCTGAACCCAGGTCCACGCCGGTGATCGGATCCGCTGTGGGATCCGACTGCGTCCGAGCCATCATCTGCTTCGCCAGTTTCGCTTCTTCCTTCGTGAGCATCGTGGATGCCCCGCCGTCGCCCTCGAGCGGCTGCATGGCCTCGTCACCGGTGACGTATTCCCACTGTTCGCCTTCATTCCACGGGCCGCGCATGTTGCCGCTGCCTTGTGACAGGTCGACGTATTTGTCGGTGAACTCCGGCATGCCGGGTAACTTGCCAACCGGAAAGTTTGGCTGAATGGCATACAGCGCCTTCTCGAACGACTTCTGATGCGCGATCTCACGGGTCATCAGGAAACCCAACGCTTCCTTGACGCCGGGATCGTCTGTCAACGATATCAGGCGCTCGTAGACGATCTTTGCGCGCGACTCGGCCGCTATATTCGAGCGTAGATCCACGGCCGGCTCCGCGCGCGTGTCGACATAAGCTCCGGTCCAGGGCACGCCCGCTGAATTCGTTAGCGGCGAGCCCGCGCCAAACAGCACTTGCGTGAGGTGGCTGTCATTGCCCGCGCCGGTAATCGAGCGATACAGCTCGCCTTCGCTCTCGACGGCTTCCGCCAGTCGGCCTTTTGCGCCTTTGTTCAGCAGACATACGATATTGCCGATCACTTCGAGGTGGCTGAGCTCTTCAGTGGCGATGTCGAACAACAGGTCTTTGCGGCCCGGGTCGTCTTCACCGATGGCCTGCGTAAAGTAACGCATCGCCGCCGACAATTCGCCGTCGGCGCCGCCGAACTGCTCGAGCATCAGGTTGGCGAGGCCCGGGTTCGTACCGCCGACCCGGACCGTATATTGCAGTCGTTTGTTGTGTGCGAACATGGATGAAATCCTTTGCGAGTGCCCGCTACAGCGGACGTGATTAAGAGAACGCAGGCCCCGAGATATGCTCGACAGGGTCCGCGATGGGCGTGCGACGCATATCCAGATGTTCCGCGAACACGCATGTCACGGACCGGGATAGATGCCGATGAGGTCGTCGGATTCGCGCTCGTCGGCGCCTCTTCCGCACGAACCTGCCGTATCAGGGCACGCATGAGGGCGCGTAGTCCGGAGGGCACGCGACAGCCCATGAAAGGCCAACCCTTACCGGCCGACGCGCCGCCCCGGAACATCCAGGCGGCGATGCAGTCGGTCAACATTCGACCTCGTTGATGGTTGGCGTAGCAGATACTGGTACGCCATCGGGCGGTCCGACGAGCTCGCGGGCGAAGATGCTTGAGCGAGCAGTCGTCTACGACTTGTCGATCGCGCCGTGAATCGGTCCGGTGTCTGAGGAGCGCACTCGTGTGGTTCCAGCTCTACATCGCTGATCGGCGTCCCCTGACTTAGAGGCATGGATGGACGGTCCCAAGGGCCGAGACGGTTTACGCAACCCAGGTAAGTCTTATTTAAAGAATGCGCAGGTTTCTGGCTGGATGGCAGATCGTTAACCTCACCATCAATCTCTGGGAACGAAGCCTGCGCCCCAAAGCGCAGACCAACCGTCGACGGGCGTGCACGGCTATACTTTTTTTAATTTTGCGCACTGGCTGCTGAACCAAAAGCGAACCGCCTTACCCATCGGGCCCACGGTGCTAACCGCTTCACCCAGGGTAGCGCTGTCGACGCCTAGCTCTTTGCACCACCATTCGACGTCATCCCGGTCGTCCATATTGACGCACTCCGCCGCGACCGGTGTATCCAACGGCCCCCGCTTTACGAGTGCGATCCATTCCGGGAGCGGCCGCGTTTCGCCGCACGCACAACAGCCCGGATCGAAGCTGAACCCGTTTGTGATGTACTTGGGCTCAACCCTCATGCTGTCGCACAAGGGGCACGGGGCAATGAGATCCATGTTCGGCAGACGTACGTGAAGAGCCTCGAGGCGCAGACCGCGCTCCAACATGCGGCGCTGCGATACCGCTGCGGCGCGTGCCACGTGATCAACGGGATCATCGGAGTGCGCCGTCGAGTCGGCCCGTCGCTCGACGGATCTGCCAGCGGATCCGGGACAACAGGACGTCCGCCGGAACACGCCCGCGGCGCTGATCGCATCGTCGGGACATCCGCAACAGGTTAATCCCGGCAAGGGCACGCCGACCAAGGCATCGATGACGCGGACGCATGCGACCTCGCCGCCGATCTCTGTGCGCTGTGGACCAGGATTTCCGAAGATCAGCGGCGGCGAGAGCCGCGTGGGCCACGGCGGTAGAGCCCGTAGAGCGCCGCCGCGAAGACCGCTGAAACAAGCAGCGCCTTCTTAATGGTGCCGGCCCGGTCGTGCCTCCACAATGCCCTGCCGCCCATCTCGGCGAAGACGTTCGGCACGCTGCCGCGCGCGAAGTCCATCACGATCCCTTCGACCATGTTGACCCGGTCAGCCGCGAGAAGCAGCAGCCAATGGCGTAGGTCGTTCTCACTGTGCCTGAAGGCCCAGCCGCGCATCACGCCGGAGACGCCGGTCGGCGGTACCGGCGTGCCGAATAATGGCGTCATGCCGTCGCGCTCCGTCGAGTGGAAGACCTTGACCGTCGAAACCTGCCGCATCGGCGGCGCGATCGGTGCGCCCGGCAGCCGTGGCGGCATTCGCTCCATCGGCACGCCCGGCCGGTCGGCACGCTTGAGGTCCGCGCCCCATCCCACGATGTGTCTGTGGTCGTGCGCAGGAACTTGGCCGGTGGTGGCTGCGTCCCGTTCAAGTGGTTCCATCGTCCGCTCCTGGTGGAGTGTCGTCCTGTCGTCAATGAGCGCCTTCGCGCGCGCGCGGCGGTATCAGGACGGCCTTGATGCAGCCGTCGAGCTTGCTGGAGAAAAGCTGGTAGGCGTCGCTGACGTCCTCGAGCGGGATGCGATGCGTGATGATCTCTTTCGGAGAAATCCGGCCCGCCTGGATGTGTTCGATCAGTCGAGGCAGGTGGCGCTTCACGCTCGCCTGGTTCATCCGCAGCGTGAGGCCCTTGTTCAGCGCGTTGCCGATCGGCACGGCGTTGAACGTGGGCCCGTAGACGCCCACGATCGAGATGTTGCCGCCCTTGCGGACCGAGTTGATCGCCCAATGCAGCACCGTCGCCGCGCCGCCCTGCAATTTCATGTACCGCCCGGTGATCGTCTGCGTCAGGTTCCCCGTCGCCTCGCAGCCCACGCAATCGATACAGACATCCGCGCCCAGACCGTCCGTCATCTTCTTGATGTGGATCGCCATATCCTTGACGTCGCGGAAGTCGACGACCTCGCACTGTGCGAACTTGCGCGCGAAGTCGAGGCGGAAGTCGACCCGGTCGACGACGATGACCCGGCCGGCGCCGAAGAGCCACGCGGATTTGGCGGCGAAGAGCCCCACCGGGCCTGCGCCGAACACGACGACGGTGTCGCCTTCTGAAATGTCGCCCATCTCGGCTGCCTGGTAGCCGGTCGGATAGGCGTCGGTGAGCAAAACGGCGTCGTCGAGATCGAGGTCGGGCGGGATGACCGTCGGGCCAACATCCGCCATGGGCACGCGCACGTATTCAGCCTGGCCCCCATCGTAGCCACCCGCGGTATGCGAGTACCCGTAGATGCCGCCGACGGCCGTCGCCTCGGGATTGACGTTGTGGCAGTTGCCGTACAGCTCGCGCTGGCAGAAGTAACACGAGCCGCAAAAAATGTTGAACGGTACGAGCACCGAGTCGCCAACCTTCAGGTTCATGACCGAGGGGCCGACTTCTTCCACGATGCCGGTGAACTCGTGGCCGAACGTCGTTCCGATGCGCGTGTCGGGGACGAGCCCGTGATAGAGATGCAGATCCGAGCCGCAGATGCACGAGCGCGTAACCCGCACGATGGCATCGCCCGGATGCTCGATGGTCGGCTCCGGCTTGCTTGCGGCGCGAACTCGGTAGGGACCGCGGTAATCCATCGCGAGCATCTATCTTCTCCTCGGTTCGACGTCGAGCGAAGATGGTCGCGCTATGTGCCTCCAGTACGTGGTCAGTTGCGCCGCATGTGCTTGTCGGCGGGCGGATGAATGTGACGCATGCCCAGCGTGCGTGCGTTTTATTCCAACAAATGTTTTGCTGGCGAATACTTGGGAGACCGCGCACAAACCCGGTTTTTTTAAAACAGTGTGGTACGCATGGCAGGCGTCCATAACTATCTGATTGCTATAGTTAATATCACGGTTGATAAAGATGCAAATTCTAACTTTGGCATCTCTGTGTCCGCTTCTTGCTGCGAAGAAGAACCGATCGCACCGCACCTTGGTAGTTGGGGGCCAGAGAGGCCTAGCGATTGATTGGAGGACCACCAAAGGCACCCTGATCGCGCGCCGGAGCACGCTCTTTTCGGGCATTTAAGGGAGAGTCGCATGCGCAGGTCGGCACATTCCGAGGACGCTGAGGAACCCGGATTTAAGAGCCCAATTTTGCATACCACGGTTTATGTGGAACCGGGATACTTATGTAGCAAGAGCTAACGTTTAGGGTAAGCCGCCGAAAAACTGAAATCCACATGTTCAGGCCATCGGAGATCAACCATGCCCTTCCCAACCACCGGACAATACGGCTTAGTCAGCGACGCAACTTACGGCCTCATCGTCCATCCGAAGATCCCAGGACTCATCAGAGATCTGCGTAAACTCGACGCTCAATCCATCCTCGACTCCATCGGTCCCGTGGCCAGCGACATCATCCAGGCGTGGAGGCTATCCAAGGAAGCATCAGCAGCGCCACCAGTCAGTCAGACCACGGTCATGCGGTACCGCTACGTCGCCCGGACGCTCGAAGAAAAGTATAGTCGAGAGCAGGGGGTGGAGCTGAACACCCTGAGCCCGGTCCATATCCTTCAGCACCTCTTGGCCCACAGCCGAGAGTTGAAGAAAGCTAGCTGGATGGGATACCGGTCGGCGCTCCTGTTTCACAACCACGACCGGGTCACCTATTTCGAGCAGCGCAATGCGCCCGCGTCGGACTACTCGTCCTATCGGCGCGCATTAGCGGCTCTTATCGTGATCCAGCGACCACCGCTTCAGCAAGCGGCCGCCAACCACCGCGCGCATGAACGCAGCAAGATCATGGGCCGCACGCGGTACGAGCAACTGGTTACGAGCCTGGCGCGACCAAGGACCAAAAAGGCCCAGGATTTCGTCATCGCTACGATGGTCGCCGGACTGCGCCCCGGCGAATGGGCGAACGCCTCCCTACGACCCGCCGAGGCGCGCGACATGACCACAGACGAGTCTCCGTCCAAGTGGTCGGTCCTCACCACCCGGACCAGCAAGCGAAAGGGCGACTTGGCCTTCGAGACTCGAAGCCTGCTGCTGCGCCATGGCGTCGACTACAGCTTGGTCGTCTCGCACATGAACAATTTCGCTGCCGCGTTGGCGAAGACCCAGACCAAAGGAGGTCGGCCGCTCGCCGCCGATGGTGGCGCGCGGTTCATCAATCACACCTCGGATGTCGTCAAGAAAGCCTGCAGGCGCCTGTGGCCGGAGAAGCCCGAGCACTGGGCTACGCTCTACATCCTGCGATCCCAAGCCCGGGCGAATTTCACCAAGCTCTATGGCGTCGAGATTGCTGCAGCGATGCTCGGCCACGCGCCGCGAACTGGCCAAGGCTTCTACGCGCCGAAGCGCGCCGGCTCGGTCGGCAACCGGGACCCACTGGTCTTTCCGGGTAAGGACGTCCTCGAGCGCGCGGCAAAAATGCCTCGGAGTCGTCCCAGGCCCGACTTGACGGTACGCGACGACGACGTCGAAAGCGAGACCGAGGAGGCTTGAATCTGAATTCTGGCCCTGGAGGCCGGTTGCTCAAAGTCATGCTGGCACACGACCCCGAGCTGCGGGGGGTACCGATAGCATTGATTACCACAGCCCTCGAACCACGGGCGCCCATCGTTGTCAAGGCTGAAATAGATCCGGCCGCCCTGGAAAAGTCTGTCACGTGGCGTAGCCCGGTCCCAGCAGCGCATCGGAACTTGGCGAAGCGCCGTCAAGCCATGGGTTTCTCGCCGATGCGAGCTGACACCGACCTGTATCTAGGGGAAGCGTGCCAACACCGTCCGAGCTATCCGCGTGCTCGAAGCGGTTTGGTTTTTCCTTTTGATCGCTACGCAATCCGCCGTCGAAGTCAAGGAGGAGGCCGAAGGGCGGCACCGTCGTCATCATTTCGCGTCAAGCCAGTCGCAAATACGTGTCGGCACGGCCGCATTGCGAAAGCTACAGCGGCGGCAAGAGGATCAGTTTCGACGCCAGCTCGTCATTGAACCCGGGTGGGTCGTCGTCGTGTACGCGGTAGTCGACGACCTGATGGCGCATCTGCAGCCACGAGAGGATCGACTCCTATCGCGGCTCGCGCGGTGTGGTGCGACAAGAATCGGGGAGAGAGCGGAGTCAGCGGACCCTGCAGAGCGCAAATCTCCACATTCTCGTGCGTATATCGCCATGTCGAGTGCACCATCAAGCCCACATCGAGATAATGGATCAGCAGATCGACGATTGCACCGCATGGAGGTGATGCATAGCAGCGGCAACGTGAACGGCACTGAAGATGAACGACGAGCATTCAGTCACAGCGGAAAAGGGGTACTGGGCGATAGCGCCCATGCAATGCTGGAAATGCCACGAGTCGACCGCTGTGACGACGCTGCTGGCCCTTCCCCCTATCTTGACTCGCGATCCTGATGACGGCTCGCTCAAAGAGGCGTCCGATCCAGCCTACCTGTCATACCGAGTGGGGCTTTCCCCTTTACTCGTGGAGCAGCTGAAGACGCTCTCCCCGAAGCTGTTCGAGGACGCAAGCCAAAGCGCGGCCTCGGCATACTGGGTCAATCATTGTGAGCGCTGCGGTGCATTAATCGGTGACCACTATGTGCACGCAGCGGAAGGGCCACTCATGCCGTTCTATGACGAGGCGGCGGCTGCCCGCATTGAACTTGTCCCCACCGCCACTTCGATTCGACTGGCCTCGGCTAGCGAAGTATGTAGCGCGTTTCTGGACGAACTTGTTGAGGCGAGACGTCTGTTGTAACTGCGATCCGATGAAGCGCATGCAAGTGAACGAGTCATGATCGTCACGAGCGGACATTGACCTCCTGCGGCAGCGGCCTCGGTATGGTTACGATCGTAGAACGCATCGCGCACAGATCTTCCGCGAACGACGTCGGCTGGCCTTCAGGCATGGACGATCGCGTCGATGACGCTCTGCGAACCGGCCACCGCCCCGAACACGCCGTGTTGCATGGTGACCATCTTGAGAGCTGCCGCATGGTTGCCAACATCGGTGGCTCCGGTCGCGTCGGAGACGATCAGACATTCGAATCCCCGATCGTTCGCCTCGCGCATTGTCGTATGAACGCAGACGTCGGTGGTGATGCCGGTCAGGATCAGATTCTCGATGCCACGGGTCCGCAGGAGGAGTTCGAGATCGGTCGCATAGAACGAGCCTTTGCCAGGCTTGTCGATCACGGGTTCGCCGGGCAGAGGCGTCAGTTCGTCGATGATCTGCCAGCCCGGTTCGCCGCGAACCAGGATCCGTCCGCAAGGGCCAGGATCACCGATTCCGGCGCCGATCTGACGTGAGCGCCAACGCTTGTTGGCCGGCAGGTCGAAGAGGTCGGCGCGATGTCCCTCGCGCGTGTGAATGACCGGCAGACCGACCGCTCGCGCCGCCGTCAGCAAAGCCTTGATCGCGGGAATCGGCGCCCGGGTCAACGACAGGTCGTAGCCCATCGTGTCAACGTAACCACCGATGCCGCAGAAGTCGATCTGCATGTCGATGATCATGAGAGCCGTATTGTCGACCTGCAGCCCACCGTCGAATGGCCACGCGTAGGGGTCGGCCTGGACGCGAGACCATGGGGTCCGGGTCGGCAGCGGGCTGGCGCTGATGTCGTTCATGTTGAGAGGTCCGTGGTTTCGATACATCCAACTCTCGAGAGATACGTAGGGCAAGGGTAACCGTGCGACGGTTCACGCCAGCAACTCGGCCACCGCCGCGCGCGCAGCTTCCGCGACGATCGACGGGATGGTCGGCAGCGGCCGACGCGATGCGACGCTGACCGTCAGTTCGAGCGTCTTGAGACGCCGGTCGATGAGTGGCACGAACACCAGACTACCTTCCTGAAGTTCGCGTTCGATGCCGACCGGCGTCTGAAAGCCGAGGCCGCTTCTGGACTTGACGGCCGCGACGATGAACTCGGGTGACGACGAGGTGATGAGTGGCGCGATCGACAACGTCGTGCCGCGCAGGAGGTCGTCGATCACCACGCGCGTGGAGATCGAACCGTTCGGGAGGACCAGCGGTATCCCGATCAGGTCCTGCAATTCGATCGTGGTCCGTGAGGCGAGCGGGTGTCCGGGACAGACGATCGCCCCGAACGGCACGGGCACCGCAATCATGTGCCGCACGTGCGGGATCGCGTACGACTCGAACGAGATGCCGATGTCGGCCTCGCCTTCACACAACTGGCGGACGACCTCGCTCGAGCTCTCGAATCGCAGGCCATACGTGATGCGCGCGGGCCTGTCGGTCAACCTGGCGAGGATGCGCGGAACGATTTCTGCCGACGCGGCCTGGATCGCCGCGATGCGGACATGGCCCTGGCGCAGACCGCGCAACTCGTCGACCGATTCGTTCATGCGCTCGAGGTCGTGCAGCATCTGTGCCGCGTGACCGGCCACCAGTTCGCCGGCCGGTGTCAGCCGCAGACCGCCGGGAACGCGCTCCAGCAGCGTGCTGCCGATGACTTCCTCGATCTCTTTGATCTGCCGGCTGATCGCCGACGGCGACACGTCGAGCCGCCGTGCGGCCTCCCGGATGGAGAGGCACTTCGCGACCTCGTTGAAGTACAGCATCCAGGCCGCCTGCAGCCGAGAGTGACTGGCGACCTTCACAGATAGGCTTCCTGGACCTGTCGCGACTGGCGCAGATGCGCCGCGTCGCCCGACACGACGATCTCCCCCGACTGCAGCACATAACCACGCGACGCCACGCCGAGCGACGCATTCGCGTTCTGCTCGACGAGCAGGACCGCGACGCCCTGGTCGCGGATGTGCCCGATGATGTCGAACACGTGTTCACCGACGACCGGCGACAGACCCATCGATGGCTCGTCCATCAGGATCATGCGCGGCTGTGTCACGAGCGCGCGTGCGATCGCGAGCATCTGCTGCTGGCCGCCCGACATCGTGCCGGCGAGCTGCGTCATGCGGTCGCGCAGATCGGGAAACATCTCGAGTACCGGTCCGTAGATGGACATGCGACCGGCGTCCAGCCCGCGTGCGGAAGCCGCGATCTTCAGGTTCTCGAGGACGCTCAGCGGACCGAACACGCGGCGCCCCTCCGGAACGATCGCCAGGCCGCGACGCACGATGTCGGAGGTCGACAGACCCTTGAGCGGTTCTCCGCAGAAGCGGATCTCGCCCGTGGTGGCGCGCACGAGTCCGAGGATGGTCATCAGCGTGGTCGTCTTGCCGGCGCCGTTGCTGCCGAGCAGGCACACCACCTCGCCGGCGTCGACCTCGAGATCGATCCCGTGCAGCACGCGGGCCGAACCGTAGCCCGACTCAAGCCGCTGCAGCGTCAACATAGCTCTTGCCGAGATAGGCCATGACCACGGCGGGATCGCGACGGACCACGTCGAACGAACCTTCGAAGATCTTCCGACCGTGGTCCAGGACCACGACCTTGTCGCAGATGCCTTCGATCAGCTTCATCTTGTGTTCGATGACGATCACCGCGATGTGCTCGCTCTTGAGCTTGCGCAGGTCCGCGGTGAGGCGGTCGATCTCGCGCGGCGCCATGCCGGCTGCGGGTTCGTCGAGCAGCAGCAGGCTCGGTCCCGTCGCCAGAGCCCGGGCGATCTCGAGTCGTCGCTTGTCGGCGTAGGGCAATTCGCTGCAACGCGTCGCATGCACTGCCGCGAGCGCAGGGTCGACGCGATCGAGGATCTCCATCGCGTGGGCAACGGCCCAGCGATCCTCCGCGGCCACCGTCGGCCAGCCGAACGCGCTCGCGCAGTAGCCCGCCTTCATCTGCATGTGGAGACCCAGCATGACGTTCTGCAGCACCGTCATGTCGGTGAACAGGCGGATGTGCTGGAAGGTCCGTGCGATGCCGAGGTGGGCAATGCGATGCGGCTTCATCCCGACGAGGGAGCGCCCGCCGAGCAGCACGTCGCCAGCGCTCGGCGTCGTGATCCCGGTGATCAGGTTGATCAGCGTCGTCTTCCCCGCTCCGTTCGGGCCGATCAGCCCGACGATCTCGTTCCGCTCGACATCGAAGCTCACGTCGTCGAGAGCGACCAGTCCGGAAAAGTAGCGACCCAGTCGTCGGATGGACAGCAGCGGTGGCGGGTTCATGATCAGTGCGTATTGCCGAGCATGCGACGGCCTCGCGTGATCATGATGAGCAGCAACAGCCCGCCGAAGATCAGGAGTCGCCAGTCGTCGAAGGCCCGCAATTTTTCCGGCAGTATCGTGAACAGCAGGCCTGCCGCGACGACCCCGCCGATGCGCCAGTTGCCGATCGATACGATCGCCAGGAGGAAGATCGAATCCATGAAGCGGAACGTCGTCGGATCGATGAAGCCGATCATGTGCGCGTACACGGATCCCGCCAAGCCACCGAAGCTCGCCCCGGTCCCGAAGGCCAGCAGCTTGAGTTGCATGAGATTCAAGCCGTTCGCCTGGGCGGCGACTTCGTCCGTGCGCATCGCATTCCATGCCCGGCCCCATCGGCTGTTCAGAAGGCGACTGCAGACGTAGACCGCGGCACACAGCAGCGCGAGGACGAGGTAGTAGAAGTTGCCCTGGTATGGCAGATGAACCCAGCCGACGTCGATCGGAGCATCGAAGCCGTGTCCGAACATCGACGGTGGTCGGATCCCACCGACCCCCGATGGACCACCGGTCAGCCATTGCAGGTTGGTGATCAGCTGGAGAACGATGAAGGCGAAGCCGAGCGTGACCAGCGCGAGGTAGTGGCCGGTCACGCGGACGGCGGGGAATGCGACGGCCATGCTCATCGCGGCCGTCACGAGCCCGGCGACGGGGAGGCAGAACCAGAAGTTCAGTCCCAACTTCACGTTGAGCAGCGCCGACGTATACGCGCCGATCGCGTAGTAGACGACGTAGCCGAACTCGGCGAGGCCCGCGAACCCGGTGGTCACGTTGAGGCCGATCGCCATCAGCGCGAACAGACCGGCGAGCGCCAGCATGTGCAACTGGTAGGCGTCGTTGGTGAACAGCGGGAACATCGCCGCACAGCCGACGATGCCGACCCTCATCAGGACACGCTCTCGACGGACGGCCCTGACCAGGAACGCGACGTGCGGAGCGATGCGGGACCACGTGGCCGCCAAGACCCCGAGCACCGAGTAGTAGGTCGCCACGTAACGCGCGTCGTTGATGCGCATGCCCACCACGACGAGCGCGAATCCCGCCAGCAGCACGACGAGCGCGCCCGCAACCGACCTCCCCCGTGTCGCAACCTCGTGGCCGGCAAACCCGGAAAGCGTCTCGGGCGCGAGCCGCACGCGCGACCGAAGGATGGGCGCGTCGGCAGCCATCAGAGCCGCCGACTCAGCAGGCCCTGCGGCCGGAAGACCAGGCACAAGATCAGCAACGCGAAGGTCACGACGTTCTTGTACGCACCGCCGCCCGGGATGTAGCCGCTGACCAGGACCTCGACCATGCCGAGCACGACCCCGCCGGCGAGGGCGCCGTAGACGTTGCCGAGTCCACCGATGACGGCGGCCGTGAAGCCCTTGATGCCTGCGACGAAGCCCATCGTGAACATCACCGAGCCGAAGTTCATCCCTTCCATCACGCCGCCGACCGCGGCGAGAGCGGAGCCGATGAAGAAGGTACGGCTGATCGTGCGATTGACGTCGATGCCCATCATCTGGGCGCCGCCGGCATCGGCGGTCACCGCCCGGATCGCCCGACCGAGGTCGGTATGCCGGATGATCCAGTGCAGCGCCCCGATCGAGAAGATCGCCGTGCCGATCAGGAAGAACTGGATGTAGCCGATGACCATGCCGCCGACGCGCACGTTGCGCATGGCGAAGGGGTCCGGGAAGACCTGCGGATTCGCACCGTCGGGATAGAAGTGCATGACCAGTTCCTCGAGGACGATGCCCACCGCGACGGACGTGATCAGGAAGACCAGCGGCGGCGCACGTCGCAGCGGTTGGACGGCGATGCGTTCGACGACCATGCCGACGAGTCCCGAGATCAGGATCGCTCCGCCGGCCATCAACACGACCGACCACGCGGCGGGCAACTGCGCCGCCTGGCAAAGCCGATAGATGGTGAGAGCCGCGAAGGCCCCGAGCATGTAGAGCGCCCCATGCGCGAGATTGATCAGGTTGAGCACGCCGAAGTACAGCGTGAAGCCGACCGCAATGAGGGCATACATGCTGCCGAGGACGAGCCCGTTGACGATCTGCTGCCCGAGCATAGATCGCTCTCGCTCAGGGCTTCGCGCTTTCGAGGGCGAGCGGCTGGTCGAGCTTACGCACCGCTCCGCCCTGCTCGCTGATGTGCGTCATCACCCACTTGCCGTTGGAGACCGCGTAGTAACCCATCACGCGCTCCTTGATGTCTCCCGGCTTCGGGAAGGCCGCAGGGCCCATCGCCGTCTGGAACTGGGTGCTCTTGAGTTGATCGATGACGCCGCGGCGCGTGAGATTGCCCGCCTTGTCGGCCTTCAGGATCGCCTCGGCCAGCACCTCGCCCGCCGCGTACGAGAGCATCCCGTAGGTCTCGTAGGGCTTGTCGTAGCCGGCCTTCGCGTAGTCGGCAATGAACTTTCGGCCGCCCGGATACGAGTAGTACGGCAGGCCGTAGAAGAACGCCTGCGCGCCTTCGGCCGCGGGACCGGCGATGGAGATGAACGTCGGCGACATCGTCCCCGATCCGGTGTAGTACATCGCGGACATGCCGAGCCTCACCATCTGGTTGCGGATCAGAGCCGACTCCGTCGTCACGCCACCGAAGAAGATGAAGTCGGGCTTGGTCGAGTTGGCCAGCGTGAGCACGGACGTGAAGTCCTTCTCGCCGACGGCGATGCTGTCCGAGCCCACTTTCCGGGCGCCCAGCGCCGTTGCGTTCTTCTCGAGCTCGTTGACGAGCGACTTGCCATATTCCGTGTTGTCGTCGATGAGGAAGAAAGTCTTCCTGCCGAGCTCCACCGGATAGCGCGATGCCATCTGCAGTTGCCAGGTGTCGGGCGGCGCCATGCGGAAGATCTCGTCGCCGGGCTGCTCCGCGGTGAGCTTCCAGACGATCGAAGCGGGCGTCAGATTGGCGAGGCCGTTGCGATGGAAGACGTCGCGCGTGGCCATCGCGACCGGCGAATTCCAGTGCGCCGAGCAGGCGATCACTTCGGGATCGGCCGCGGCACGCATGACGGCGTTGACGCCGGTGGCCGCCTGCGAAGCATCGTCGAGCTTGACCAGTTCGAGAGTGATGTCCCCCATCTTTCCGGACGCGTTGATCTGCTTCACGGCGAGGTCGATCGAATTCATCATGCCGATCCCGACCGCGGCGCTCGGGCCGGAGGTCGGCAGCACCGCGCAGATCTTGACGGTCTTCGCGGTGACGAACGACGGCACGGCGAAAGCCAGCACCGCGAGCAGCGACAGCAACGTCGACTTCGACGACGGATGCGAGTTTGCCGAATGAAGCGTTTCGAACATGTGATGAACTCCGCTTTCGCCCGGGGCGGCAGATGATGGAAGAAGAGGTTGCTGGCGCGTGACGACGGATCAGGCCTGTGCCGCGGTACCGGCATGCAACAAGTGATAACGGCGATCGAAGTAGACGAGCGCGCCGTGCGCCGTGTCCGACGCCTGCATCGCGACCACTTCGCAGAACAGCACGTCGTGCGTGGCGACGGCGACCCTGTGAGTGATGCGGCAATCGAACGCGACCGGGGCGCTCTCGAGCACGGGTGCCCCGGTCTCGAGGAGGCTCCAGCTCGCCATCCCGAACCGCTCGTGGGCCGGCGTCTTGCCGCCAAACGACCGCGACAGTGGTAGCCCGTCGTGATCGAGCGTGTTCACGCAGACGACGCCGTTCCCGATCACCGCTTCGTATGCCGACGAGGTGCGCTGCAGGCAGACCAGCAACGTCGGCGGTGAGTCGCTGACGCTGCACACGGCCGAAGCCGTGAAGCCGACGCGCCCGCATACGCCGTCGCTCGTGACGATGCAGACGCCGGAACCCAAGCGCCCCATGCCGTCGCGAAAGAGTTGCGCCGTCACGAGGCCGCTCATGCCGCGACCCTCTCGGGCAGCGTGGCGAGCGCGGGCCTCGCGAGGCCGAAGTGATCCCGTAATGTGGTGCCTTCGTACTCGGTGCGAAAGAGTCCGCGCTGCTGCAGGATCGGCACTACCTGGTCGACGAACTCGTCGAGCGCGGCGGGGAAATGCGTGGGCATGACGATGAAGCCGTCCGCCGCGCCGCCCTCGAACCATTCCTGCAGGGTGTTGGCGATGGTCTCGGGGCTGCCGCACAGGACCCAGTGACCGCGAGCCATCGCGGTCAGGTGGTAGAGCTGTCGCAGCGTCATGCCGTCGCGACGGCCCTTCGACAACAATACTCGGGCGAAGCCGTGGGAACTATCCGACAGCGGCAGATCCGGGATGACGCCGTCAAGGTCATAGCCGGTCATGTCGCGACCCAGGCGTTCCGACAGGATGGCCATGGCGACGCCGTTGTCGACGCGTCCCTGCAGTTCCTCGAGCAGCCGGTATGCGTCTTGGTCGGTGCGGCCGATGATCGGCATGACGCCGGGCAGCAGCGCGACATCGTCGCGGCCGCGGCCGAACTTCGCGAGTCGGTCCTTGAGCGCGCGGTAGGCAATACGCGCCTCGTCGAAGTCCTGCACGGCCGAGAACATGACGTCCGCGGTCCGCGCGGCCAGCTCCAGACCGTCTTCGGATCCTCCCGCCTGCAACACGAGCGGGCGGCCTTGCGGCGTGCGTCCGATGTGCAGCGGACCCTTGACCTTGAAGAACTGGCCGTCGTGATCGAGGCTGCGCACGCGCGTCGGCTCGATGTACACGCCGGTCGCGCGATCCGCGACGATCGCGTCGTCGTCCCAGCAGTCCCAGAGGCCCGTGACGACGTCGACGAACTCGCCCGCCCGCTCGTAGCGACGGGCGTGGTCCGGATGCTCCGTTCCGAAGTTCGCAGCCGCCCCCGGGTGCGAGGTGGTGACGACGTTCCACGCGGCACGGCCGCGGCTGATGTGGTCGAGCGACGCGAACACGCGAGCGACCGTGAACGGATCGCTGTAGGTGGTCGAGATGGTGGCGCCGAGCCCGATGTGGGTGGTCGTCGTCGCGAGCGCCGCGAGCATGGTCAGCGGTTCGAAGCGTACGATGAACGACGGGTGAGCTTGCGGGTCGGCGTGCAGGTGATCGCTCATGAAGATCATGTCGAACTTGCCGCGCTCGGCGCCTCGTGCGATGGCCTGCACGACCTTCAGACTCTGAAAGCTGTCGAACGCCCCGGGGTAGCGCCAGCCGGACGGATGGTTGCCGGTACCGTTGAGGAACAGGCCGAGATGCATCTGGCGTTTCATGATTGCCCCGAACCGAGAATCGACGAGAACTGCCGGGCGAGTGTTCAACAGGGACGCGAGAGGCGCAATCCACTTTGTCTTGCACACACCGTTGCCAAAAAGAGAACAGCCAGGTCCACGCGTTTAGTTGCGATACGAAGGGTCGATCCGGTCCATCAGCCGCATGTAGGCGTCGAACGCCAGTTGTCCCTGATCGTCGCGCTCGAGGACTTCCGCATGCTCGCGTGCGATCGCCGCAGGCACCTCGACCAGCGGCGCGTTCATCGCCATCGCCGCGACCTGGATGCGGGAGGACGTCTCGAGGTAGTGGAGTCGCTTGAACGCGTTTGCGATGGTGTCACCGCACGACAGCAGGCCGTGGTTGCGCAACACCATGAAGTTCTTGTCGCCCAAGTTGCGAACCAGTGCCTCGCAATCGGACGCATCGGCATGCACGCCCGAGAATTCGTGATAGGCAATGCGATCGATCATCGCCGCGCCGGCGAAGTCCACGGCGCGCAGCGGCATCGACGAAGCCGCCATCGTCATGCCCGCGATGGTGTGCGTGTGCATGACGCAATGCGCATCGTCGCGCGCCTCGTGGATCGCGCCATGAATGATGAACCCGGCCGGATTGACCGGATGCTCGCTCGGCCCGACGATGTTGCCTTGCAAGTCGATCTTCACGAGGTTCGACGCCGTGACCTCGTCGAAGCGCAGGCCGAACGGGTTTATCAGAAAGTGCCGCTCCGGTCCCGGCACCCGGACGGTGATGTGGCTGAACACGAGGTAGTCCCAGCCGAGGTGCGCGAAGAGGCGGTATGCGGCCGCGAGCTTCACGCGTAGCTGACGCTCGTTTTCTTCCGCAACCTGCTGCCGCAACGCGGAGACCGGTACCACGCGAGCGAACTGATTCATTTCAGGTACGGGACCGCCACGCCCTGCGCCTGTCGGACCACGGACGCGTGATCGAACTGGTTGGCTTCGGTGGTGAAGCGGTCGGTGAACAGAGCGTCGGCCGAGAGCGCCTGCTTGATGAGGCCCGTCTTGATCAGGTAGTCCTGGATCGCCGCCCAGTTGTCGGGGCCCTGTGCGCCCCACAGACGCGCCGGTGGCTTCGGAAAGCGCGACGACATCAGCCCGCCGTCCGTCAGCGTCGCCTGGACCAGCCGTACGTTGTTCTGGAAATTCGTCCTGGCATCGACGCTGCGCGACACATTGGCCGGATAGGCCTGCTCGAAGATCATCGCAGCGGCCTCGGGACGCGCGGCGGCGAACTCGAACGACTTGGCGATGCCGCGCAGGACCTTTGCGACGACGTCGGGCCGCGACTCGATCAGCCTGGTCGAAGCCAGCGTCAACAACGAATAGACGCGGTCCTCCCACTCGGCGCGCGGCAGGTAGCGAAACTTCGTGCCGGTGTTCTCGACGGTGGTGAAGCCGCTGCGCCAGAGCAGCATCGCATCGACCTTGCCGCTGACCACGGCGTCGTTCGCCGAGGCGCCGAAACCGACCGGGACGAGCGTGATGTCCTTCTCGGGATCCAGTCCGGATTCGATCGCCCGTGCCTTCAGGAAATAGACACCGCCCGACGCGAGGCTGGTCACGCCGACGCTCTTTCCCTTGAGCTGCTCGATCGACGTCACGCCGCTGCCGGGCAATACGCCGACCGACCAGGTCGAGATCGTTCCCATGGTGCCGACCGACCGCGCCGGCAGGTTCTGCGTGCTGCGCGCGACGATGTAGGGCTCGGGGTTCGCGAGGCCCATGTCCACGCTGCCCGCTGCGAGCATCTGCAGTACCTGCCCGGTACCCTGCGTCGTGATCAGGTCGACGTCGAGGCCTTCCTGCTCCCAAAACTTGAGGATGGCCGCCGGATACAGATAGCTCGCCATCGCCCCCATCGGTGAGTACGAGATGGCGAACGTGATCTTCGTGCGCTCCTGCGCCGAGGCCGGGGCCAGCATGAGGGCGACCGCGAGTGCGACGAAGAGACGACAAGCTCGTGCGAGCTGGCCAATGGGCGTCGACGACATGGGGACTCCGAGTGAGAAGAGTGGTTAGCGGGTGGTGTTGATCGTGCCGACCCGACGGTTCCAGTACATCGCCTTGCCTGCGATCCAGCGCATCAGCAGATGCAGGCAATAGCCCATGGTGGACAGCACGATGAGCGCGGCGAAGATGCCGTTCATGTCGAGCGTGAAGTTGTATTGCATGATCAGGTAACCGAGTCCCTGCCTGGCCCCGACGAACTCGGCAACGATGGTTCCCGTGATCGCGAGGACGATCGCGATGTCCAGGGAGGCGAAGAAGAATGGCAGCGCGGAGGGCAGCTTCACGAGGAAGAACTTGGCGCCGCGGCCGCCGCCGAAGACGTGAATCAACTCGAGCCGCCCGACATCGGTCGAACGCAGGCCAGCGATGACATTGATCACGACCGGGAAGAAGGCGATCGTCGCAGCGATTGCGATCTTCGAGCCCACACCGAAGCCGAACCAGATGACGAACAACGGCGCGACCGCGACCTTCGGGATGTTCTGGAACGCGATCACGTAGGGCTGCACGACGACGCCGGCGACCGGCCATTCCGAGATCAGCACGCCGAGGAACAGTCCGACCATCGCACCGATGGCGAACCCCGTCAGTGCCTCGTAAAGCGTCAGCGCGATGTGGGGCCACAGGATGCGGTCCACGAACAGACCGTTCCATAACGCCAGCATCACGCCCTCGGGTCCGGGGAAGACGATGGCGGGAACGTGCAGGGTCCGCACGCACAGACCCCAGACGACCAGCAACGTGGCTGCGCCCACCACCGGCGCCCCCAGGCGACGAATCGGCGTTCGGACTGGCGTTCTAACCGACGCGTCGGACCCGCTCAATGGAAAGCCGAGTGCGACGTGAACATCGAGCGCAGGCGAGCGGTGACGTCGACATAGCGCAGGTCGCTCATCATTCCGAGCGTGCGCGGGCGCGGCAGCGGGACATCGATCAGCGCGGACAGCCGGCCCGGCCGCGGCGAGAACACCGCGACACGATCGGCGAGGAAGACCGCTTCGGGAATGCTGTGCGTGATGAAGACGACGGTCTTCGGCCGTGCCCGCCAGATATTGAGCAGCTCCTGATTCATCGTTTCACGGGTCATAGCATCGAGCGCACCGAAAGGCTCGTCCATCAACAGCAGCGTCGGGTCGTGGATCAATGCACGGCAGATCGCGACCCTCTGCTGCATGCCGCCCGATAGTTCGTCGGGATAGCGATGCATGAACTGCCGAAGCCCGACCAGATCGAGTAGCTCCTCCGCCCGCGCCCGAAACTCGTCGCTACGCCGGTGCTGGACGCGCACCGGCAACAGCACGTTCGCGAGCACCGTGAACCAGGGCAGCAGCCGAGCTTCCTGGAACACGACACCGACGTCGCGCCGCTGGCCGGCGACCGTCCGCCCGTCGCACGAGACACGACCGGCGCTCTGGCTCAACAAGCCGGAAAGGATGCGCAGCAACGTCGTCTTGCCGCAGCCGCTGGGTCCGACGATGACGAGAAATTCGTTGTCGCCGATCTCGAGATTGACGTTGTCGAGCGCGAGCACACGATCGCCGCGCGCGGCGATGTACTCCTGTCGGAGACCCTGGATCAGGATGGTCATCGGTCGGTGCCGTCTTCAGGCCGCTTCGGCGACCAGGTCGGGACGCGACAGGCCGAGGTGGTCGCGCAGCGTCGTGCCGCTGTATTCCCGTCGATACAACCCTCGTTCCTGCAGGATCGGGATGACGAGGTCGACGAACTCGTCGAAGGCGCCCGGAAAGTAGGGCGGCATGATCACGAAGCCGTCGGCCGCTCCCTCGTCGAACCACTGCTGCAACGTGTCGGCGATGGTCTCGGGCCCGCCGCAGAGGATCCAGTGGCCGCGCGCCGCGACCGCGAGGTTGTAGAGGTCCCGCAGCTTCATGCCGTCTCGCCTCGCCTTCGACAGCAGCACCCGCGCGAAGCCGTGGTGCGACTGCGACGACGGGAGGTCGGGGATCGGACCGTCGAGGTCGTAGCCCGACAGGTCCACCCCCAGCCGCTCCGACAACACGGCGATGTTCTTTCCGGATGCGATGAAGTCCTGCAGCACGGCCAGGCGCTCGAACGCCTCCTTGTCGGTGCGTCCGATGACCGGCATCACGCCCGGCAGCAACTTGACGTCGTCGGGCGAGCGACCGAACAGCGGCACCTTCGTCTTCAACGAGGTGTACGCGGCCTTGGCCTCGTCGAAGTCCTGAACGACCGAAAACACGACGTCTGCGGTGCGGGCGGCGAGCATCTGGCCGGCTTCCGATCCGCCCGCCTGCATCATCACCGGATGACCCTGGGGCGGCCGACCGATATGCAGCGGGCCTTTGACCTTGAAGAAGCTTCCCTCGTGGTCGAGCGAGCGGATCCTCGACGCGTCCACGTACTGGCCGGTCGCCCGGTCGGCCACGATCGCATCGTCGTCCCAGCAATCCCACAGGCCTCGCACGACGTCGACGAATTCGCCGGCCATCTCGTAGCGGCGGCCATGCTCCGGATGGACCGTGCCGAAGTTGGCGGCGGCGGCGGCGTTCGCGGTGGTCACCGCGTTCCACGCGGCGCGCCCGTCGCTGATGTGATCGAGCGACGCGAAGACGCGCGCGGCGGAGAAAGGATCGCTGTAGGTGGTGGACAGCGTGGCGCCCAGTCCGATGTGCGTCGTGCTGGTCGAAAGCGCGGCCAGCATCGTCAGCGGTTCGAGCCTGACCGTGAACGAGGGATGCGAACCGATGTCGGCATTCAGATGATCGCCCATGAAGATCATGTCGAGCTTGCCGCGTTCGGCGATGCGTGCGATGTCCTTGATGACCTCGAGGTCCTGGAAGCTGTCGTACGCGCCTGGGTAACGCCAGCCCGCCGTGTGGCTGCCGGTGCCGAGCAGAAACAGCCCGATGTGCATTTGACGTTTCATGGCCGAGTCGGAACGCTTCGATGAACCGAGTGTTCGCGATCGGTCCCGCGTGCGCAATCCACTTTGTTCGGCACACACCGTTGCCGAATGATCAACAGCGCGCGGGTTGTGCTCACCGACCGGACGAGCCGTGCGACCTTCGGCTCAGCGGCCGAGTGCTTCGAGCATGTCGGCCCGGGTCGTGAACTTCAGCCTCGGCTTGCCGAGCGCGGTGCCGCGCTCGCGCTCGATGCGATCGATCCGTCGCCAGTCTTCGAAGCTGAAACGTCCGGCTCGATGGTCGTCGAGTCGGGAACGAAGCGCGTCGCCGGCGGAAGCGTCGCGAATATCCGTGCCGGCCATGTCTTCGAGCACGGCGCTGGCGGTCGCCACGCCGCACGCGCGATTGGTGCCGATGATGCCAGTGGGACCGCGCTTCGCCCAGCCCGCGACGTAGAGACGTCGGACGACTTCGCCGTCGTCGTCGATCACCCGGGCATCCTGGCTCGGGATGAGGCCACGTCGCGCGTCGAACGGCACGCCTGCGATCGGCAACGTGCGATAGCCGACACTCCGAAGCAGCAGACCGCAGTCGATCGTCGTCGACGTCTCGCCGGGCACCGCGCGCTGCGCGAACGGATCGCCGTCGAGCACGTTGCGGCGAAGCACGACGCGCTCAACGCGGCCCATGCCCTCGATCCTTTCCGGGCTGCGCAGAAAATGAAACCGCAGCGAGCGGGCATGAGCGCCGCGTGCTCCCGCGGCGAAACGCCGGAACAGGTCCACCGTTCGAACGGCGTCGGCGCTGCCCTTCGCCGCTAACTCGTCGCGGCACGCGATACCGAGTTCCAGAGCAGCGGCATCGACCACCAGCTCGCAGAAATCCAGTTCGCTCAGGTGGCGCAACTCCTTGTCCGCGAAGCTGGCTTGCGCGGGCCCGCGGCGCCCGACCAGATGCACGCGGCGGATCCGGCTGGTCGACAACTGTTCGAGAGCGGCGGGCGTGATGTCGGTCGTCTTGAGATAGTCGACCGGCGCGACGAGCATGCGAGCCACGTCGAGCGCGACATTGCCGTGACCGACGACGACGGCGTCTTCGTGATCGAAGTCGTAGGTCGCGTCGGCGAGATCGGGATGGCCGTTATACCAGCCGACGAATGCACGCGCCGCATGGACGCCGGCCAGTTCTTCGCCCGCGATGCCGAGCAACGAATCGGACTCGGCGCCCGTCGCGAGGATCACCGCATCGTATGCGTCGAGCAGATCATCGACGTGGAGCGACTCGCCGATCGCGACGTTGCCGAAGAACGCGAACCCGGGATGCCCCGCGATGCGCTCGAACACCGTCGTGACCTGCTTGAGCTTTTGGTGGTCGGGCGCCACGCCGTGCCGGACCAGTCCGTACGGTACCGGCAAGCGGTCGAAGACATGCACGTCGATGGCATTGCCCGACAGCAACAATGCCTCGGCAGAGTAGAAGCCGCTGGGGCCGGCTCCGACGATCGCGACGGCACGCCGCATCGACCGCTCAGAATCCGAGAGCGACGCGTCGGGCGTTCGCCGTCGGCAGGGCCGGCATCATGCCGGCGATAACCGGCAGCCGCGCCGCTCTCTCGGCATTGATGTCGGCCCATTCGGCCTTGTCGGCGGGCAAGACCCCTTGTTCGAAGATCGCTTCGACCGGGCAGACCGGCGAGCACGCGCCGCAGTCGATGCAGACCGTCGGATCGATGTACACCTGGCGCTCGTCGGCATGGAAGCACTCGACCGGACAGACCGTCACGCATTCCGTGAAGCGGCAGTCGAGGCAGTTGTCGGTGACGACATAGGACATGGCCGTCAGAAGCCTTCGACGGCCGCTTTGAAATTGACGATGTCGGGCGGGCCGGCCCAGAACGGCGACACCAGCGCGCGCCATTGCTTGACGCCTTCGGACTGCCGGAAGTCGACCGTGTGATGCTCGAGCGTTTCCCACTGCACCAACATCACGAAGACGGTCGGCTTCTCCTCGCAGCGACGGATCTGCATGCCGCGACAACCCGGGGCTCGACCGAAGATGGCCACGCCCTGTTCGGCTGCCTGCATGAAGGCAGCCTCGGCGCCTTCCTGGATGGTGAAGGTCGCGATCTCGAGAATCATTGAACGGCTCCAAGAGGTGCGATCCGGCACATGATCGCTTTGAGCGGGCTGGCTCCAATCACGCGATCGCAGTTCGCGGGGTCGTCGTCTGTCAGGACGTTGGAGCACAGTTCCAGGATGCCGCGGTAAGGCGCCGCGGCCGTCGGTTCCCACCAGCCGTGCGGGACCGACACGACCAGCGGATGCGTGCGATCGGAATAGCGCACGCGCAACTGCATGCTGCCATGCGGCGTCTCCACGATCGCGATCGAATGGTCGTCGATGCCGGCCTTGCGGGCCGTATCGCCGTGCACTTCCATCAGCGGCTCCGGCATCTGCCGCCGCAGGCTGGCGAGTGGATGACCGTTCGAACCCCAATACATGGGCGTGCGCACGCCGGTGTTCAGGATCAGCGGGAACTGCTCGGCCAAGTCGGGCCGCTTCGCATGGCTGATGTGCGGCTCCTCGAAGAACGGCAACGGATCCCGATCCCACGACGCGTAGATCGTCGAATACAGCTCGAACTTTCCGGTCGGCGTGCCGAAGCCCTCGGTCTCGTACTTGAGGTAGCGCATCGGTTCGACGATCGCTTCCTTCGCGTTGCGCAGGTCGTCCCACGTGATGTTGCTCGCGGCGAGCGCCTGGTCCGCCAGCGCCTGCACCGACGGAAACTCGTCGTGATAGCCGAGCGCCTGACCCAGGTCGACGATCATGTCCCAGTCGGACCGACGCTCGGCGACACGCGCCATGGTGCGCGTCGACATGTCGAGCAGCATGCCGTCGGGGCGCTTGATGTGCATGTACAGCCGCGGCTCGTCGCGTTCGAGATTGCTCGCGGCGGGAAAGACGACGTCGGCCATCGACGCGGTGGGCGTCATGAAGATCTCGTTGACGACGAGCAGGTCGAGGCCCATCAACGCATCGGTCACGTGATCCGTGTTGGGATAGCAGACGGCCGGGTTGTTGCCGACGACGAGCAGCGCCCGCACCGGATACGGATCACCCGACAGCATCGCGCGGAAGGCCGTCGGCGGGTGCGCATAGATCGTGGGCCGCAGGTTGAGGGCCGGGAACAGATCGGCACCGAGGCGCTTCTTCTGCTGCTCCTCGGACAATCGGTCGTGCATCTCGACGTCGCCGAGCTTGGGCATCGGCCAGAAGCAGTTGCCGCCCTTGACATCGAGGTTGCCGGTCAGGCCGATCAGCAGGAAGACGGCACGCGTCGCCTGGGTCGTGTTGACGCCGAGCTGATCGATCCCGTTGCCCCAGGCGATCGCGGCCGGCTTGGTCGTCGCGTAGAGCCGTGCCGCCGTCTCGATGCTCGCCGCATCGCAGCCGGTGATCGCGGCCACGCGTTCGGGCGTGTACTCGGCCGCACGTTCCTTCAGTTCTTCGAATCCATGGCACCAGCGGTCGACGAAGTCGTGGTCGTAGAGATCGTCGCGGATGATGACGTGGATCCACGCCAGCGCCATCGCCGCGTCGGTGCCGGGCCTCAGCGACAACCAGACGTCCCCCTTGCCTGCCGAGACCGGGCGGCGCGGGTCGACGATGATGCTGACCGGCTTGTTCTTGAGCGCGTTCGTCATCGGCGTATGACCGATGAAGCCGTGGTCGTTGCTGATGCGTTTCTGTGAACCCCATTCGACGATGCAGGCCGGCTCGCCGAACAGGTCGGCGACCGCGACGGTGTCCCACGATCGGCTCGCATGCTTGCCGCTCGCGGTGACCGTGCACGCGTGCGCCCTCGGTCCGTAGCAGTAGTAGTTGATCGACAGGATGTTCGGCGTGCCGAAGACATTGGCCAGCCGTGTGACGATCTGGTTGTTGTTCATCGACACGCCGCGCCCGAAGGCGACCGCTTCGGCACCGTGTTCGGCGCGGATCGCCTGCATGCGTTCGGCGACGTAGGCGATCGCTTCGGACCAGCTCGCGCGACGCCACTGACCGCTGCCCTTCGGTCCCACCCGGATCAGCGGATGGTCGATGCGGCTCGGATGGTAGAGCTGCTCGATCGACGCCTTGCCGGCCTTGGTGCAGAGGCGACCGAGATTAACCGGGTCGTCCGGGTCGCCCTCGACCTTGACCACGACATCGTTCTCGACATGGACGAGCGTGCCGCAACCGCCATGGCACATGCGGCACGTCGCTTTCTCGACGCGCCGAAGCGGTGCCTCGGACGTGGGTGTCGGTTGGACGGTGATGACGGGGTCGAGTGGCATGGATAGTCGGCACGAACGGTCCCGTGCCATCGTAAGCACGGGACTATCGTCGGGGATTGGAGGAAGCTGCCGGCGCGAACCGTGGCAGCTAGGCGCCCATCAGCACGCGCAGGTTGGCGGCCGATTTCTGCGCCGTCGCCGTCGTGGCGCCGGAGTCGTCGAGCGCGTCGCAGTACGCGGCGATGGCCGCGTCGCCGATCGGTATCCACTTAGCGAGCCAGCGCTCGATGACCGCACGATTGCCGTCGGTCTGCTCCGAGAACTTCAACAGCGCCGCAGTCCAGCGCCGGCAACGCTCGCTGTCGATCAGTTGGGCATCGCAGAGGACGCCGGTCAGCGAATCATGGTTTGCGCGACCGGCCTGAGCGAGACCGCCCAAGAACGCCGCATCGATCGCCGGCTTGACGACCAAGTTCAATGCGACGAACTGTTCGGCCCAGTCGTAGCTCGTCAACGAGCGTTCCACGAGTTCGCGGAATCCCTGCCATGCCGCGTCTCGCTCCCACATCGCGCGCTCGCCGGTCGCGAAACCCGCATCGGGGAAAGCTGCGCGCAGCTCGGCGGTCCGATAGGCGATCCGCGACAGCCAGCGCAGCGAGTCGCCGGCCTGAAAGATGAAGCAGTTCATCACGGTGCTCGCCGGCGCCACGGTAACCAGATAGTTCGACGACATCTGGACCGCGTGCATCAGATAACGCGCCGGCGTGTAGAACCGTCCGAGGGAACGAACCCAAGCCTGCGGCAGCGCGCTGTCGTGATCGTTCTTTCGATGGTCGAGCAGCAGCCCGTCCACGTACGCTTCCTGCCCATCCTGGATGGTGTTGTACGTACGATAGATCATCTGATCCGGATCGCGGAACGCATCCCAGTCGGCATGCACGAGCGGACTGCGGTTGCGGTTCGTAACCATCCACTGGCTGAGCGGCAAGGTGCGGCCCATCGCGAACGGCTTGTCGCCCCAGTCGGTCCAGAGAAGGTTGGTCGAGACGATCTCGTACTCGGTCGGACGCCGCCGGTTCGCGGCGAGATGGCTCCACGTCTTGAGCGGCTTCGAAACATCGTGGTCGGTCTGCATGGGTTCCTCTTCAGTCGACGGCCTGCAGCTGGTTGAAATACCAGCGCACGTGGTGCTGCGTAGTCTCGATCTTTCCGGAGAAGCCGGTCAGATACACCTCGATCTCCTGCATGCGAAAGGGCCGCCCGAGCATGCGTTCGATGGTCTCGCGTCGAACGATCATGCCACCCTCCGCCTCGACACGGACGTAGGCGCCGTGATCGTCGACGTGCACTTCCCGGTCTGGGTTGTCCTCGACGATCGCGTCGATGATGGCCGCGGTCGTCTCGCCACCCCGAAGCAACGGTCCCGCCATGTTCCTGCCTGCCTTCGACATTCGCGTTACCTCGTGTTCACGGTCTGCAGTGTTTGGGCTCGACGCCGGCACACGAGACCCAGACAGCGCCATCGATCACCTTCAGCGGATAGCGCGCGATTTCGGCATGCGATGGATTCACGCCCCGACCCGTCGCGACGTTCATCTCCCACAGATGCATCGGGCAGGTCAGCACGTCGCCGTTCAGGGAACCGTCGGCGAGCGATACCGCCTGATGGGGGCAATGCGCCTGGACCGCGTGGACGCCGCCCGCGTCGGTGTGTACCAGGAGCACCGGAACGCCGTTGACGGACGTCGGCAACATCTCGCCCTGCCAGACGTCGTCGAGGGGACAGACCCGCTCGTAGCCGTCAAGGCCGTCCGCGACTTCGCGCAGCGCTTCGGGAGCGTTAAGTTCCATCCTCAGGCGACCAGAACGTCGATGCAGTCGAAGTGACGCAGTCCCGCATTCCGGATCGTCATCTCGCGCGGCAGCAGCGCGCCACTGTCGTCCTCGGTGGTCCGTCGCACGCGCAGCGGCTTGCCGATCTCCGGATGCCGTGTCTGACGATTCAGCGCCAGGGCCGCGCACGCCGCAGCCAGCTGATCCATCGTGAACGAATCGTCGGCGTCGGTGACCCGCACGTGGGGATCGAACTGGATGCGGGAAATGAAGGCGATGGCACTCATCGGACGATCCTCATGCGCTCTTCTGCGTGGTGACGGGGTAGTCGGCAATCCACGCGCAGTCCTCGGCGTCCCGCCCGCCTTGGCTGATGACATTGATGCCCATGTAGCGCAGGATTTCGTCCGGCGTCGGTGGCGTCAGGTCGCCCTCCGGTCGCTCCACAATGGCGCCGTTGTAGAGACGTTGCGAGATGGTGGCGAAGTCCGCGTAGCGCTCGGGCTCCGTCTCGAAGATCCAGCGACAGACCTCCGAACAGAAGATGTACGACTTGTCGTCGTGTTCGAGCTGATACGGCCGTGCGGCCCATTGCGAGCCTCCCTTGCCCGAGATCGGGTACTGGCACATGTTGCAGCACGCCGACATGCCGACGGCATGGGTCTTTTCCTCATCGCCCTTCTGCAGATTGTCGATGATGACGTCCCAGTACTGACCGAACGTCTCGTTCCAGCCGGGATACTTCTCTTCGAGCCACGCACGCTCCTCGTGACCGACACCGGCGCGCGGATTCCACCACACGGTGCGACGCCACGACCACACGCCGGCCTGCTGCGCATGGTGATGCGATTCGATGTCCTCGAGAAACTTGTCCCAGTACCACGGACGATCCAGGCCAAGGTCCTGAAGCTGACGCTCGAACTGAACGACCACGAATTCGTGCATGTACTCCTTGAACGACTGGTCGCGCTTGTCGAGCGGAAACCAGTAGTCCATCGGGATGCCGGTCAGCGTCGCGAACAGTCGCCAGATCCGCCAGAACGCGATGTCGACGGCCCGCTGCGCCTGATCCTTCTTGCCGTTGCGGATCAGGATCTCGATCAACGGCGACGCGATCTGCGCGTGGCGCGCCTCGTCCGACTGGATGCTCGTGATGAGGTTGGCGAAGACGAAGTCGCCCATGTTCGCCGCGTCTGCCGACAGGCCGATCATCTGGACGTTCGTAAGACCCGTCTCGAACGCGAGGTTCAGCATCAGGGACGTGGTGATCGCGTCGTGCGTCAGCATCACGTCGTCGAGCGCGTGGCGCGCCGTGAGCACCGCCCAGTTCTTCGTGTGCGCGGCATGCACCGACCAGTCGAACTGACGATCCATGCCGATCAGCTGATGCGGGAAGTACAACTGGATCTGCGCGTGTCGCAGCTCGTCGAGCGACCCGAAGGTCGCCACGTTGCGCATCGACGGGGCCTTCGAGAAGCGGGCCATGCGCGAACAGGCCTGCGCGGTCTGGTACTCCGACAACGCGATCGACGCGTAGTGCAGCTTGAGCAGGCTGAGATACGACTGGCTCGCGTTCTCGTAGTACTTCGACCGTGCGAGCGCCGCCTTGACCGAATAGGCGCCTGTGTCCTTCTCGCGTTGCACGCTGACGTACTCTCTATACGAGACCTTGTACGGTTCGTCGAAGGTCTCCCATTCCGCCGTCGACACGCCGAACGCGTCGCTCTGGACCGGCGGGAACAGTTCGTCCTCGCTGACGAAGCCGGGCGTCCAGTTGGTGTCTCTGGCGATGTCGTACCAGGCGGAGCGATCGAGCAGCATGGCTGTTTCCGATGAGTGAGGGTTCAGGCGACCAACTGCAACGCGACGCCGATCGCGAGCACGACGGCGGTGGCCACGAGGTAGGGATTGGTCTTCTTGCCGGACATCGCGTTCAGGACGATGTAGAGCGCAAAGCCGACGAGCATCGCTTTGTCTATCGCGAACGTCGCGATGGTGACGATCGGCATGCTCGCGAGGGCAATGCGCTCGGCGAGCGGTATCGAACCGAATTGTGAGCGGCTCGGGCACAGTCGCACGCCGACGTAAACCAGCGCCCCGGTCGTCGCGACGACGGGAATCGCCTGGATCAACGGGAAGGCGATGAAGCAGCAGAGCATCAATACGCCGGCGGTGACGGCAGCCAACCCGGTGCGCGCGCCGCTGCCGATGCCGACGGCGCTTTCGACGAAGGCGACGACGCTCGTTGTCCCCGTGAGCGCGGCACCCATGCTGCCGACGCCGTCGATCAGCAGCGCACGATCGCGGCGCGGCAACCGACCGTCGACCATGATGTTGGTGTTCATCGTGAGACCGATGAACTTGGCCACGCTGCCGAAGAAGTCGAGCACGAACAGGACGATGACGACGCTGAGCGCGCGGGGATCGAGGATCACCGAAAGGTCGAGCGCCCCTATGCCGGAGAACATGCTTGGGGCGAACGACTGCGTCGCCGGTGAGACCGTGGCGTAGCCGAGCGCGTAGTAGGCGGCCGTCGTCGCGAGAATGCTGATCAGCACCGATCCCTTGACCTTCATCCACTCGAGGACGAACACGAGGACCGCGCCAAAGTACAGCGCATAGGCCGCGGGCGACGACCACGCGCCGAACGCCTTCAAGGTCAAGCCCTGGTAACTTACGAGGCCGCCGATGCTGAGCGCGATGAGGATCAGGAAGACACCGACACTGAACGACAGGCCGACCTTCAACGATGCGGGGATCGCGTCAATGATGCCTTCGCGAACCCGGAGCAGCGTCAGGGCGATCATGAGCACGCTGGCCCAGAACACCATGCCGAGCGCCTGCTGCCAACTGAAGTGCATGGCACCGACCGCGAAGAACGCGACGTAACCGTTCATCTCCATACCGGTGGAAACGACGAACGGCTGCCGAGCCCATAGCCCCATGGCGAGCGTGGTCAGTGCTGAAACGACGATCGTCGCGAAGAGCGAAACCGACTTGTCGATGCCGGCGTTCGCAAGGATCGCCGGGTTCACCACGAAAATGTACGAGAGAGCGAGGAACGTCGAGAAGCCGGCGAACATTTCGCGACTCACGGTCGATCCTTTGGCACTGATCTCGAAGAAGCGATCGATGCGCGCCGGAAGCGAGTCTTGGAGAGGCGCGATGTGCGTCGAATTGATGTCCAAAGCCACTGGCTCCGCTACGTTGATTTGAGAGCGAGTTTTCGGCACGCGGAACCAACGGTCAATCCACTTTCTCCTTGACGCCCTGTTGCCGAACGGAGAACACGAGTGGAGGCGG